>CAZZWA010000179.1:2520-3803 GCA_964657555.1 uncultured Microcoleus sp.
CTGTAGTCACTGGCAGTGGCACAAGCTTATTATTAATAACATCAACAACCTTAATTCAGCTCTGGGACATAACTTTTACCGTTTATTATTATTCCTGCTGCTTGCAGTGCTAGTGCTTGGTCTAACAACAGGAAGCGCGATCGCTAACATGTCTTCTCCTTGGGAACCTGGAGACCCTGTGGGAGAGCCAATAGGCATCTTCCGCCAGCTTTCTATTGTCCAGGAAACGCTTACCCTAGACCTGCGATCGCTTGTTTCCCAGAAAAAAGGCCGTGTAATGGCTGCCTATCTGATTCGTAACAATGGTTCTCAAGCGACTGTTGACCTACTGTTCATTTCTCCGGGCATCCAAACGGGTAATGTCACTGTGGATGGCACTAAAGTAGCGTCTAATAAGGTTTCTCAACCAACCGTACCACCAGAATGGAAAAAGCCGATCACCATGCCAAAGATGGGCAATAGATCGAGGGCTTTAGGATTCGGTGGAACGGTTAACCTTTACAACCTTTACCATAACAATAATGATGGCATCAGCTTTCAGGCAATACTGCCGACGGGCGAGCATCGGCTACAAATCAGCTATGACGTGCAACCGGGCGAAGAAAACGGCGACGGAAAGATCTACCGTCAATACCTGATCGGCTATTTTCTCGCCCCAGCACGCTCATGGGCTAGGTTTGGTCAGCTAGATATTGAGGTCAATCTTCCATCTGGTTGGGAAGTGGCGACATCACTACCCATGAAGCGCACCAACGATAACTTTCGGGCGACTTTTACTGGCATCCCAGCTGATGGATTAGCCGTGATCGCCAGTCCTCCCCTTTACCCCCTTTCTTCTGGTCTCAGCATTCTGCTGCGAGTCGCTGGATGGGGTGGTGGTTTGATTGGCAGCTGGCGATTGGGGCTGGAGGCTGGAAGATTTGCCCGTCTACGTGGTTTAGGGGGATGTCTAGGTCTTTGTGCCACAGCCGCACTGATGCCAGTAGGAAGCATCATTTTCGTCTTGCCGACTTTACTTGGGGAATGGTTGAGTTGGAGTGTGTTGAACAACGGACATCTATCTCCCATTTGGGAGTATGGTCACAACCTGATCGTGTTCTTGCTGATGTTTTTAGGTTTATGGGTCAGTGGTGTGGCGACGGCAGTCGCGATGACCGAACAACTTTACTTGAGCAAATTGCGATGACTGCTAAGTAAGCTAAACCACATCTTGTTTGCCAGAGCGACCTAAGCCAGTAAAAGGTTCCAGCCCACAAATTATGCAACTTAAATGTGGAACAGCT
>CAZZWA010000179.1:3903-11210 GCA_964657555.1 uncultured Microcoleus sp.
GCAGACAACACGGGGATTAGTCAAAACAGTATTTCTCATCAGCTAAACGTGTTGAAGGTTGTTTGAGCTACAAATTCTTCTTTCTACAGCGACTACTTTAACAGTAAGCTTATCCTGGCTGTACCCTACGAGGGGAGGATGCGGGCGTGGAATTGCTGACCAGTAAAATGAGGCCGGACAACACTTTACATCTAACAACGGCCAGCCTATGCATGCTCTGCTCCTAGAAATTAAATCCAGCTTGTTGCACCTGATTGGTAAGACTATTGAGGCGCTGCCATCTATCTTAACGGCAATTGTTATCCTCTTCTTAACCCGCTATGCAGCCAATGTGGCCCGGAGAATGGCTAGTGTTGCTGGCAGACGGATAGTTGGCCGCAGTCAATCTTTGCAAGTACTGCTCGTGCAAACCAGTTATGTAGCAACCTGGGTGGCAGGAATCTTATTTGCCTGCGTGCTGCTTTTTCCAAGTTTGCGACTCGGAGACATCGTAGGTCTATTGGGCTTAAGTTCTGTCGCTATTGGTTTTGCTTTTCAAGACATTTTTAAGAATTTTTTGGCAGGAATACTGCTGCTCTTGAACGACTCGTTTCGGTTGGGTGATCAAGTGATTGTCAACGGCTTTGAAGGAACCATCGAAGAGATTAGCATTCGCTCTACCCAAATAAAAACCTATCAGGGAGAACGAGTTGTCATCCCTAATGCCATTGTGTTTACCAGTCCAGTACGAGTGCTGACAGCTATGCCTTACCGCCGTACTGATTTGACTTTAGGCGTTGACTACAACACAAATCTGCGCAGTGCTATACAAACTTTACTCGAAACCCTCACTCAAGTTGAGGGAGTTTTATCAAAACCAGAACCAGAAATTGATGCGGTGGGTTTTGGTGATAGCTCTATTGACCTGATGGTGCGTTTTTGGACATTGCCGCAAAAAGCAGAGGTGCGCCAAGCTCAAACTCGTGCAATCCTTGCCATTAAAGAAGCCTGCGAACAGGCTAATATTTCCATTCCCTACCCAATTCGGACAATCTATCACTACGACTCACAGCAGGATGGCGCAAGCGTTGCTCCCGAGAACAAGGCTTACTTTCCTGGCTCATCTACTGAAAATTAAAGTTATCTGTAAAAATGGAATTAATCGGGTTCTAAAAAGAATCGCTCTTGCTTTATTCAGGTGGTTTCTATCCAGTCTTTAACTAAAAGGGATTTCCCTTCAAAGTGACTGTAATAAGTAAAAAAGAACTGGTACCAGAAGGCTGCCACATATGCTACATGTTTATTATCTACCTGACGAACAATGCGTCACAGTAGACGAAGGCGATACCATCCTTGATGCTTCATTGCAGTCGGGTATTCCCCATACCCATATATGCGGTGGAATTGCTCGCTGTTCCACCTGCCGCGTGTTGATTATCGATGGTTTAGAAAATTGTGGCGATCGCACCCGAGGAGAACTAGATATCAGCGAACGATTGCGCTTTGAACCAGTCATCCGGCTTGCTTGTCAGACGCAAGTTTTTGGCGATGTGAAACTGCGCCGACTGGCAATAGACGCTGATGACATTGAATTTATGGACGATGAGATTGCCGGAAAAATTGTTCCTCAGATGATCGGTCAAGAAAAGCAATTAGCTATCCTCTTTGCCGATATCCGCAGTTTTACCCCGTTTGCTGAAAGATTGCCTCCCTACGATGTCATCTATGTCCTAAATCGCTACTTCCGGCGAATGGGTCAGGTCATCAATCGCTACGATGGCATGATTAATAACTACATAGGCGATGGCCTGATGGCACTTTTCGGGTTGGAAAATCCTGAAAGGGCAACAGAACAAGCCGTCAGGGCAGCGCTTGAGATGATCGAGGCAATGGATAAATTCAACCCTTATTTGGAAACTTTGTACCATCAACAGTTGCGGATCGGCATTGGCATCCATTATGGATGGGCAGTTATCGGTAAGGTGGGTGCTCCTGACAGCCAAAAATTAACAGCTATTGGCGATGCTGTCAACCTAGCAGCACGGATTGAAGCCGCTAATAAGCAAGTCGGCACTACTCTCCTGATTTCAGAAGATGCCTATGCGCAGGTAAGAGAGCAAGTCGTCGTTAACAGGTATGTCTCGGTGCGACTTCCTGGCAAAAGTGGTGAATACCCACTTTATGAAGTGGTTGAGATGAGTCCTCTCTCCTCTCAGGAACAGATCAGTCTAAAGGAGAGGAAGACTTCATCGGCAAAAGTTTTTTTTACGAACGTCAAGCGATTGTTTGCCCTTTGCTGGAAAAGGCTCCAGAATATCTTGAAATTCCCGTAGTGGCTCCCTTCAAGCCTGATTAGTGGGAATAGGGGTTTGGCCTTCGCCCAAGTCCCAGAAAAGTCCGGCCATCATTTGCAACCCTTCTCGCACAATTGGTACCAACATATGTTCATTAGGAGCGTGCTGTAAGCAGGCACTGTATGAATGCGGTACCCAAATTGTTGGCATACCAAGCAGCTCTAAAAAGAACTCGTTAGGGATTGAGCCACCGAGATTGGGAAGAATTGCCGGTTGGCGGTTGAGAGTTGTCTCTATCGATGCCATAGCCCATTGTACCCACGGATTGTCAAGCTCAGTTCTTGTCGCTTTAAAGAACGGATGATCAGATGGTGTGGCGGTGACCATCGCTAACCCATTTCGCTCCAAATGGGCACGTAAAGCAGGTAAAAAATTTTCATGGTCAGTGCCGACAACAAATCGAATTTGACAGTGTGCTATTGCATTTGGGGGGATAGCACTTATTGATTGATCGGGATTACCAGTCTTAAAGGCAAGAATCTCAAAGGTATTCCAGCCAAACACCCGCTCTGCCGGGGTTAAACCCGCCTCCCCCCACTCTTGATCGATATCTGAGCAGTCTTCCCCCCTTTCTACAGTCAATCCGGCTAGGGCTTCGCGTACTAGCACAGGAATTTCCGGCGGTCGCCATTCTGGAATTAAAATGGCACCAGTAGATGTGGTGATAGTCGATAAGGCATGGGCTAGGATAATCCCCGGATTGGCAAGTAGTCCGCCCCAATTACCAGAATGATGGCTGCTAGAGCGCAAATCAACAGTCAAAGTAAAGTTAACCGTACCACGCGCACCCAGAAAGATCGTTGGTTGCTCTGGAGCTAGTCGGGGGCCATCAGAGGCAAGCAAAACGTCCGCTGTCAATAAATCGCGGTATTGCGAACAAATTTGGCCAAGGCCAGGAGAACCAACTTCCTCACCAGTCTCTATTAAGATCTTCGAATTAAAGCCGAGGTGTCCTCTTGTTGCTAGGACGGCAGATAGAGCCCCAAAATTAATTGTATGCTGACCTTTATTGTCTGCTACGCCTCGACCGTATAGCCGATCTCCTTCAAGCTTTAATTCCCAAGGGTCGAGTCCCTCACGCCATTGATGCTCGCAACCGCGTACAACATCACCATGACCATAGGTGAGTACAGTCGGTAAGGCGAGACCTTCAATTCGCTCAGCAATCAAAACAGGCCCAGCACCTGCAACCGGATTATTGGATACTCGGCAACAGTATCCAAGTGCCAAGAGGCTGGGGATGATCTCCTGGTCAAGATATGTTCGCAGTATTGGTAGACGTCTTGGTTCCTGACTTTCGGTAGGTATGGCAACCCGCCGCGCTAGGTCGGAAAAAAACATACCGTTATCAAAATACGCTAAAGCTCGGCTGATCGCTGCGGCTCTACTCATGTAACTCCTCCTAACACAGACCAGTACTGCAACTTCTTTTACTTTGAACTTAAATACTTAGATAGAAAGAGCATTGCATCACTAGACTTTGCTGCTTCCTAAAAGAGGTGAAGCACTTCCATATAGCAATGTTTCAAGCTCTCAAATTCATCCAGGTTTTTGTCCCATCCACCTGGATAAATATTAGCTTCTAACCTAATTGATGGTTCAAACCAAGCTGGCAATTCTGCCTGATAAATCTTACTAAGCGCCTCTGCAACTTCTTGAACTTCAGGCAGTGAGAAAAATGTGACTGAATTCTACTCTAGAGTATTTGAATCAACAAATGGTATACCGCTTATGGCACAATTGGTTGAACGAGCGGCGATCGCCGATTGCTTAATTGCTCATCAGTTCGTAGGATTGGTGAAATTTTCTCATCATAACTTTGAAGGTGATAATGGTTGCATAGGCTGTGCTTGCCCAGTGAGAACCATACTAGTTCTTTTTCCTAATTCCTTTGGTAAGAAGTCGGAATCCTTGGCTTGCGGAACTTGGGCTAAGTAACAATCCTGCACTGCCAGTAGGAAGCCTTTGAGAGAATCTGGCGTACTTGAGATGGCATCTGCCTGCTTCAAGAACGTGCGCCACTTGCCGTCGTTTTTGTTGTAAAGCTCTACTAAGTTTAACCCAGCAAGATACTCAGCTAGAGGATCGAGGGAAAAACGAATTTGGTCTTTTGCAGAACCAATTGTTTGGATGAGGCGGAGGCGGTGTTCAAGATATTCAAGGCGTGTTTCGGCGTCATTCCCCCCTAAAGCTGCAATTGCCTCCTTTCTCTTAGCAATTGCGGGTCGATAAGTTGTCTTGAGGCATTCCCAGGCAATAGCTTTAGCATCCTGATGCACAGTGCGGTCATTCAACTTATCCCCCGTGACACTGTGGTTGAGTTCGTTCAAGTACGAGAGCATTAGCTCAGGGATATTATCAGGTAAATTGCCAGACCCTATACCTTCTTTAGCAGCAATCAACTGTTCAGCGTACAGTTTAGCCAACAAAACAGTGATGTTTCGCTGACCAACCATGAGGGAAAGGCGGCTACAGGCGTTGAAGAACTCTGGATCAGTGAAGCGATCGCGCTTTCCTCGCTGTGTGAGATATGCTTCCATGAACGATGAGAGTCTGTCACCCTCAATGCGGAGGGGTTTGATAGTTGTCTTGGTAACACGACCTAGGGTTTCCTCTGTTCGTGAGGTAACAATCAACGCGTTTACCGGGAAGTCTGGAGACTCAGGCTGAATCGCTTGGCGCGTAGTAGTGTTCATTTCGGACAAGCGATCCACAATCACTAGCAGGCGTCGGTGGCGCAGGAGGCGTTCCAGCAATTCTGTGGAAATTGGTTCTGCCTCATCTATCAAATATTGCAATTGCCCCCGAATTGCCTCCAGCAAAGGCTGTTTGCCCTCCACTACCCTCAAATCCTCCTCAATCAGCACCGGCAGCATCAGATGTTGGCAGGGACGTCGATCTTCCTCGTCTGCCATTGCCTGCAAGGCAATTTGACAGGCAATACTGGTCTTACCCGCACCTCCTTCGCCCCAAATCAGTAGGCAACTGCGCTTTTTATCAAAGGTTGAGCGCAACTTGGTGGCTGTTAAGCTGGGCACGGTATTTCCGTCTAGGATAGCCGGAACGGGAATGTAAACGGCGCGATCGCTGACTGTATCTTTCTGTTGAAATTCCTGACGGGCTGATTCACTGTATTTTCTCACCCACCCATCTAGTACTTTGGGATGATAATGAAAAAATCCGACAAATAGCACGAATCGAATCGGTACATTTATGCCCAGAATTGGCAGAGGAAAGTCTGTGTATGGTTTGAGGACATCGTTAATTCGCAACAGCCACAGCGGACGAGTTCTCAAGAGTAGCAACCAAAAACAAGGCACAAAAATTATGTAAATCGTAGCTATGAGTAACCATTTATGCTGAAAAATCCATTCCTGAGTTCTGTCAAAAAAACGGCTTTCTTGTTCGGCTTTAAGTGCCTCAATAGGGCGACGCACAAGCGCAATGTCTTCCTCTACAAACTTCGCCTTGGGGTCTTCTACAATTTTGAGAGCTTTCTCTAAATCCGATATATCTTTCTCCAACTCTGCACTGGATAGAGTCTTGGCTTTATCTTGGAAGACTCCTGCAATCCCTCCCAGCCCACTAGCAGCATTGCGGCGTACTTCCACTTTCTCGTCTTGTAATGCAGTAGTCAGGGCGGGAACTGCCGATGATGCTTCTGCACCGATGCGTCCTAAGGCAGCAGCTGCATTTAAGCGGACGTATTTATTCTCGTCCTGCAATACAGCAATCAGGGCGGGGACTGCTGCTTTTGCTTCTAAACCGATGTGTCCCAAAGCATCAGCGGCACTCCGGCGGACGTATTTATTCTCATCCTGCAACACGGCAATCAGGGCGGGGACTGCCACTTTCGCATCCGCACCAATTCTCCCCAAGGCAGTAGCAGCATAAGAGCGAACTTCTTTATCTGTATCCTGCAATGCGGCAGTCAAGTAGGGAACTGCTGATGATGCTTCTGCACCAATTTTACCCAAAGCATAGGCGGCAACCGAGCGCAGGTGCCTGTCTACATCCTGTAATGCAGGAATTAGGGAAGGAACTGCTGGTACAGCTTCTGCACCAATTTGACCTAAGGCGTAGGCGGCAATTCGCCGGACGTATTCATCCGCATCCTGCAACGCGACAATCAAGCGAGGCACTGCTGATGCAGCTTCTGCACCAATTTCGCCCAAGGTAGAGGCAGCACGCCAGCGGACTTGCTGATCCTCATCTTTCAAAGCGTCGATCAGGGCAGGAACCGCTGGGTAACCAATTTTCACTAGCGTATCAGCAGCATCATGGCGAACTCGAAAGTCGTTGTCTGTCAACTTCTCAATCAGGGGAGCAATCTGGTTAATCGAGAATGGTTGTGCCCAACTGTTGTCGCCCAGATGAAGGCACAATAGAAGGCACATAACAGTAATATTGAGAGCCTTGAGAACTTTTTGTTTGGTGGATTTGGTCATCGCATTGAAGCTGTTTATTAGCTAAACAACTCCAGAAACGAAAAAGCTCTTTCTATTGTAACTGAGCAGTAAATCTGGCTGCGATCGCTGCTGTGAGTCATAAATTTAATATTTCTCTGGTAAAAATCGGAGCTGAAGTGAGTAAAGTGAGTCTAAATCAGCCAATGAGATGAGCTGACTGCCTACAGTGAAAGCATGGTTGTCAACAGTCACTTATGCGCTGATTGACTTTTGCCAGATATTTAATAACTAGGAGAGTCAGCAGATGGAGATTGAGTACGATGATTAGCCTGATCGGTGAGTCTACCTTCATCTCTATATCCAAGGACAGGTAGCAACAGAAAAAAGGTTTCCACTTAAGACGGAACCCGATTTATAGAAATAATGGCTACCTTATATATAAGACTGAATAAATAGGCTTTACCGAATTTACTCTTAATAAAAAGTTTTTTGTAATGAAACATTTACTTCTTAGTGGCTTGTCCATCTTGCTAATGTCTACTGCGGCTGTACCTGCTATTCAAGC
>CAZZWA010000180.1:0-1202 GCA_964657555.1 uncultured Microcoleus sp.
TTTTTACCTTAAAAGAACTGTCCGGAGTCTTGATCAATAGATACAACAATACTCCGGACAGAATTTTGATACGGGGCGCTGTCCCACCAGAGAATGCAAGTTACAGGCTCCAGGCAGGAACGACAGATTAAGACTTCCAGCCTTCAGAGAAAAACTGTCCAGAGTATTGTTATGGTGAGTAATGAACAAGTTAGCCAGCTGTGCGTCCTAACAATACAGGACACTTAGCATAGACCCGTACATAGTCAGATAAAGAATTTCCTAGCAGTCGGTCTAGATCGGGTAGACTCTTGGCGATGGAAGGACGTCGATCAGGAGAACCGATCATTAACAGGTCAACATTAAGTTCCTCTGCTAAACGACAGATTTCTTCACCAGGCTTGCCCGTACCCGTGACAGTCTTATAGGCAACACCCACTTTCTTCGCCTCTGCGATCGCCATAGCGAGTACGGGATCTTTTTCTGGGTTAGTTGCTGCCTCTTCAACAAAGCCCTTGCGTTCTTTGTTGATACGAACGAGAACTAGCTGCCCTCCCTTAATATCTCGCAGGAAGAACAATGCTAGCTCTAAGCATTGTTTTGCCGAGTCAGAGTTGTCCATTGCCACCATGACACGGTTAATTTTTTTGACGTAAATATCGTCTTTAACCAACAGCATAGGTCGCGAGGTTAGCTGGAAAATATATTGGCTGACTGAATTTTGTAAAAATGATTCCAAGCGCTTCAGCCCCCGCGAACCCATAATAATCAAGTCTGATTTCTCTTCCTCGGCAACTTTGTTGACGATATCTTTGGGGTCTCCCTGTCTGAGTCTAGCTGTTACCTTGCTTGGGTCTAAATTTATTTGCTGGACGGCTTTAGCTAAAATTTTGCCTCCCTCTTCCAACTTAGCAGCCATGGCTTCAGCAGTTACTTGAGGAGGCACAACGTGCAAGACAGTGACAGATACGCGTTGCATGCAAGGGATTTCCATCAATTGCTTGAACATCTCTTCACACTGTCCCCGGCCAGCAACTGCTAATAAAACTTTTTCGATCATCGCATTAACTCCTGATGGCAAAGAGAAAGCTCAAATTGCTATGCGTAAGTTTCCTGAAATCCATGCGCTCAATAATTTTAATGATTTCCAAGTTCTAACTTATAGCGACCCATTATGGTGATCAATTGAGCTTCCTAACTTCTAGCTTACTTCTGCAAGTACT
>CAZZWA010000180.1:1302-3759 GCA_964657555.1 uncultured Microcoleus sp.
TTCAAGTTGAAGTTACTATAATAAAGGTTGATATTTATTTAAAATACTTAATCAATGCTGGCTTCCTCCTCTGGGTTGTCCGCCATGAAGGACTCCTTGATCAAAAAAGTGTTTCTTGGCCATGAGCCTACTCCTGAATTGATAGCCATTTTGATGGTCTATTTCGTGCAGGGAATTCTGGGGTTGGCGCGTCTGGCAGTCAGCTTTTTTCTCAAAGATGACTTGGCTTTAAGCCCCGCTCAGGTTTCGGCTTTGATGGGCATTGCGGCACTGCCGTGGGTGATCAAGCCGGTTTTTGGTTTTATTTCTGATGGCCTGCCGATATTTAGCTACCGACGACGTCCTTATCTCATTCTATCGGGGCTATTGGGAGCGATAGCCTGGCTCAGTCTGGCTACAGTAGTTGATACGGCTTGGAGTGCGACAGCGGCAATCTTGCTGGGCTCTCTCTCCGTTGCTATTAGTGACGTGATTGTGGACTCCCTAGTTGTAGAACGGGCAAGGGCTGAGTCTATCAGTGAATCTGGGTCATTACAATCCCTCTCTTGGGGAGCCTCATCTGTAGGAGGCTTGCTGACAGCCTACTTTAGTGGCTACCTCCTGCAAAACTTGGGCAATCATACCGTATTCGCTATCACTGCTTCGTTTCCCCTAATTGTATCAGCAGTGGCATGGTTGATTGTAGAGGAGCCAGTTAGGGAGCGTCCGGGTTTTGCCAAGGTTAGGCATCAGCTGCAACAGCTGCAAAAAGTCATCAGCCAAACATCCATCTTGCTGCCCACTGCTTTTATCTTCCTCCTGCATGCAACGCCAACAGCTGACTCAGCTTTTTTCTATTTCACCACCAACGAACTAGGATTCCAGCCAGAGTTTTTGGGACGAGTTCACCTAGTGACAGGTGTCGCCTCCTTAGTGGGCATTTTGCTGTTCCAACGCTTTCTCAAAAGCGTTCCTTTCCGGACTATTTTTGCCTGGACGACTGTCCTCTCTGCTGCTTTGGGCATGACTACCCTGCTTTTAGTGACGCATGCTAACCGGGGGTTGGGAATTGAAGACCAATGGTTTAGCTTGGGAGACAGCCTCATTCTCTCAGTCATGGGACGGATTAGCTTCATGCCAGTTTTGGTACTGGCAGCACGGCTGTGCCCATCCGGTGTGGAAGCTACCTTATTTGCCTTACTGATGTCAATCAACAATCTGGGAGGGCTTGTATCCCACGAACTGGGAGCCCTTCTAACATATTGGCTGGGCATTACCGACACCAACTTTGACCGACTCTGGCTACTAGTGGTGATCGCCAATCTCACCACTCTGCTACCGCTACCACTCTTGGGCTGGTTACCGGCAGGCGATCCACAACCTGGGGAACAATCGGCACTAATTATGGAACCGCAACCAGCAAGCGTCAAACACAGAGAACAGCCTATAGTGCCAGATTTTTTGCCAGAGTTCTTACCGACATCTGTGGTGTCGGAAGGGTTTCAAGAACCAGCTGAGTAAATTTGTCTTTAGTCCTTAGTTATTAGTTCTTTACCAATGACTAATGACCAGTAATCAATCACCAACGACTATTAATATGCAGAGTTTTCAACTTCAAGAACGAGGAGCCTCAGTTCAAGCAACATCCTTTGAGGTTAAAAATTGGCAGAAAGGATATGAATCTTTACGCGAAGAATGTGACTATTATATCGATGAGGTGGAAGGGCAAATCCCTCCCGCTCTTGAGGGTACGCTGTTTCGCAACGGCCCTGGCTTACTCGATGTCAACGGTCAGCCCATACACCATCCCTTTGATGGAGATGGCATGATTGTCAAGGTTGCCTTCAAAAATGGCCGAGCCCACTTTCGCAACCGTTTTGTCCGCACGCAAAGCTTTTTAGAAGAACAAGCGGCTGGCAAAATTCTCTATCGCGGCGTTTTTGGTACCCAAAAGCCTGGTGGCCCTTTGGCCAATGCTTTTGACTTAAAACTAAAAAATATCGCTAATACCAACGCGATCTACTGGGGTGGTAAGCTCCTAGCACTGTGGGAAGCTGCTGAACCCCATCGGTTAGATCCCCATACACTAGAGACGCAGGGATTAGACTACCTGGATGGTAGCTTGCTAACAGGTGATGCCTTCGCCGCCCATCCCAAGATTGACCCTAGCTGTGAGCGGGATGGTGGTGCCCCTTGTCTGGTGAATTTTGCCATTAAACCCGGTCTTTCTAGCACTATTATCATTTACGAGTTGGATTTGAACGGCAAGATTGTGCGGCGTCATGCTCATAGCGTTCCTGGCTTCGCTTTCATACATGATTTTGCAATTACCCCCAACTACTGCATATTCTCTCAAAATCCAGTTTCCTTTAACCCTCTACCTTTCTTATTGGGATGGCACGGTGCTGGTGAGTGTGTACATTTCCGTCCAGAGCAACCTACCCGCATTGTCGTCATTCCCCGATGGAAAGAGCCTGG
>CAZZWA010000180.1:3859-11197 GCA_964657555.1 uncultured Microcoleus sp.
AAAGTTGGTAACTCGCACCGTTATCTGTATTTAGGTGCTGCCCATGCTGCTACTGGTAATGCTCCCTTGCAAGCGATACTCAAGCTTGATTTGGCAGATGGAACCAGGGAACTTTGGAGCGCTGCACCCCAAGGCTTTGTGAGCGAACCAGTTTTTGTTCCCCACCCTAATGCAACCAAGGAAGATGATGGCTGGGCGATCGCCTTGGTTTACGACTCCACTCACCATCGCTCTGATGTGGTGATTTTAGATACCCGCAATTTGCGGCAAGGCCCAGTTGCCCAACTCCACCTGAAGCATCACATACCTTACGGGTTGCATGGTAGCTGGACTCCTATGCACTTTGCCCCAGACAGCAATGGGTAAGCTCATCCCCAACCTTGTGTATCTTTAAAGGCATGAAGCTTTCGCATTAACAGTTAACTGTTGGCTGTTTTTCCAGTCAACAGTTAACGTTAACAGTCAACTGCTTGCCCATTGCGCAATGACAGGGCATTGTCTAATATGGCAATAACTTATACGAAAGGTTGAAGGAGTAAATAGTAATATACGCAAAGAAAAAAAACGATAGCTGGCAGTTCTGCCTTCCGCTTTCTCAAATTAGGGGCTGATTGACTGTACTCCACTAAGGCTGTTAGGAATGAAGTTTAGCATTGTCATTACGACTTATAATCGCCTTTCATTGCTAAAGCGAGCCATTGACACAGCTCTTGCTCAAACAGTGCCATGTGAAGTCGTTGTGGCTGACGACTGCTCGTCTGATGGGACACAAGCATATATCCACAGCTTAGGCGATCGGGTTATCTACCACCGCAACTCATCCAATCTCGGTCACTCAGCAACAATGAATGCTGGGGTGCAAATGGCAACAGGAGACTGGATTAAGCCCGTAGATGATGATGACTATCTAGCTCTTAATTGTATTGGTGAGATGGCTAGGGCGATCACGCTGTGTCCTCAAGCTGTTATTTGCTCTTGTCAGGCTGCTCAGGTTGATCCTAACGGAGTTGAACTTAGCAGAACTAGGCAATGTGGCCCTGGAAAGGCATTTTATATTCCTCAGGAAGACATTCATTATGGGATGCTCTTAGAATTAGTTCCATTTGGCACCCCGATCCAAGTTGCCTTTTCCCGTGACGCTTTCCTCAAATCGGAGGGTTGGGATTCCAATTTAGATACAAACTATGATGATATTGATTCCTGGGTGAGAATTGCCCAGTTTGGGGATGCGGTGTTTATTAATCAATGCCTTGCCTATCGAACGATTTGGATTGGTGCATACAATCAAAAGTTTTCTGTGCAACAGCGGCTGGATACCAATATTTTAGTCAAACATAAAATTTATGACTTAGTTCACGAACAGCATCGTGCTCAGATCCCAGATCTTGAGCATATTCAAGCTTACCTTAAACTTCATTGGAGCCTAGTCGCACTCAAGCAAGGAAAGATTTTCTGTGCTCTCAAAATTTCCTTACCAGTAGTATTTTCTCCAATTGCTTGGAATTTGCTGGGACAAGCCACTTTAGAACGTGACTCTCAGAATATTTATTTGCAAGATCATCTATATCAAGATATTTTACTACTTCAAAAAAATGGTATTTCAGATAACCAAACTTCTCAATCCAGCGTTAGTGAAAATGATGAATCTAACCTTTCCTCTCCTCAAGAACAGCAAGTTGGCTCTAGGCTACGTCGCAGCTTGTTAGCCTTCAAAGCAGGAAAAATTCATAGTGCCATCAGAATCGCACTTGCACCTATTTTGTTATCAGTTGTCTGGAAGCTACTAGCGAAAGATGCTCAATTAAATCAGCAGCAAAGCGAGCAACCTATGATTCGCAAGTTGGTGCTCATCAAATTTTGATAAGTAGACACCGCCGCCTACTGACTTCAGTAATGGGTCATTGGTAATTTTTTTACCAATCACTATGCAAACTAAATACTCTTGTCAGCTCAAAATCAACTGAATGGTGGATAATTGCTTTAATTATGTTTATTATGTTAAGAAAGTTAACAGAGAGGGAAATTTAGAGACACTCTGTTGTAGGTACATATAGCTTATAGTGCGAGGAATAGCCCGAGTGACATCACTGATCCAACTTGCCCAAACAAATGAGGAATCCCTGATCGCCGCCTTTTTCCGAGAATCGGCCGGCAACTGGCGCTCGGAGAGACGCTATTATACACTGCCGGAAGGTGAGACCAAGGAAATGGTGAGTATGATCGCCGTCCGGTTTCTAGAACAAGGAAGTCCTGAATTAATAGAACTGGCACAGTTACACGAACTCAACAATCCAGAAATAATGACTTGTGGTTCCTACGTCGAGTGGACAAGTACAAATTCAGTGACAGGTCGCAAGGAGTCTAAAGGGTCAACCATCTTTGGAGCATTAGGAACAATTCTGTGTCGCGATCGCGGCTTTGCCACACCCAAGCCAGTGACAGCTAAGTATTACTTCTCCAATCCCAAAACCTTGTGCTTACGAACAGAGTACAACGACTCTGTATTTGAGGAAGAGTTAAAGTTGATTGGTCAACACTACCGCACGCGACAGACAATTATTTCCCGTGCTGATGAGCAACAGATGATCGGTCAGTATTTGGAAAAGCGGTTGGCCAGCTAGCACCCTTGCTTAAAAGTACATGGCCAATTCTGACCTACTTTAGGTAAACCAGCAGATATATTTAAGCCATAGACTCTTCCAGAGGGGTTCAGCCAAACTTATCAAAAAAAATTGGCGTAGAGACGCCCTGCCAGGACGTCTCTACACCACTCAGTAGGTCAATAATCCAAAAATCGCATGCAGTACCGAGGAGAGCGCAGTAGCTAGCCCTTGCAAAAAAGTGAGGAATAGCGATGCTTGACTTAGCCAAAATTCCTTTAGTGCGATCGCTTCTTTCTAGGAAAGGCAAGTATTTATTGTTTTTTATTAAAAAATAATCGCAACCCATCTCCTTAAGGCACCTAACCTTCGCGATAGTTTTGTAACTGAGATTGCAGTCTAGATCTGGCCCTGGCAATCCTCGACTTCACAGTTCCTAAAGAGACGCCAGTGATTTGGGCGATTTCCTCATAACCCATCCCTTCAACTTCCCGCAGCACAATCGTTGTGCGGAATACTTCTGGCAAATGGGCAAGTGCAGTTTTTAGCTGTTCATAAAATTCTCGCGTTGTTAAATCTTCGTCAGGAGTGGGCTTATCTGAGGCAATTTCCCAATCCATCTCACTGTCGTCCATCATCCGGGTAGCATCGAGCGAGAAGGATGGAGTTACACGTTTCCGTTTACGCAGCTCATCATAAAACAGGTTAGTGGCAATGCGACTCAACCAACCCCGAAACTTTTCCGGTTCCTTTAAGCGATTGATATGACGGTAAACTCGAATCCAGACTTCTTGCGCTAGATCTGCTCTATCCTGCCAGTCGGGAGCTAAGTGATACAAAATCTTATCAACATGGGACTGATATCGGCGCATAAGTTCGGCAAAAGCAGCACGATCAGGACGTGTTCCTGCTGTTGACCATAAAATCAAGTCGTAGTTTGAGAGTTGGTCGGGTGGCACTGTTGCGAACGGCACAGTTGCCTCAACAAAATCCCCAGATCCAGGGATCGATTGACTTGTAGATGGAATGGATGCTAATGAGGCGCACATAGTGGGTTACTATTCCGACGAATATGTCTAGCCGAGTGGACGGCTTTTTGATGGCAGGAGTTAGGATACTTTGCTTGGGCACTTCATATGCTTGATGCCTGCTTCACTCCATTAATTCCAGTTAAATAGGAATAGCCAGTGTTATGTGGCCAGAGGTTACCAGTTTCAGGACTGTCCAAGAGTCATCTCCCAGAAGCTGGTGTTGAGTTGATGGTATTTACTGTTGCAGTGGTCACTTGGAAAATTGGCGACCCTGCTTACTTCCTTCCCACCCAGAGGATATCTTTTAGACGAATGAATTTAAAGTCCTCAATGCCTCTGTAACCGTCCCACAAATATAGATTCTTCGTTACACAGGTCTTGATTGCAGATTCTTCGGCTGACGATACTGTACGCGAAGAAGTTATAGCAAGGGTGGGGCGGGCAACGTGGGATGAATGGATTATATAGATATACAAAGCATAAAGTATCTTTGGAAATTGGCGACTCCACGCAAGATATTCTGAAAGAAAGGCCAGACCTTCGTCGAGGCAGTCCATGACCCAGAGCATTAACCCAATTGTTCTCATCTCTCCTCCATTACCTGATCACACTCAACTGCCAGAGTCGGATGGCACATTTGTGAAAAACTTTCAGGAGCATCCCCAAAGCCTGATGCTTACCGACTCTATTGGCCCAGTTTTACAGCAACGACATCCAGACGGACAATATTGCATCGGTCAAGACTGTGGCATCTACTGGCAACAGACTGATCCACCAGAAAAAGGTGCAGAGGCTCCAGACTGGTTCTACGTACCCAATGTACCACCCACATTGGCAAGTAAAATCCGCCGTTCCTATGTCCTGTGGCGGGAACTTCTAGCACCATTGATTGCTTTGGAGTTTGCCTCGGGAAATGGAGATGAAGAACGGGATGCGACACCTTCTTCTCTGTTGGCTGACGGAGTAGTCGCAAAGCCAGGTAAGTTTTGGGTCTATGAGCAAGTGATCCGAATTCCCTTTTACGGCATCTACGAAATTAACAATGGCAGACTAGAGGTTTATCATCTGATTGAGGGATTTTATCAGAAGATGACCCCCAACGAACGAGGTCATTATTCCATTGCTCCCCTAGGTGTGGAACTAGGACTGTGGCATGGCAGCTATCAAAATCAAACTCAACTCTGGCTGCGCTGGTGGGATGAGCAAGGAGAGTTGTTGCTCATTGGTGATGAACGAGCTGAGATTGAACGTCAAAGAGCGGAGTTGGCAGAACAGGCGCAGCAGCAAGCGGAGCAAGCACGACAGGCAGAAGTACAGGTGCGAAGGGAGGCCATACCTCGATTATTGGAGCTAGGGTTGAGTGTGGAACAGGTAGCAGCAACCTTGAGTTTTTCTGTTGAGGAAGTGAGGCAGTTTGCGCAATGACCCTCATTCTCACTAACGACGATGGAATAAATGCTCCTGGCATTCGGGCACTCCAGAAAGCCGTGAATGGCAAGGGCGTGATTGTTGCACCCAAAGACCATCTATCCGGCTGCGGTCATCAGGTGACAACAACTCGACCAATTCATGTCCAGCGCCGTTCAGATGTTGAATATGCCGTTAGTGGTACTCCAGCAGACTGCGCTCGTCTGGCAATATCACATCTTTGCCCAGATGTCAAATGCGTCCTTTCCGGTATCAATGCTGGAGGCAATTTGGGAGCAGACGTTTATATCTCAGGCACTGTCGCCGCTGTGCGTGAAGCGGCTTTTCACGGTATTCCAGGAATTGCCGTTTCCCACTATCGCAAAGGCAAAGTTAATGTTGATTGGGATGTTGCTGCCCAATGGACGGCAAAAGTTTTGGCTGACTTACTTACACGCCCCTTAGAACCCGGAACTTTCTGGAACGTGAATTTGCCCCATTTGTTACCTGGAGAGCCCGCTCCAGAAATTGTATTTTGTGAACCCAGTACCCAACCGTTGCCAATCAACTATCGTATTGAGGGCGAAAATTTTTATTACCAAGGAGAATATGCCAAACGCGATCGCGCTTCTGGTAGCGACGTTGACGTTTGTTTCTCGGGTCACATTGCTGTAACGAAACTGAAACTTTAGTATCAGTCTGTCATACGCTACTTACAGATTCTCCTTGCAAATGCCAAGCGAGCAAGATACCCATAGTACAAATTATCTTTTTGTAAAATCGAGACACTTCCCCTGCCTCCCCTGCTCAAGAACAGCCTCCCCCTCCTGTACAATTCCTAATTGGGGACTAGAACAAAAGGATGCAGTGCAATGCGAGTCTTAATCATGGGGGGAACCCGGTTCATCGGGGTTTATCTAACGAAAATTCTGATAGAACAAGGGCATGAAGTCGTGCTATTCAATCGCGGTAACAAGCCTGCGCCAGTGGAGGGCATACAACAAATTCATGGCGATCGCACTGATGCCTTGCATCTAAAAGAAAAGTTATCAACAGAAGACTTTGACGCTATTTTTGATAACAATGGTCGAGAACTCAGTGACACTCAACCGCTAGTAGAGATTTTTAAAGACAGGGTGCAGCACTTTATATATATGAGTTCGGCTGGTGTTTATCTCAAGTCAGATCAGCTGCCCCATATAGAAGGCGATGCCACAGATCCAAAAAGTCGCCATTTGGGCAAGTATGAAACAGAAACTTACCTAGCCCAGCAGGGGTTGCCTTGGACTTCAATTCGCCCTACATATATTTACGGCCCCCAAAATTATAATGATTTAGAAGCGTGGTTTTTTGACAGGATTGTGCGAGATCGCCCCATCCCCATTCCTGGCAACGGGCTGCACATCACTCAGTTAGGGCATTGCCAAGACTTAGCGACGGCGATGGCATCAGTGCTGGGAAAACCTCAAGCGATAGGCCAGATTTATAATGTGTCAGGCGATCGCTATGTCACTTTTGATGGTTTAGCTCGGGCTTGTGCCGTTGCTGCTGGTAAAGCCAATACATTACAGCTTGTCCATTACGATCCCAAAAAATTTGACTTTGGCAAGCGTAAGTCTTTTCCTTTCCGAGTCCAGCACTTTTTTGCTTCAGTTAATAAAGCGATCAGCGAACTAGGCTGGCATCCAGAATTCGACCTCATCAATGGCTTGAAAGATTCATTTGAGAATGATTACCTGGCTTCTGGTCGTCACCAAGCCGAAATAGATTTCTCAGTTGATGATGAAATTCTCAAAAGTTGAAAGTTTTACCATTGAAGGGGTAACAAGCAGCTCAAAAGTTGAGAATTAGGCAAACGAGGCGCTCTCCTGGTTTTTCTCCCTTGACATCTCTTTGGTGACAGCCTCGGATTGCCATTTGCATTTAGACTCGCAAATATCTAAGTCAGGTGCTTTGATAATTCATCACATAACTATTGTTGTTCACAACTCCTTGCGCGTTGCTCAAGTTCTTGCTGAACTTTGGAAGGCCACTCTATTTAGAGATAGGATAAGTCTTCAACTACAAGACCAGTGCCCACCTTACCAAATCTGAATCGACGCTCTAGGATAAAAGTCCTACTGGAATTCGTGACTTTCTCCTCAGGCAGCTTCAGGGATGAGAATTATATGATGATGGAACGGTCAAAGCCGTGTCCACTCATGCAGAAAAATATTCCCCCAGCTCTGGTAGAGGCTGGGTTTTTTATGGATGGGTAATATCAAGTCCGGTTGAATACTTACAATAAAGGCCCTCATCCC
>CAZZWA010000181.1:0-5427 GCA_964657555.1 uncultured Microcoleus sp.
GCCTAGAGCGGGCTCAGGTGGATGCTCTCTGATGAGCCGCTAACGAGCATCTAAGTTAGATTTTGAAACTGGGTATGGGGTATTTTCTCCATACCCTTGGCTTTACACCACACCACAATAGACACAATGAGGATTGTTGAAACTCCTACCCATTGCGGATTTCATCAATTTTGGCTCGGACAGCCTGGATATCCTGCCACATCAACCACTTGGGACTACCTTGCTCGCGAGAAGGATTGCGCAGCAAGTACGCGGGGTGAAGAATTGGCATACATAAACGCCCCTCCCACTCGATCCAAGTTCCTCTAATTTTGGTAATTGGCCGCTTGTCCCCAATTAAACCTTTGACAGCAGTAGCACCAGTCAAAAGAATAATTTTTGGGTCTACCAGGCGAATCTGTTCTAGCAGGTATGGTATGCAAGCTGCCATTTCTTGTGGAGTGGGGACGCGGTTACCAGGAGGACGACATTTATTGATATTGCAGATGTAGATATCTCGTTCACTATCAAGCTTGACAGATGCCAAAATTTTCTCCAGCAGTTGCCCAGCCTTACCTACAAACGGTAGCCCCGTCTCGTCTTCATTTTGACCGGGTGCTTCCCCCACAACCATAATTAGCGCTTGTAGGTTGCCACGTCCAACTACAGCGTGAGTGCGGCTGTCTCCCAGTCCACACCTATGACAACAGTTGCAATGGTCTGCCAGCTGAGCCATAGTTTGATAGGAGCCAGGAAGTATAGGAATTTTTGCATCCGTGGGAATCAGATTTGGCTGAGACACGGATGGTGGGGTAGATTCACCGATAGCTGAGAGATCGAACAGGCTGATTTGCTCTTCGTTGGACATATATCTAGGACAAGGCTTCTTGTTAAATTTTATCAACACCGCTTGCTACAAAATCAGTCATGATGGAGGCAACACAGGGCAAAGATGGGAGGGATCTATGTCCACTGCCCCGCTGTTTAGAGATCGCACCGAGGCTGGCGAACAGTTAGTTCAGTACATTGAAGCCGAGTGGCAAAAACAAGTTGTTGAGGAAGGTATTTCTGCTCAACCTATTGTTTATGCATTACCAAGGGGGGGCATCCCAGTTGCCGTACCTGTGGCTATAGCCTTGGGTTCTCCTTTAGGTATTGTTGTAGCTAAAAAGATTAGCTTACCCGAAAACCCAGAACTGGCTATTGGTGCTGTAACGTCAGATGGGCACGTTCTCTGGAGTTATACTACGCCATTTCGGAGAAACAAGACTTCCAGATGGCAAGCTGCCTTGCGCCAAGCTCAAGAGAAAGCCCGAGATCAGCTGGATGTGTTTTCTTCCAGCTGCCCCAAGCTCAGTCCTCAGGGAGCCATTGCTATCTTGATTGATGATGGAATTGCTACAGGCATGACCATGGTAGCAGCAGCACTTGCCTTGAAAGCCCAGCACCCAGCACAAGTGTGGATTTGTGCCCCAGTGGCACCCGAGGGCATGAAGTCGTGGTTGCAACAATGCGGCGATCGCGTCATTCTCCTAAAGACGCCACATCCCTTTTTTAGTGTCAGCCGCTTTTATATCCAGTTTCCCCAGGTTGATACCGAGGAAGCCAAAGCTTGCTTGCAGCAGCACAACCAGCCGTTCTTATCCCCACCCCCGTCAATAGATACTCCCGACAGCATGTAGCAAAACTATCTGGATTGCAGTATCTTAGCTGTTAGTCCCGGCATTGGGCAGTGATATTAGTTTTTAGAGTAAATTTAAAAACTAGCAACTAACAACTGAAACCTAACAAATAACAATGAGAATTTGGCGATTTTGGTGGCGCACATTAGTTTACAATCCACCTATTTTTATTGAACTGCTGATGACAGCGTTAGCATTCTTTTTCGTGGCCCTCTGGAATACTACAAATTGCTGGCCATACCTAGTGCTAAGTTTCAGCTATGTGATGGGAGCATGTATGTCAACTTTGGTGCGAGAGATAATCACAACATCGCCCCAACCTCGCATGACTTATCTGATTAGTGGACTATTACTGCTATCACTTCCCATACTAATAATATTATATGGCTTGTTTTGCTTTATGGAATTAGCTCCATTATTGACACATTCTCACTAATCAATAAAGTTATGATCGTTGGTTGTGTATCAGGTGTCCAAAGTTAATCGTAAGTAGTTGTTTACTAGTAACTAATGACTAATTGCTGGTTGGTATAAAATCAGGCGATTACCAGCAGGGTCGTAAGCATAAATCTCTCTGCCGTGAGGTGCGGTTAAGATTTCCCCTGGAGGTGGGTAGTCTAATGCACTAAGGTGAGCGATCGCACTTTCCAAGTCTCTCACTTCCAAACATAAACTCATGGCACACTGATATTGGTTTTGGAACTCTTGCTGATGCGTCTGTTTGGGTCTAAAAATTCCCAATCGTAAACAAGGCAGATGAAACTCCGCGTAAATATTAGGAATGTGTGGCTCTGGTTCTTGGCCCAATAAATTGGTATAAAAGCGAATCAGGAGTTCAATATCAACAGATGTCAGGGTGACAAAGGCGCTGGTACATTGCAAAACCATATGTATTGTCATTAGTAAAAAGACTGTATTTTGTCAAGCTGAACACAAATTCACAACCTGTCTGTAGATGGGTGAATCTCAGACAAAAAGAACGCTAATAGTGAGAGGACGGAGGGAACAAACATCAGGAGAAATTAATGGCGGACAAACACAATCAGGAAGCAGTCAACAATAGCTTACCTGTAGACCGGAAGCGGAGGCGAATCCTCAAAGGAATTGGCTTTATCGGAGCCGGAGTTGGCGCAGGTGCGTTAGAGCGGTTGTTGCTATCAGATGAGCAGGTCCTCGGAGCACAAACAGATCTAGCTTCTCATTCTGAGACGATACACGTTGCCCAGGCAACAAGCAATCCTGGCGAGATTCCGCGTCGAAAACTCGGAAGCACAGGGGTTGAAGTCTCGGCTATTGGGTTAGGCGGTTCTGATTTGGGTAGAGCATCTAGCTTGGAAGAAGCTACCCAGATCGCTCATGAAGCTATCGATGCTGGCGTGAACTTCATGGACAACGCCTGGGAATATAACAACCACCGCAGCGAAGAGTGGATGGGTCAAGCGCTGCAAGGTAGGCGCGACAAAGTTTTTCTAATGACTAAAGTCTGCACTCACGGACGCGATCGCAAGGTAGCCATGCAGCAACTTGAGGAGTCCTTGCGGCGGCTCAAAACCGATCATCTAGACCTTTGGCAGATCCACGAGGTGATCTACTATAACGACCCCGATCTCATTTTCCGTTCAGGAGGCGCTATAGAAGCTCTCGATCAGGCAAAGCGCGAAGGCAAAGTACGTTTCGTCGGCTTTACAGGTCACAAAGACCCAGCAATTCACTTGAAGATGCTCTCGCACAATTACCCGTTTGACACAGTGCAGATGCCGCTTAATTGTTTTGATGCCACCTTCACTTCAAAAAGCTTTGAGCAGCAGGTTCTGCCCGAAGCAAATCGGCGCGGCATTGCCCTGATCGGCATGAAGAGCTTTAGCGGCAACGCCGATGCGATCAAAAAAGGCATTGTCACCCCTCAGGAAGCGTTACGCTATGCCATGAGTCTTCCCGTCCTCACAACAGTCAGCGGCATTCCCTCTCTAGAAGTGCTGCGCCAAAACTTGGCCGTTGCCCGTGGCTTCCAGCCGATGGCAGCTCAGGAAATGCAGGCTCTGCGCGATCGCTGCGCCGTTTATGCGGCTGACGGACGCTTTGAACTGTTTAAAAGCTCTAAGAAGTTCGATGCTGATGAAGGCAGAATGCAGCACGGATTCCCGCCGCAACAACAAATGCCAACATAAAGTGACACGTCAGCTTATATAGGATCTAGTATGACTTAAGTAGCTCCTTGACTACCTACCATAATTTGTGGGTATCTAGTCTCAATAAAGACATTTCTAGTTCTTAGCTACTGTCATGACCACAGATTCGTTGTCTTTTTGGCAACGTTCACACACAAGTATTGAGGGAAATCTTTATGACCGCTACACTTTCTGCACCCAGTTCTATTGAGTCTTGGCTTGGTGAAGAAGCGGAAGACCTCCTCACCCACAAAGCTAAAGTTTCCAAAGATCTACTGCATCTACCGGGACCTGACTTCATAGACCGAATCTTTGCCCATACAGATCGCAACCCACAAGTTTTGCGCAGTCTCCAGCAGCTATATTCTTTTGGACGCTTGGCCAATACGGGCTATCTCTCTATTCTCCCCGTAGATCAGGGCATTGAACACTCAGCTGGTGCTTCTTTTGCACCCAACCCCATCTATTTCGACCCGGAAAATATTGTCAAACTAGCGATCGAAGCTGGTTGCAATGCCGTTGCCACTACGTTGGGTGTCTTGGGCAGCGTTTCCCGCAAGTACGCCCACAAAATTCCCTTCATCGCGAAAATCAACCATAATGAATTGCTCACTTTCCCTAATCAATACGACCAGATCTTGTTCGCCTCTGTTGAACAAGCCTGGAATTTAGGGGCTGTCGCGGTGGGGGCAACTATTTACTTTGGTTCAGAGCACTCAACCCGGCAGATTCAAGAGATCAGCAAAGCCTTTGAACGCGCCCATGAATATGGGATGGCAACTATCCTCTGGTGCTATCTTCGCAACAATGCTTTCAAGCAAGACAAAGACTATCACCTAGCGGCAGATCTAACGGGACAGGCAAACCACATAGGTGTCACCATTGAAGCCGACATCATTAAGCAGAAGCTACCGGAAATCAATAACGGCTATGGAGCGGTTGCTCAAGCCACTGGTCAAAGTTATGGGAAAACCGACAAGCGAGTTTACTCTGACTTAACAACTGACCACCCGATCGATCTCACCCGCTACCAAGTGCTGAATTGCTACAGTGGTCGTGCTGGGCTGATTAACTCTGGTGGAGCATCTGGTAAAAACGACTTCGCCGAGGCGGTTCGCACTGCTGTTGTTAATAAACGGGCTGGTGGTACTGGCTTGATCTCTGGTCGCAAGACTTTCCAGCGCCCCTTTGAGGAGGGAGTGAAGCTATTTCACACCATCCAGGATATCTATCTATCACCTGATGTCACGATCGCCTAAGCTAAAGCAATAGGTAAAAGGCAAAATTGTGATGCAAAAGCTAGCTGGTTTTCTTGGTAAAACTAGCTGGCTTTTACACTTTTTTAGGGCATGGCCTACAGCTATGAATAAAGTATCAATAGCAACTTCAAAAATACAAATTTTATTTCAGGAACAGGCTTTAAAAAAAGAATTTACCAAAGATGGGGTGCATCTCAATACTGAAGGTTTAAAGACATATAAGCAAGCTTTATTAGAGCTAATTAACTAGTGCATCTCGTTCTGTACTTTGGGAGTAGGAGATGAGTCAGGCTTTGCAGGGCTTGGTTGCAGCGGTATTGGATTTTCTTTGTGCTGACA
>CAZZWA010000181.1:5527-9372 GCA_964657555.1 uncultured Microcoleus sp.
TGATCATTTAGAGCATCTAGAAAACATTATACAGGAATTATTTATACACAAAATAAAAATTGCTTTATTAAGTATTATTACTGAAACTATCAGCTAACCTATGTTGGCGATTTGAGTAAATTCTCTGAGGAAATAGTAAGCGGTTTATAGAAAAATTTTAAAAAGATATAAAAAATAAAGCCAATAACAAACCTGCTTGTCTTTCTAATTATTACTATTTCCTAGAAAGGCATAAATTCAGGAATTATTAGTTGAAGTTCTGGCAAATCATAAGTCAAAATTAAACACTCTATACATCTATGAGCATCTACCATAAGGATAGAGAAGAAAACTTTTTCACTAAACTTCCAAAGAAATATACCAAAACCTCTTGGGGAGTTCTGCTCATCCTCATATTAGGCGGCGGTTTTTTGGTTGTTTCCAAGCTGAATCCCTCGCTGGATGAGGAACTAAAGAAACCACTCCCGCAAGACCCAGCAGTTCAGGTCTACTTCAACCATAACCCAAGTGGTAGTTATAAAGACCCTTACAGAGGTTTTGTTCGAGAGGGAGATAATCTAGAAGACCAAATTATCAGCGCGATCGCCGACGCTAAAACTTCTGTTGAGGTCGCAGTGATGGAGTTCCGCTTGCCTCGTGTCGCTCAAGCAATGGTAAATACCAAACGTAGAGGGGTGAGAGTCCGGTTGTTGATAGACCACAAATATAACCAGACGCTAGCTGAGCTAGAACGGGCACTTTTGCAAGGTATAGCGTTTAACGATCATGACATGACAGCTTTGGATGAGTTGCGCCGATATCCAGCTGATGCGCTGGAAATAGTTCGTGCTGGGGGAGTGGAGATTAAGGATGATGCATGGACTGGTGTTAAAGGCTCTGGATTAATGCACGAGAAGTTCGTAGTTGTGGATGGGGTACATACCGTGATCAGCTCTGGGAATTTCACAATCTCCGATGTTCATGGCAAGCTGAGTCCAGACAAAAAGGATAGTCGAGGCAATCCCAACAACATGATTGTAGTACATAACAATTCAGCAGTTGCCAAGGTGTTCGTGAATGAATTCAACCTAATGTTTGACCAGGGATTATTCAAGTCTCATAAACCTCAGCGACAGCCTGTCTCCTTAGCAGTTGGTCGAGGGACAATTACCTTCCACTTCAGTCCTGCCAAGAAGAATCAGGAGATGAACACGACAAGCAACGGCACAATTGCCGATTACATGGAACATGCTCAAAAGAGTATTCATGTGGCTTTGTTTGCCTTCAGTGCCCAAAATATCAGTGATGCGATGGGCAAGGCTCATGATCGGGGGGTGGAGGTGAAGGAGCTAATCGACCCAGACTTTTACAGTGAGCCATACTCCAAGGCTTGGGATGCTGCTGGGGTTTGCCCAGGTGGAAAAGGTCGCACGAAGAAGGTAAAAGTCCATCCCTGGCATCAGCCAATTACCACTGTCGGATTTCCCACCGGCCCCTTGGGCGATCGCGGTGTTCACTCGAAAATGGGGGTGATTGACGGGCGACTGGTACTAACTGGCTCTCACAACTGGTCAAGTTCAGCCAACAACAGCAATGACGAGACACTCTTGGCGATCAATAACCGCACCGTTGCCGCCCATTACGAACGAGAGCATAAAAGGCTTTATGTAGGAGCGGTTTTGGGGTTAAAGAGCCTGCCGATGTGGAAACCGTGTGGGTCAAAAGTTCACAAAATAGCAGCTGATACTGAAGCACCTTTATCTTTTGAAATCGAGCCCAATTAGACTCACAATACAGTTTGGCGATTAATGTCTCTTGGTCTGATATAGCCTGACCAGTCGATCTATCCCTCTAAAGCGTTGCTCTCCTAAGCACAGGAAACCTTGCTTTTGTTTGAGCAGAGTATAAGTTGCTTCACTTAGGATACATTCACCAGGGGGACAAATTGCTTCCATGCGGGAGGCGAGATTAATCGTCGCTCCTAAGACGGTATAGTCTACTCTCTGGGAGCTACCGACATCTCCAACCACAGCCTTGCCACTGTTGATAGCAATCCGCAGTTGCAGAGGTTCTTGAAAGAACTTGCGGGCATTGAGGCGATCTAGACGCTCAAGCATTCCCATAGAGGCAGCCACAGCACGGTCAGCGTGATCTGACTGAGATTCAGGAGCGCCAAAAAATGCCATAATGCAATCCCCAATAAATTTATCCAAAGTTCCTCCGGCTGCAAAAACTTCCTGTAGCATTTCCTCGAAAAAACTATTGAGCAGTTTGGCAGTCTCGGCTGGGCTCAATAGTTCAGCAAGAGCAGTAAAGCCAACGATATCAGCAAACAGGATGCTGATTTCACGCTCGACAGGAGTTATGCGACCGTTTTCCCATGCTCCTACAGTCATCATGTGCTGTACAACCCCAGGAGAGTGATAGCGCTCTAGCCTTTGCCGAATAATTTCTCCACTTCTGAGTTTCTGTGCTAACAGCCAACGTTGCACGCTAGAAGCCACCAGATTCCCCAAAGCTGAAAAAAAGCTGAGATCTTCATCTCCGCCCTCATTCCAATGGCTAGAAGAAAGACGGGCATCGGCGTAAAGAACACCAACAACCTTATTTTCATCCCATAAAGGAACAGCCAAGGCGCTACGAATACCTTTGGCTAATATGCTGTTTTCACCTTCAAACCGTTGATCACTCTGGGCATCAGCCGTCTTAATAGCTAGTTTTTCGTCAAATACTTTTTGACAGATAGTGCGGCTAATCCAACTTGCATCAGATGCCAAATGCATCTTCTGAACAGCGTTTCTGGCTGCGGCGCTAACCAGTTCTAGTTGCCCTGAACTATTAATATCAATTAACAATGCCAAGCGCTCTATACTTTTGAGATCGCGGAAAACAACTTCCTGGACTTTAGAGAAAATCGCTTCAATAGATTCAGCCGAATTCAGACCCTTCGCTATATCTACCAAGTCTTTAAGACGGGCGATCGCTTTTTGAGGATCGCTGACATTGTCTCCTTGGTCATCAGCCTGTATCCATTGCTGCTGTAATTCTTTAGCATTGCGCAGGATGGTTCTTCCTGTATCTATGGTATTCTCAGCCAAAAGAACACTCGCGTTGATATGCCCCATCTGAATAATGTCACCGTGGTTGACTTGTTGAGGAGATGTCACATAGCGTTTATTCAAAAGGGTACCATTCGTACTACCCATATCTTCAACCAGCCACACTCCTGGAGTTTTTTGAAAAAAGCGGGCATGATACCGGGAAATTTCATGGTAAGGCAAGTACAAATTGCATTCCGGCAAACGACCAATTGTAAATTCATCTCCATCTACTGAGACTGTTGTCTCAGTATTTTTCTCAAGTTGTAGGCGCAGCTTGAGCTGAGCCATAGCTCCCAAACCTCCTTGCAGCAGGGCGAACAAGGCGCGCTAGAACTTTTGGAGCAACGTCAAAACCTGGCACCTACAAGGTTTTGCCTTTTTCTGGGCGATTATTGCCACCATTTTAACCTTGGCGAAATTTTTAGCCTATGAGCGCGAGGTTGCTCTACAGCCCACCCTTGTCGTCGGGAAGGCTGATGCGCTCTACTCGCTTTTCGCACCATTCAGAAACACCAGACTCCAAAATAACTCGTTGCACGCTCC
Source organism: uncultured Microcoleus sp. (assembly GCA_964657555.1). Classification (GTDB taxonomy): domain Bacteria; phylum Cyanobacteriota; class Cyanobacteriia; order Cyanobacteriales; family FACHB-T130; genus CAZZWA01. The sequence goes on from CAZZWA010000181.1 coordinate 9,151, forward strand.
GTAAGCTCAACAAACTGTAAATTAGGTATTTTTACTCAAAATACGAGTCATCTGCCCACCATATCATGCTCTTATAGGTCTGGAGATATCGTTTCCTATGGCGAAGGCTGATAAAGCTGGTCAAGATTTTCCCCTATTCACTAACGGGTTGCTGAGTCAATTGCCCCTTAATTTAAACTTTTACAAAATAATTACTTATTAAAACAAATGTTAGCCTAAAAA
>CAZZWA010000181.1:9472-11184 GCA_964657555.1 uncultured Microcoleus sp.
GTTTTGCGGTGATGGAGTGCGGTCATCCCCAAAGGTTGTAGCGTTTTACCATTGTTAATGACGGCAAAGACCAGCCAGTGATCTCCACATTCCATACGGCTTTGAACAGTACATTCCAGATAGGCAAGAGCCTCGCTGAGAATAGTACAGCCGTTTTCGGCTTCTTGCGTCGCCAACCCAGTGAAGCGGTCTTCTCCAGGAGCAAAAGGCTTGAGGAAATGCCGCCTCAGATTCATACCTTCTTTCAAGATATTTAGGACGAATTTGTCTCCTGTATGTGTGAGAGATTCAATTGCTCTGTCTTTAGCAACCGCAACCGTTAAACCGGGAGGATTGAAGCTTGCCTGAGAAACCCAAGAAGCTAACATGGCACTAGCAACATCTTCGCGCTTGGCAGTTACCACACACAGTGAGCCAATAACCCGTCCTACAGCTTGTTCGGTGCGGTCAATTTGTGAGTCACTGACGGGTTGCCGGGGAGTACGGATTTTTTTCGTCTTTTTCAAAGACTGAGCAAAATCAGTCCCAGATTCTTCACACACTTGGAGGGTAGCATCAGTGGGTTTGAATTTGACCCGAATCGTGTCAAAGCCAAAGTGAAAGCCTGCATCTTGTAATTTACTTTCAATCTCATCAACAGCTTCTCCACTCCAACCATAGGAACCAAAAACGCCTGCTAACTTGCTTTTAGGCGTGTTAGAGAGCACAGTCCCCAAAGCAGTTTGCACTTGGGTAGGCATATGCCCCCCTAGGGTAGGAGAACCGATGGCAAATCCATCACATTTTTCTACAGCTGCTTGAATTTCTGATGGCTCAGCGAACTCACAGTTAATTGATTCCACAGCTACCCCGGCTTTGGTGATCCCCTTAGCTAGAGCCTGCGCCAGAGTTGCTGTATTTCCATAAGCGGATGCATACAGCAGTGCTACAGTCAAGTCTTTTTCTTTTTGCTGCTGACTCCATTGCCGATAGTCGTGAGTAAGTCGGCTGAGGCTGTAGCGCACGAGAGGCCCATGACCAGGGGCATAGAGTTTGGGTGAGATAGAGCTAATTTTGTCAAGTGCTATTTCTACCTGCTGAGACTGAGCAGCATGAAGACAATCATAGTAGTGCCGTCGGTCTTCGTCTAAGCGTTTCCAGCCTTCATCAAGCACTTGATCGTCACAGACGTGGGCACCAAATAGTTTATCGGTAAACAGGATGCGCGTTTCAGGATCGTAGGTATAAAGTTCGTCAGGCCAGCGCGCCGAGGGGACGGGGATAAATTGCAGTCGATGGCCTTTGCCCAAATCCAGAATTTCTTCCCCTCGTGGCACATTAATTTTTAGCTCTTGTTCTGGAAAGGCATTGCGCAGAGCGAGTGCTCCGGGTTTGGAACAAACAAAGGTGACTTGAGGAGCTAACTCTAACAACGCCTTCAACGTCACGCAACGGTTTGGGTTGACATGACCCAAAATTAGGTAATCTAGATGCTGCAAATCTATGTCTTGCTGTAATTCCCGCAGGTAAATCTCTGTAAATGACTCCCCAGGCGGATCGAAAATCACCGTTTTGTCGGCTTGAATGAGGTAAGAATTGGCAGTTGTCCCCTTTTGCAGGGAGTATTCCACCTCAAATTTAAGTCTGTCCCAAGTGCGCGATCGCAGTACGGTAGTATCGGCACCAATCGAAGCAACCTGAACGTCGCGTAGTTTAACTTCTGTCATAGATTT
>CAZZWA010000182.1:0-11150 GCA_964657555.1 uncultured Microcoleus sp.
CACTAGAGCGATGTGAAGCAATTCTGCGTCCCTATCTAGAACAGCCTCTGTTGTCAGTGCTCTACCCGACACCTGATGCTCCAGAGCTGTTGCATGAGACCGCATATACCCAACCAGCTCTCTTTGCCTTGGAATATGCTCTCGCCGAACTTTGGAAATCTTGGGGAATTGTGCCGGATGTCGTGATGGGGCACAGCGTCGGTGAATATGTGGCTGCTTGTGTGGCTGGTGTCTACAGCCTAGAAGATGGGCTGAAGCTGATTGCAGAACGCGGGCGTCTGATCCAGACACTGCCCCAGAACGGGATGATGGCTGCGGTTTTTAGCAATGAAGCGCGGGTAGCCACTGTTATAGCTCCTTACGCCGGACGAGTTGCGATCGCTGGGGTCAATGGCCCTGAGAACATCGTGATTTCAGGAGCACGAGCAGCTGTCAAAGAGGTGCTTGAGGAGTTGAAGTCCCATGGAATTACCGCTCAGCCATTGAATGTTTCTCATGCCTTCCACTCACCTTTGATGGCAACCATACTTGATGACTTTGAGCATGTAGCGCGCTCGGTGCAGTTTCAAGCTCCCCGCATTCCCCTAATATCCAACTTAACGGGTCAAATGCTCAATCCGCAGGAAATCCCTGATGCGACTTACTGGCGTCGTCATCTCCGAGAGCCAGTGAGGTTTTCAGCGGGGATAGAGATGCTTCATGAGCGGGGGTATGAGCTGTTTATGGAGCTAGGGCCGAGTTCCACGCTCTCTGGGATGGGGAAAAGGTGCTTGCCAGAGGGTGCAGCCAGTTGGCTAGCTTCCCTTAAAAAAGGACAGGAAGACTGGCAACAATTGCTCTCCAGTTTGAGAGAGTTGTACATTCGTGGGGTGAAGATAGACTGGTCTGGATTCGACCAGAACTATCAGCGCCGCCGGATAGCACTACCAACCTATCCGTTTCAGCGTCAACGTTACTGGTTTGAGACCCCAAGTGGGGAGATAGGCGCTAACAGAAAGCCAGCTCAAATCCAACAGAGAAATATTCCCTTTACCAACACCACAGAACCCCAAACTTCTATTTCTGCACTGCCGGAGTGGTTTTATACCTGGCAATGGCACCCAGAGGTGTTGGTTGAATCCAGCGAGATTCCCTCAGGAGCAATCCTAATCTTTAAGGATCGCCAAAAGGTTGGAGAAAAGTTGGAGCAGCTGTTTGATTCTGGGAAATACACGACATACATTGTTACCCCCGGTGAAAGCTTTAACCAGAAAGGGGAACGGCTTTTCACGCTCAATCCTGCATGTCCTGAAGACTACGAACAGCTGATTGGGTTTGTCAAAGAAGATGGTCTGACAGTCACCGCTGCCATCCATCTTTGGAACTACAGTCACTGGGAAGTGCCAGTGGAGCAATTGCTGGAAAATGACGGCGTGCTGAATGAAAGCGTCTACAGTTTCCTGTTTCTGGCGCAGGCACTACTGAAAAATTACCCAGCTTCTCCTATCTATCTCCTCCTGGTAACTCAAGGTGCTTATGCGACATCTCCAAATGAATTCCTTCAGGGTTTACACCAGTCTATGGCAGCCACATTGGCGCAGGTGCTGGCTCAGGAAAACCCTAACATTCAAACAAAGGTGGTAGATGTCACCCCAGAGGTCTTACCGCAGGAAAAATTAGCAGATATTTTGTTCCAAGAGATCAAGGCTAAGCCTTCTGGTGAAGGTATCGTTGCCCTACGCAATCAACAAAGACTGCTCCGAGCCCTCAATGGAATGGAGATATCCACAGGTCACGATCATACCCCAGTCTTGGGAACCGGAGACACTTGGCTAATCACTGGTGGAACTAGTGCTGTTGGGACAGAAATAGCCCTGGGTCTGGCTCGTCAAGCACAAGTCAACTTAGTGCTGACCGGACGTCATCCCCTTCCCCCCAGACAGGAATGGGAAACCTTTGCTGATGACGATTCCACAACACAACGCGTCCGAGCAATTCAGGAATTAGAGCGACTTGGGGCCACGGTGATGTATCAAGCTGTGGATGTCACCGATCCGAAGGGCATGAAGCAATTAATAGAGAGCATCAGAGCCCGCTTTGGTCACCTGAACGGAGTTATCCATGCCGCCGGTGCAGTAGACCACTCTACATTCAAACTGCTTGACAAGCAGCCTGAGACAGTAGCAAAAGTGTTGGCTCCTAAAGTTCAGGGAACTATGATCCTGGATGCTGTCACGCGGGACGAACCGCTGAAATTTTTTGTTCTGTTATCGTCCGTTTCAGCTTCTAAGGCAGAATGGGGAGCTGGGATGGGCGACTATGCAGCAGCTAACGCTTTTCTCGATAGTTATGCTGTTTACCGCACACAGCGCGGCTCACAAGGACGCTCTCTAGCCCTGAATTATTCCTTGTGGAGCAATCGAGGGATGGGGGCACTTTTAGGCTCGTCAACTTTATTAATGGTGAAATCCAAAGGTCTCAATCCACTGGAGCCAGCGCAGGCTGTCGATGCCTTTATCAAAACTCTTTCCTCAGATGGCCCCTCTGTAATTCACATAATTGACTTAATTGCGCCAAAATCTGCCACTCCCCCAAAACAACCCATCTTGGAGCATATCCCTGCTGCCCAAGCTCAACCCCAAAATATCCGGCATCTGGTTCGGGAAATCTTGACTCAACATCTAGCTATTCCTGCGCATCAGGTGGAAGGACATCAAACTTTTCAGGAGCTAGGGTTAGATTCGGTGGGCACGATAGAAGTTGTCCAACAGCTGGGGAAGGCTCTCACAGAGGAGTTATTCCCAACTTTACTGTTTGAGTATCAAACTCCCGACGACCTCATAAGTTACTTAGAAGGGAAGTATGGATATTCCGTCAGTGCTGTGCCCACTGCTGCTACTGTGCCCTCAGAAGAAACATCCACAAGTCGCCTAGAAGCAGACAAACTAGAGATCCAGGATATAAAAAACCCAGGCTTTAACGAATTGGATGTTAAAGAACAGGATATCGCCATCATTGGCATGGCCTGTAAAATTCCAGGAGCTGACAATTTAGCACAGTACTGGGATTTACTGAGCGAAGGACGCTCAGCTATTCGCGATGTGCCCGCAGATCGTTGGTTCAGCCAACACTACTTTGGCGAAAATGGGGCGGATCGCACAACAATATCCAAACGTGGGTGCTTTATAGAGCGTCCGTTCGACTTCGATCCGATGTTTTTTGGCATCTCCCCCAAGGAAGCTACCGCGATGGATCCGCAACAGCGGTTGTTCCTAGAGATTGCCATGCAAGCCTTACAACAGGCAGGCTACGGAGGAAGATATCGGACAGAGGACATCGGCGTATTTGTCGGTTGTGGACAGAATACCTACATAGAACACTTCACTAATTCTCAGTACCACGATGCATTGCGTCAGCGTTTGCAGTCAAGTTCCTGGTTCAGTACCATGTCTCCCCAGGATCGCCAGCATTTGCTAAATACACTCTCAGAAGTGCTGCAACCAAGCGAAATCCTTCCCGAGTCAGCAGCTGGCAATGAGGTCAATGAAATTGCGGCCAGGGTCAGCCACTGTCTCAATCTCAAGGGTCCAAGTATGGCAGTCAGCACCGCTTGTTCCTCTTCTCTTGTGGCATTGCACATTGCTTGTGAGAGTTTACGTTCCGGTCAAACTCGCATGGCTATAGTCGGCGGGGTCAATCTTAATCTAAGTCCTAGCCCCTTTACTTTTCTTCGCAAGGCACAGGCGCTCTCCCCAACTGGAAACTGTTATCCATTTGATCGCCGTGCCAACGGGATGATTCTGGGAGAGGGTGCAGGTGCAGTCATTCTGAAACCGCTGAAACAGGCTATTGAAGATGGCGATTTTATTCATGCTGTGATTAAGGGTTCAGCAGTCAATAATGACGGTCATTCTCAGGGAATAACCGCCCCTAACCCACGAGGTCAAGCCCAAGCAGTCCATAAGGCTTACATCAACTGTGGTGTAGACGCCCAAACTATTTCCTACATTGAGACTCACGGTACGGGTACTTTGCTGGGAGATCCTGTGGAAGTGGAAGGGATGACGCAGGCTTTCCGTAACTTTACCGACCGTCGTGGGTTTTGTGCCATTGGTTCTGTTAAGTCCTCCATTGGTCATTTGCTTTCTGCCTCAGGAATTATCAGCCTGATCAAAGTGGTACTTGCCATGCAGCATGGCAAAATTCCTCAAACATTGGGCTTCTCTGAGCCTAATCCACATATCAATTTTGCTGACACGCCCTTTTATGTGGCAGGCGATAAAGGTATGCTCTGGTCTAGAAATGGTGGCCCACTGCGTGCAGGTATCAACGGATTTGGGTTTGGAGGAACCAATTGTCACGTCATTGTTGAAGAATCCCCAGTATCGTCAACTTTTCAATCTGAGGTGAAAAATTCTTCTCCCCATCTCTTATTCCTGACCGCACGCAATCAACAAACACTTAAGGAAGTCGCTACACAACTGCGCGAGCATATCATCAAGCACCCTGAACAAGCGCTTTCCCAAATCTGCTTTACCAAGAACAATGCCCAACGGGAACAATCCTACAAAGCTGCTTTACTGGTAAATGACCGCCAGCAGCTGCTGGATAACCTGAATGCTATCTGTTTGTCACAAACAAAGCCAGACATATACATAGGCCGAGCCAACCCGCAACGGAAGATACCGATACACCTAGTGCTAGGTGGAAGCAGCGCTATAGCGCCTGAGGAAGTGGAGATTTTAGGAAAATATTTCCCAGAATTTCAGAGTGCCTATTCTGATTGTGAAAACTACTGGGTGCTTGCGGTATCAGATGGGAATGTACAAGGTAGTGCTGTACTGACTGGACGGGCATATACTTTTGCCGTGCAGTACGCTTGGGGGCGCTGGTTGATGTCTTTAAAGCTGCAACCTACTAGTCTGTTGGCAGAAGAGACGGGTATTTTAGTGGGGGCCTGTCTTTCCGGAATGTTGACATTAAAACAGGCAATGACTTTACTTGCACAGCTTGAAGAAGAAAAAAGCATTATTCCTGTGAATGTGCCAATGTTGGAAGAACAGTTAGCATCAACTTGGACTTGCCCATTGGTCACTTCAGGAGGAATCTTTAGGCATCCTGTCAAAGTTTCTGCCGAGCAACTGAGAGTGCTGGTGCAAGCATCTAGGCGGTTGGATGCGGAGGACTGTCGAGAAGTTATCAGCAAAGAAGGAGTATATTTGCACCTAGGCAGTTCCTTATCTCTGGGAGAGAAATTAGAAATTTTGGATCACCTAGGTGTCTGGATAGATCTGGAAAAAGAGCAACCAGCAGTGAGCCGTCTGTTAGGAAGTCTGGCGAGATTGTACGTAGCCGGAGTCCGGTTTAATAGTACGCCTCTATTTCCTCAGGATCTCCGTCGAGTGCTACTTCCTACTTATCCTTTCGAGCGGAAAACTTACAGAATATCACTGGCTCACAGCGATGATGAAAATAATCGTGTTTCGACTGCTAGTACTGGACTTTTGCCTCTAGAAAAACTGTCTTCCCTTTCCGAGGACCAGCGGCAGTCAAGTTATATAGCTTTGGTGAAGGATTTGGAGAACTTTGGCAATCAGGAAGATAGAGTTAATCATGTTTCGACTGCTAGTACTGGACTTTTGCCTCTAGAAAAACTATCTTCCCTTTCCGAAGAACAGCGGCAGTCAAGTTGTATAGCTTTGGCGAGGGATTTGGAAAACTTTGGCGCTTAGGATAAGCTGTTGCATCTAAATTGCATATATGCAGGAACATCTCAGCTATGCAAATATAGCGGTTTGCAGTTGAGTCCAATACAGACCTAACCCCCAGCCCCTTCTCTAGGGAAGCGGAGTAAGCCTCTCTCTTTGCAGAAGAGGGGTTTGGAAAGAGGTCAGAGTGTATTGTATACAAACAAGAAGCGCTACATATTTGCAAAGAATCCGGAAAGCTGCGACTTGAGCTTGTAGCTCACTTAGACACTGCAAAAGCGAGAGGCACCCCCATAGTTCAGGGAAAAACTTATCTTTCAAGCTATTGTTTTTGAATCCCCTGAAGCTTCTCTATTACAAAAATATGTCAGCTTAATGCATCAAAGTTTATTCCTAGGTATTGTATTTCGCGTGTTGTAGTTGGGAATTCTTGAAGAGGTCACAATGAATACTAAGAGCTTAGAACAACAGATTTTTGCACTAGTTAGCAAGATCACAGGACATGGTGTGGAAGAGTTAGAGCAAGGCATGTTTTTGGAAGGGGATCTGGGCTTGGACTCCATTAAGATGGTGGAACTCCTAAACGGCCTGATGCAACTGATTCCAGAGGAACAGCAAGCTAGATTTATGCAAGCATTGCCTTTGCAGAATTTGATGCAGTTGCAGACCTTAGGAGAAGTCATCCGCATATCAGAGGATTGCTTACTCCCCGAAATACAACAGACCAGTTCTGAGCTAGATAGTTTATCGCAACTGCCTGAAAAAATACTCAATCAGCAGGAGCAAAAAACAGAGCGGGTTGAAATTCTTGATGGTCAGTATTTTCACCTGCTGGGCCACTGTATCGTAAATTCAATTAGCCTGTTTTCCACCCTACGTCTGCAAGGGTCTTTTGACTCAAAAGTTGCTTTGCAGAGTTGGAAAAACCTAATTGCTCGGCATCCTATGCTGCGATCGCGCTTTGTCATACCTGCTGGTGCCACCAGATTCAAAGATTACCAGATGGTAGTTATTGAAAATCCCACTCCTCCTGATATTCCCGTCACTGATATCAGACATCTGGACACTCATGCGAAAGAACAGGCGATTGATGAAGAGTTGCATAAGTGGCTGAATTATGAATGGCAGTTGACTGAGTGGCCACTGCATCAATTTGTTGTTTTCCGTCTCGAAGATTCAGTCTATCAGCTTGTTTTAGGCAGTGAACATTTGATCTCCGATGCTCTAGGATGTCATCTGATCCTGCACGAATTTATGGAGATTTATCGCGCACGGATTTGTGGAGAACAGCCGATTCTGCCGCCGCCTACCACGCTAAAAGATTACCGTGAATTGGTTCAATCTATTAACACTTGGCACGAGTCAGAAGAGGAAGCAAGCTCAAAGCCTCTTAGCCACCAAGGCCGGGATTCTTACTTATGGAACCCAATAGGCAGCACTATTACATCCCTTTGCCCGAAATTTCATAACCAACGATATTCTCTTGGACGCGATACGACTACCAAACTGATTTCTCAGACCCGCGACTGGCGATTACCGCTTAATTCTCTACTGCTGGGTGCTTTCGTGCGAACTGTTGCCAAGTTTGAGGACTCCCATAACAAATCTATTCTTGTTCAAGTTCCCACCAGTGGACGGGTTTATTCAGGGATAGATGCTGCCAATGTCGTAGGTAGTTTTGCGCAGAATTTATCCCTCAGTTTTGAACTTCCGCGACCGGATGAAGACTGGAAAGTTTTGTTAAACCGCATTCACCAGGAAGTACAAACAGGATTGACTAACGGTTATGACAAGGCTCAAAGCCGTCAGATGGCGATCGCTTTCCGAGAAAACATTGTGTTGGAGGATGGCAAAATACCTCAGCGTATTCTTCCCCTCTACCAGAGGGTGTTGAAATCGAATCTGTACTTTCCATTTACAGGGCACATCCATATTAAAAACCAGTACAGTCCTTTGAAGGTGACTGATTATCGAGCGGGTGGGATAAACGCTGCCGGAACAATCGATATTTTGCAGGAGATATTTGACGACTGCTTGCATATGTTCGCTAGTTACGATAGTGAATTTTTCCCCGAATCGGTTATTGATGGCTTGATGCGGGAATACATTTCTCAGATCGAGGAATTAGCCTCACTGAATACTCAACCACAGCAGGTAGCAAAGCCGCCTCAGAATTCACAAACAGATGCCAATATCGAGTCCACACTCCAACAGGTGGCAGGAGAAATCTGCCATTACCGCATCAATGACGAAGATATGGATAAGGATCTGGAAGCAGAGTTGGGGATGGATTCTCTGGAACTTATCCGCATTGTTACCACACTAGAAAAGCGGCTGGGGAAAGTGAAACGTCAGGCTTTGCTTTCTTGTAGAAGCCTGCGGGAAATGGCCTATGTACTCAGCAAAAAGCCATCACACCTGGCTTTAGCAAGCCAGCCAGATGTGGAAGACAAAAAGCCCTTAGAAATTCCCTATCTGGAGATCATTGAGCAAGCCCTGCGCACACCCGACACTGTAGCTGTTCTTGACGGGAAAACCCAACTTACCTACAAGGAGTTGCACAGTCTTTCAAATCAGGTTGCCAATTATTTGAAAGCTCAGGGAGTGAAGCCCGGTGTCTTTGTGGGAATCATGACACAGCGTGGCCCTCTGATGTTACTAGGAATTCTGGGTATTCTTAAAGCTGGGGGGGCTTACGTCCCCTTAGATCCTTTCTATCCAGAGGAACGGATTCGATACATCCTCGAACATGCTGAAGTCGGGATTTTGCTGACTGAACACCAGTTGACTGCTAAATTAGCAGCCTGCCTGACTGAGCAGTTGCCTTTGCATACCCTGATGTTCCTAGATGAAGGGGGACTTTTTGAGCAAGGCAAAGCGTTGCAACAAGTAAGTAAGAACACTTGGGTCAGTTGGTCGGATATGCAGCCACCCTGCGTCAATACCCCCGATGATTTGATGACGGTATTGTACACCTCCGGTTCCACGGGCCGACCTAAAGGAGTTATGCTCAATCACCGGGGCTACATGAACCGCCTGAATTGGATGCAGGATGCCTTCAAACTGCATTCTGGAAACCGGGTGGCCCAAAAAACTTCCTGCTGTTTTGACATATCGGTATGGGAAATATTCTGGCCTTTGATGGTAGGAGCTACTGTTTGCTCTGTGGAAACAGAAACAGTGAAAAATCCCTGGCGCTTAGCACAGTGGATGAAGGATACCCGGATCAACATCATGCATTTCGTCCCTTCCCTGTTTGGAGAATTTTGTAGTGCTTTGGAAGCAGAATCGTGGACCTTTCCCGACTTGCGCTGGTTAATCTTTAGCGGTGAGGCTTTACCCGTACCTTTTATTCAACGTTGGATTGATCAGTACGGGATGAGCGTTGGGCTAGCTAATCTATACGGTCCTACTGAGGCATCCATAGACGTGACAGCGCATATTATTCGTCAGCGTCCTGGTGAGCAAGAAGATCGTATTCCTATCGGGAAGGAAATTGACAATGTTCATATTGTCATCCTAGACGCACAGATGCAGCCAGTGGCACCCGGACAGATGGGAGAACTGTGGATTGGAGGTGTACAACTGGCTAAGGGTTACCTCAAAGATCCCCAACGCACATCAGACGTATTTCGCCCCAATCCCTTCCCCCACATTCCAGGAGAGTGTCTCTACCGAACCGGCGATCTGGCTAAGCAATTGCCAGAGGGTAGCTTTGAGTACCACGGACGGATTGACCATCAGGTCAAGATACGTGGTTTCCGTGTAGAACTGGGAGAAATAGAGAGTGTCCTCAATAGCCACCCGGCAGTTCACGAGGCTGCTGTTTTGGCTATAGATTATGGTACTGGGCAGAAAAAGCTGGTAGCTACCTTGGCTGGTCGCGAAGTAGACAATAAACAAATCAAGGAATACCTTGCTCAACGGTTGCCTGATTACATGATTCCCCATCGCTTGGTATGGCTATCCAGTCTACCCAAAACTCATAATGGGAAGTTAGACCGCAAGGCTCTCCAGGCTTTTGTCAGTGAAGGACACTCGCTCCCAGAAAACCCCGTACCTGTCTCTGATGAATACCTGCCTTTGGGACCTGCTCAGCGCTGGCTAGTCACATACTTTGAGCCGCCGCATCAGTGGAACGGATACACGCGTTTTCGTTACCACCATTCCTTGGATTCAGATGTTTTTAACAAAGCTCTCAACCTAGTAGTAGAAAACAATTCTGCCCTGCGTACTAAGTTTGTACTACGTGATGGCAAATGGTGGCAACAATTGCTCTCGAAAGAGCAACAGCTTAGTGCAGAATTCTACGACGGTAGTCATCTTCAAGCCAAACAACGGGATGGCGAGATCTACCGTTTGACACAGCAAGTAGGTCAACAACTGCGGATCGACCAGTGGCCGTTACTGAAGGTAATTGTTGTCAAGGTTCATGAATCATGCTATGACATTACCCTGGTCGGGCACCATATCATCGGCGATCTGCTGAGCAACGGTGTGATTTTCAATCAATTGTGGTTAGCTTATGGCCAGATTTTGGGAAACCAGAGTGAGAGCCTGAAAGCTATGCCTCCTACATCTTCTTATGCAGACTATGTGAATGTGCTTCTGCAAGCAGAAAAACAGGGAGCTTTGGCCAGCCATGTTGATTATTGGAAATCTCAGTTTCCTTCTCAGGAATATACTTTCCAAATTCCCTTTGACCATCAAAAGGGAGCTAACTTGGAGGCTTCTTCCTCAAGCGAACGATTCACTCTTTCCAAAAGTAATAGCGACATTCTGTTGCGCGAAGCCAAACAATATTACGGGTGTAGCGTCTATACACTGTTACTAACTACCCTATACCGATTGATGGCCGAGTGGAGCGGACAGTCTTGGGTGGTGATCAGTCATCGCAGCTACGGCAGGAATCTAGGTAACAATCACACATTTCTGAAAAGCGTTGGTAATTTTGCTGTCAATTTCCCTGTTGGGATAACGGTAGAGAACAAGGAGAAATGGGAGCAAACTGCCAAGCAGATCGGGGAAAAGTTTGACAGTTTGCCCATGAATGGTGTCACTTTTGACTGGATATCCGACCAACTGCCTAATTATATTTATCCAGACACTAATCTCACACCGATCAGAGCCAATTATCTGGGTAATCGTACTGTTCCCTTGTTTAAATCGTTCGAGTTCATACAAGAAGACCGGGATTGTCGGCTGTCCCCTGCTGAACAGAAACGCACAACCTTGCTAGAGTTTTTCTTTTCCATTATTGATGGAAGCTTCCACTTAGAAATTGAATACTCTCGCAATTTTCATCTGCCTGCGACCATTCATCAACTTGGCGATCGCTACTTGCAGCTGATGCAAGACATGCTTGCAGCCGTATCTCCTGTAGGAAATGGCCGTCGGCATGGCCAATAATACCAATTTCATTTAATTTGGCTACAGATGAATGCTGTAGAGACGTTGCATGCA
>CAZZWA010000183.1:0-3965 GCA_964657555.1 uncultured Microcoleus sp.
CTTGGGCAAGTCAGCAGCAAGATCCAGAATTTTTTAAGGTGTTGGATGTGGCTGTGCGAATAGCAGGTACGGGGAGCTTAGGAATACCGCGTTATGCAGTCCTTGTTGAAGGCAAAGGTTCTCCTAACCGTAACTATTTTTTGGATCTCAAGCAAGAGTGCCCATCCTCTTTACAGCCTTATTTAACTCTGCCTCAGCCTCAATGGATTAACCAAGCGCAAAGGGTACTGACTATCCAACAACGGATACAAGCAACTCCACCAGCAATGCTAGCAGAAGTGCTGCTTGACGATAAATCTTTCCTCTTGCGAGAGTTGCAGCCGACTCAAGATAAGGTCAGCTTAGAAGATGCGGGAAACAAACCAGATCGTTTGACAAAGCTGATTGAGACTATGGGTCAGGTAACAGCCTGGGATCAATTGCGCAGTAGTGGGCGGCAAGGATCAGCGATCGCTGATCACCTGATTGCCTTTGCTACCGCTACAACCCACTGGCGTGATCAGTTACTGGTTTATGCTCAAACCTACTCTGCCCAAGTAGAGGCAGATTATCACGCTTTCCGTAAAAGTGTCTGATTTTGGGAATTGGGTACTGGGAGATAAGAGGAAGCGCTAGTGAATCTCCCTTGTCCCCTACTTGCCACTATAGTAGAAAGCAATTTCTTTTTCTTTAAGTGGAGCAAAGTCAGCGTCGATCAGCAATTGATTGAGTTCTGCTTGAGAAATGTGCTTGGCACCAATCCGCACAATTCGGGAACGCATGGTATTGGATACGCCACTGCGCTGCCGCCCCGCCTCTAGACCCATCACTTTGTGGTAGAGTTCTAGCTTGGCAGAGGGAATGGCTGAGCCATCAAAGTCGATTCCTTTAGCGATCGCTTCATCAATAGCATCAGCACCCGTCGTTGTTTGAGTATTTGGGGTTGTTTCGGTAGACATGGCAGCGTGGGCTCGAAGGTATACAAGTATTTTATGAGCAAAACGCCCCGCCTTAGTTTATGACAGATGACTGACTTGAGAAAAAGCAAAGCAGGCGAGACGCCTGCCCTACAACAGCTTCCCTTATCCCAGTTGGTCGAACCAAGGGTTGACAGCGACAGCTAACCTTTGCCCCAAACGCAGCAAATGCCGGAGATAATTGACATCCTCGTGAGATTCTGAGCCCAGCTTGTCGGGCTCGCTGGCTTGAATTACCAGTTGACACTGGGGAATGATTTTACTGTGCAGGCAGTTGAAGTATAGTTCTTGGCATCGGTCGAGGCTCAAGCCCAGATTGAGCTGATCCCCAACATTGATTATGCGCTCCAACCGTTGGATATCAGCTTCTAGCGTGTTTGGATCTCTATCTTGCAGGAGTTGCCAGAGTGTTGCCAAAATCAACTGCTCTAAGGTTTTCTTGGCTTCCGGAATATCTAGATGGCAGCGTAAGTGATTGGCTTCCGTAGCGATCCCTTCTAACTCTGTTAAAGGACGCTCTCCCCTTTGCGGTTCAGCGATTTCTTGCTCTAGCGATCGCAAAGAGACAAAGAACCGATGCCCCAGCGCAATCTCTGCTGCCACCTGCAACTCTTTGGGCACTGGCAACTCATCCCGTTGGAACGCCTTCAGGACACCGTAGTTATCCCGATAAACCTGCGTGTAAAGCTGATTTAACCCTGTTAAAGTCTTCTGACTCAACAGCCGCATGATGCGGTGGCGTTCCTCTGCAAACAAATTCTGCAAGCTAAAGGTCTGATTCCCAAACAACTGGGTCATTGCCAAGATGGTTTGGGCTGCACTCGCTTGTTGCAGCGCCCCGAACAACTTTTCTTTCACAAGAGAGTAAGAACGGCGTCCGGTAAAGGGTTGAATGCAGCAATGGAAATCCCAGCCACCTAGATGGAGAACGGCAAACACCAGATGTTCGCTTTCCCAGGTAATTTCTGAAACCAACCGCAGTTGCCCCACTGCTAAAGTTAGCGATCCCATGCGTTGCAACTGGTAGTCTAGACAGTGGGCATCGTAGCAATAAAGCCGCTGCTGCTGAGGATAGGTTGTGAACAGAGAACTGATAGCATAGTGAGCTGCCACTTGTCTGAAGCTCACCTGTGCCGATACTACGAGTTGTCGGTATACCTCAGCCCCATGTTTGAACAGATCGACATTGCTAGGAGCTAAACCCAGGCGTTTAAGAAATGCTCTTTCCAACTGCGTGCCAGAAACTTCACCAGCTAGTTCCATAGCACGGGAGGCATAGCGGAGAATCTGCACGCCTTCTGGACGGGATATTTCTTCAAAAAACCAGCCGCAGCTAGTGTACATAAACAAGGCTTGGCGCTGCATTTCCAGTAAGCGCAGAGCATCTACCTGTTCAGCCGCTTGTAGCTCCTTAGAGCGATGGCGACTCAAGAAACTATCAATATTGGCAGGCGAGCGATCCATCACCACCTGGATATACTCATCCCGTGCTTGCCAGGGATCGCGGAAGAACTTGCGCCCACTTTCTTCATAGATCGGCGTCAGCTGATCTCGCAACCAATTCAGGGCATCCCGCAGAGGACGCCGCCATTTTTGGTGCCAACCACCGCCACCGCCGCAACCACAATCATCCTGCCATCGATCAACACCGTGGGCACAACTCCATGCAGTCACTGGCTTGAGTTCAACTTCCCATGTGGGGGTATTGAGGCTGAGGTAGTGGGCAAAGTTGGTGACAGTCCAGCCGCGCTGGGGAAACTCGGCGGTAAAGGCATAGGCGAGGCACTTCTCCGTTCCTCCCTTGTGGTGCCCAAAGGTTTCTCCATCTGTAGCCACAGCAATCATCTGGGCCGTTCTGTGATCCCCACGCACAGCTTGACCTATGCGACCAGCAAAGTGATGGGAATTGCTGAGCACATCGTTAAAGCCCATATCTCGCGAGATCGGCCCGTCATAGAAGAAGATATCTATATACTTGTCAGTGCCTGGGAGGAAACACCGATAGGGTCGCGTGGGATCGATCTGAGAACCGCCCACTTCATGCCACTGAGTCTGCATCTGCTCCTCTGTGGGAATCAGCCGACACCGTTCTGCTTGATTGGGAGCGAGAATCGTAAAGCGAATTCCTTCGGCGACTAGCGCCTCCAAAGTGGCATAGTCCACAGCTGTTTCGGCCAGCCACATGCCTTCAGGTTCGCGACCGAAGCGCCTGCGAAAGTCTTCTTTACCCCAGCGGATTTGAGTGTACTTATCCCGCTCGCTGGCTAGAGGCAAGATGATGTGGTTGTAGACTTGAGCGATCGCATTGCCGTGACCGTTGAGGCGATCACAACTTTTGCGATCAGCTTCCAGAATCCTCTGATAGACTTCCACGTCGTAACGTTCCAGCCAACTCATCAGCGTCGGGCCAATGTTGAAGCTCAAATACTCGTAGTTGTTGACGATCCCCACCACTTGACCTTGGTCGTTCAACACTCTGGCGAAAGCATTGGGACGATAGCACTCATGGTGAATCCGCTCATTCCAATCGTGGAAGGGAGATGCACTAGGCTGCCGTTCAATGGCATCAAGATAAGAATTTTCACGGGGTGGCTGGTAGAAATGGCCATGAACGGTGACATAAACACCTGTGGCTGTTTGCAGGGGATCGTTTGCCATACTGGCTACATCCCCTAACATTTCCTCGTGTATCATTTCAGCAGCCGCTTGTGAGTTGGGTGTATCAGCAGCAGAAGTCATGCAATTTCATCCAGAATGAGTAGTTTATTTGCTCCCCTGACAGCATCCGTCAAGCTCTCTACCAGGAGCTTTGTGTTAGCGCGGAAGCCAACTAGGGTTTTAGTAGCCAAAATCGGATGGTAGCAATAGCATGTTGCAGCTAATTGTCACTCTTTGGTGCTTAAGTCCAATTACCCATAAAAACTCGGCTTAGATCTGTGGGTGCGGGGATCGCCGCGCAACTGGTTTAACTGCAACTAAGTATATTTTTATTAAAGCGCATGGTTAGGG
>CAZZWA010000183.1:4065-10975 GCA_964657555.1 uncultured Microcoleus sp.
AGGCCGAACTTAGTGTGTCGATGGTGCAGACTCGCTGAGAGGGGAAAGCGTACTTGGCTAAAAGCACGGGGACTTTCAACGTAAGCTGGGTAATGAAAACGAGAAGCTTCTGAAATTTTGATGTTGAGCCTTAACACACTCATTTCCATGCTGTTGCTATTTTTCCCGGTATCGATCACGTCGTACTTGCTAGCGTGGGGAGATTCTGTCGTCTTCATTACAGCTTGCTTGGCAATCATTCCCTTAGCAGCATGGATGGGCACTGCGACGGAAGAGATCGCCGTGGTTGTTGGTCCTTCACTGGGAGGTTTGTTAAATGCCACCTTTGGCAACGCTACAGAACTGATTATTGCCCTGATTGCGCTTAAAGCAGGATTGGTCGATGTTGTCAAAGCCAGTATCACTGGCTCAATTATCAGCAACTTGCTTCTCGTTATGGGCTTTTCTATGCTCTTGGGAGGACTACGCTACAAGGAACAGTCATTTCAGCCACTGGTGGCGCGAGTCAATGCATCCTCGATGAATCTAGCAGTCATTGCAATTCTGTTGCCAACCGCAGTGGACTATACCTCTACGGGGATCACTGAAGCCACTGTGCAGCAGCTTTCGGTCGCTGTCTCTGTTGTGTTACTCGCAGTCTATGGGTTGACGCTGCTATTTTCTATGAAAACCCACACCTATCTCTACGATGTCGGTTTAGCGGAATTGGAGCCAGATGAATTGGCTGAGGTTAATTTAGCTCCAGACAACGCTGGAGCTAAAGTGAACCTGTGGCTCTGGATTGGGGTGCTGGTGGGTGCTACCCTACTAGTGGCAGTGGAATCGGAACTGCTCGTTGATTCTCTCAAAGAGGCTACCTCTAGTCTAAGACTGACAGAACTATTTACAGGAGTCATCCTAGTTCCCATCATTGGTAATGCTGCCGAACACGCCACAGCTGTGAGTGTAGCGATGAAAGACAAAATGGATCTTTCTGTTTCCGTGGCAGTAGGTTCTAGCCTGCAAATTGCCTTATTTGTTGCGCCAGTTCTGGTTCTAGTTGGTTGGCTAACAGGTCAACCTATGGATCTGGACTTTAACCCATTTGAACTGGTGGCAGTGGCAGTGGCGGTGTTAATTGCCAACTCCATTAGTTCTGATGGCAAGTCGAACTGGCTAGAGGGCACCTTGCTCCTAGCGGCTTATTTGATTTTAGGGCTAGCTTTTTATTTCCATCCGGCCATTAGCCATTAGCAAGCAAATGCAAGTCTTATGTTTTATGCTCGATCTAGGAATTTCATCGCTCTTGTAAGTGCGATCGCTGGATTAATTGGCATGGCGATCTCTACTCATGTCAAGACAGAGGCATCTCCCACTCCGGCTGCTGTTTCCACACCCAACTCAGACTCTACAGCAACTCCTCAAGATCACCGCACCTTCACTGGTCATTCCTCTCCTGTACGTTCCGTTGCTATCAGTCCAGATGGAAAGCTGCTTGCTAGTGGCAGCGATGACAAGACAGTCAAGGTTTGGGACTTAACCACAGGGGCAGCACTTTTTACATTTAAGGGTCATACTTACCCAGTTCGTTCCGTTGCCTTTAGCCCTGAGGTGGTGATAGATCTAGGAGCACCGCCTCTACTAGCTAGCGGCAGTGATGACAAGACTATCAAGATTTGGAATCTCAAAACAGGTCAAGAAGTCCGCACTCTCAAGGGTCATTCCTCGGCGGTGAATTCCGTAGCCTTTAGTCCCAATGGGCAGCTTCTTGCCAGTGGCAGTGATGACAAGACTATCAAGATTTGGAACGCGCCTACAGGCCAAGAAATCCGCACCCTGGCAGAACACGCTGACTCGGTAACTTCTGTTGCTTTTAGTTCAGGTGGGTATATTTTAGCCAGTGGTAGCGATGACAAAACTATCAAGATTTGGAATCTCAAGACAGGTGAAGAAATTCGTACTCTCACAGGTCATTCTTCCCCAGTAATTTCTGTGGCTTTTAGTCCAGATGGAGAGACTTTAGCTAGTGGCAGCGATCACAAAACTATCAAAATTTGGAATTTCAATACAGGGCAATTAATCCGCACTCTTACGGGTCATGCTAGTGCAGTTAATTCTGTGGTTTTTAGTCCGGATGGACGGAATTTAGCGAGTGGGAGTAGTGATAAAACTGTGAAAATTTGGAACCTGACGACGGGTCAAGAAATTCGTACTCTCACAGGTCATGCTGATGTGGTTTTGTCGGTTGCTTTTAGTCCGGATGGGGAGAGTTTGGTGAGTGGGAGTCAGGATAATACTATTAAGTTGTGGCGGGTAAGGTAGGTTTTAGAATCATCAAATTTTAGCTAAGGGGCAATCACGGGGGGATTGCCTCTACATAGATGATCCAGTTGCTTGAGGCGATCGCACCTCTTACTCTCTCAAGTTGGACTCTTTACTATAAATTGTCATTTTTGTCAATATAAACAAACCGATTTTTTCTGAAATTTTAAATAAATATTTATGCGGAACGTCTACCTCCCGCCTTGTAGATAATTCATAGCGTGTGATCGCCTTGAAAGGTTTTTGTAGCCAAGTTGGTAGCGGATGCATCCCATATGGGAATCCGATCTCTCAATTGTATGACTCGGCTTTAGCAAATTTGTCTAAGGTCTAAAAACTACACCACTTCTAGACGTATTACTCCAAAACTAATGATAGAACTGACCTCCTTCATTAAAGAGCTTCCTAACATTGCTAAATTAGCTAGCCAACTCCGCGATCTAGCTCAACACAATCCAGACTTAATCCGAGAATTGCAGAAATGGGGGCTAGATCCAAATCAGCCGCCTCAAGATCTTGATGCTATTTATGCTTGGACTTTAGTGAAGTATTATGACGAGTCGAAATCAGAACTAGTCATTAAGTTTTTTGGAGAAGAGAAAATTAGAAAGGCTTTTTTGGAAGATTTTACTTCAAATAACCTGCCAAAGTTTTTAAGTGAAGGCGAAGATTTCATTAATCGTAAGGGATTGAATAATGACTTTTAAAAAGCGAATATTGTTCTGAGGGCAGAGGTGCAAAATTTCTGGCATTGTTATACACAGATAGCAAGATGGACTCGACCTATCAAAGATGTCTTAAGCGATCCAAGCTTCCAGAAAATTTCCCAATACTCACCCTACCCAGACGAGTTTAAGGCATTAATAGAAAACAAAACAGAATCATTTTACGGTCGCAAGTTTGTTTTTGATAATATCCAACAATTTATTAGCAGCAACTCTAATGGTTACTTCATCGTTGTGGGAGATGCAGGAATGGGGAAAAGTACCATTGCGGCTAAATACGTTTTGGATAATCAATATCCCTGCTATTTCAACGAGCGCTCAACTGGTCGCAATACGCCTGAGTTGTTCCTGAAAAGTCTTCGTCAACAGTTAATTAATCGTTACTGGTTGCAGAATGTGGATGATGCAGATCTACCGACCTTGCTGCAAAAAATCAGCGATAATCTTTCAAATGGCGAACGCCTTGTGATTGTGGTTGATGCACTAGATGAGGTGGAGCAAAAAGAACGAGATAAAAATATTTTATCTTTACCTAAGACACTTCCTTCACATGTCTATTTTCTGCTGACTAGACGCCCATATAATTCAGATAACAAGCGTTTATTAGTAGATAGTCCTGTACAGGAGTTAAATTTAAGAAATGATTATTATAGTGAAAAGAGCCTTGAGGATGTTAAAGAGTATATTTGGTCATTTTATAACTCTGAAAAGTATGGAAATGCTCTGACGCACTGGGTTAAAGAACGCCTTATTTCTGCTAAAGATTTTGTTGAGCAGGTAGCAAAAAAAAGTGAAAACAATTTCATGTACCTGCGCTATGTCTTACCTGCTATTGCTAAAGGTGAATATAAAGTAGAACAATTGCCTGATGGTCTTCAGGAATATTATCGAACCCATTGGGTGCGGATGGATATGGATACTGAAGCCAAGGACTTGAAAGTCATTATCCTGTTTATTTTGGTGGAAGTTGGCAAGGCACTGTCCTGTAAGACGATTGCGGGAATTGCTCAGCAAGATGAATATGAGGTGCAAACGGTTTTGGATGAATGGGTTGAGTATTTGAGAAAGCTGGAAATAAAGGGAATAGATTGTTACACCATCTATCACGCTAGTTTTCTTGACTTCTTAAAAAAGAAACGGGAGTTACAGCCAACACGGAAACCAGTTCGGGAAGTCAATCAGCGCATAGTTGACTTTTTCAACAAGATGCAGCAAAGGAAGCAGCAGAAGCAGGCAGAAGTCAGCTCATAAAAGGAAAGTAGGGGTAGTGCCCCCGTGCCTACCCCTCACGGTTGGGGCTAATGATTTCAATCCCTGGCGAGAGTGTAGGTAGAACAGACTTGGGCAAGAGGTGTATGGTCGCACTATTTGACGAACTAGAGGCAGAAGATTATATCTGCCAAACAGCTTATCTAGCTAGCTTTCCCTATAATCTTGTGCAGTCAGGGGATTTAGCAGGATATTACAAAACCCTAGCTGATTTTAATTTTCTCAAAGACAAGATTCAGCATCCTGAGTTTGGAGTGCAGGCACTAATTACAGACTACGATTTGATTGACGCGCCTGAAGCATCAACGCAACCAGAATACAGCCCAGAGAAAGTCAAGACGCTGAAATTGATTCAAGGGGCGCTGCGGCTGTCGGCGCATGTTTTGGCGAAAGATAAGACGCAACTCGCGGGGCAATTGTGGGGACGAATGCAGTGCTTTGACGTGCTAGAAATTCAGGCGTTACTGTCACAGGCAAAACAGAGTAAAACCACTTGGTTGCGTCCCTTAACACCCAGCTTAACGAGTCCTGGTGGGCCACTCCTACGCACCCTCGAAGGGCATAGCCACTGGGTAAATGCAGTCGCACTGACACCCGATGGCAAGCAAGCGATTTCTGGTTCATTAGACAACACTCTCAAAGTGTGGAATCTGGCAACGGGGGAGTTAGTGCATACCCTCGAAAGGCATAGCCACTCGGTAAATGCAGTGGCAGTGACACCCGATGGCAAGCAAGCGATTTCTGGTTCAGGGGACAACACTCTCAAAGTGTGGAATCTAGAAACGGGGGAGGCGATCGCCACTTTCTCTGGGGAGAGTGGCTTATTGTGCTGTGCTGTTGCCCCAGATGGGGTGACAATTGTGGCAGGTGAAGCATCGGGACGGGTGCATTTCTTGCGGTGGGAGGGGAATTCAAAATTCAAAATTCAAAGTTCAAAATTATGAATAACAATAAACTAATTACAGACAGGACGTTTGAGTTTGCTGTTCCTATCGTTAATCTCTGTAAGGTGCTGGACGAGAAACCTGGAATTGGGAGAACGCTTGCCAAGCAACTTATACGTTCTGGAACTTTGATTGGAGCGAATGTTGAGGAATCGCAAGCGGCACAAAGTACAGCAGATTTTATTAGCAAGCTAGAAATTTCTTTGAAAGAAGCTAGAGAAACAAGATATTAGATAAGAGTCCTGATTGCTTCCAATCTCATTCCTGAAAGTCGGTTACTGCCGTTGCTCGGAGAAACTAATGATCTCATCAAGATAAGTGCCGCTATCGTCATCAAAACTAAACAAAATCGCCAAAAATAGTTTTTGAATTTTGAATTTTGAATTTATTGGTCGTCAATTCATCTTCGCCGCTATCAACGAATTCTTGCACAAGTGCGATCGCGGTTACTTCACTCTTGTCGGCGCACCTGGTAGCGGCAAAAGTGCCATCCTCGCCAAGTACGCGACAGAAAATCCCCACGTTATCTATTACAGTGCCGAAGTTGAGGGCAAAAATCGGGTTGACCAGTTTCTTATGACTATTTGCGATCAATTGATGGCAATGGGGAATTGGAATGCAGCGCTTCCCGATAACGCGACAGAGGGAAGTTGGTTTTTCTCCCTTTTACTCCAGAAAATCAGCGATTTACTAGCACCGGATAGGCCGTTGATCATTGCCATTGATGGGTGCGATCGCATTGATCCCAACAACCAACCTCCAGGCACTAATCTCTTCTATCTTCCCAGATATCTCCCCCAACGGGTCTATTTCCTCCTCAGCCGCAGACCCTTCTTAAGAGAAAAATCCGGCTTACTCATCGAAACCCCGTCCCAAACACTTGATTTAGCCGAATACCCAGAACAAAACCAGGAAGATGCACTCTTCTACATCCACAACTACCTCACAACACACGAGTTAACAGCAAACCTCAAATCTTGGCTAGTTCAACACCATCTCAGCGAACCTGAATTCAGCCAACAGTTAGCAGCTCAAAGCGAAAACAATTTCATGTATCTGAGCCAAATTTTACCAGCACTGGCTCAAGGATTCTACCCCCAACCCTTCCAGTTGCATCAACTCCCCCCTGGTTTAGAGGCTTATTACCACATCCTTTGGCAACATATGCAAGGTCAAGGTTTGTCTGAAGTTGAGTTAGATATTCTGAACATCCTCGTGCAGCAATCACAACCAATCTCAGCAGATGCGATCGCCCAAATCATTGATCAGGATGAATACGAAGTTGAGGCAGCGCTGGAAAATTGGTTTGAGTTCTTACATCAGCAACAAATCAACGCAGAAATCTGCTACAGCCTCTATCATTCCAGCTTCCGCAACTTTTTAAAGCTAGAACTCCACCACCTACTCCCTTTAACCTAGTAGGGCAAAGCATAAGTTCGCATACCGTAGTGCGAGCGTCTCGCTCGCACTGTCTCAAATAGTATGCTTATGGTAATCCGTGTGAGTTGTCTGATAAAAACCTCCAAGAAGCCGCATCGATAATCGGATGCGGTCGTTGATAATGCCTCTTTCCCTTAGTTTTTCAAGCCAAAACAGGCACAGGCATACTCAAGTGAGGATAGAGAGGAAAGCGATCGCATAAAGATGCTACCCGTCGCTGGCAATCCAGCG
>CAZZWA010000184.1:0-4502 GCA_964657555.1 uncultured Microcoleus sp.
GAACCTAACTGTTTTCAATTTTCAACCACCGCTGTTAATTATCTCTAAATGTGCTAGCCAATCAGCAAAACCATTAAGAATTAACTGCACGCCTACTGCTAGAATAAACAAACCTAAAATTCGACTCACCGCTCTAATTCCTACCTCTCCAAGCCTATTAGATAGCCAACTAGAAGAGCGTAAGCACAGATAAGTTATCCCTCCCATTAGCATAATAGCTATTGATACTGCCAGAATATTTAGCCCGGTTTCAACAGAAAAACTTCGTCCTGCCTGCGCTGTTAGTCCTAAAGTTACAGCAATTGAACCTGGCCCTGCCAACATAGGAATGGTCATCGGCACAAAAGAAATATCTTCATGCTTATGGCTTTTCTCAACGACCTCCTGATTATCTGGCTCTGTCAGTTTCGGATCTGCATTCATGGTATGCCATGCTGTATGGAATATGACAATTCCTCCAGCAATTTTTACCATTCCTAAGGAAACTCCAAAAAAGCGCAGTATCCCGCCACCTATTAATAAGAACAACACCAGTACCACAACTGTATACAAGGAAATTTTTCCGGCAAGTTGATCCCGGAAATCTGAGGAATCGCCAGCAGTCAACATCAGAAATAGCGGTACTGCTCCCGCTGGATCTACGACGGGGAAAAGTGCAGCGAAGCTGCCGAGCAGAAACTCTATAAATTCCTGCATCATTAGGTTTTACTCCTAATTAGCTAAAGTTAGAAAGTTAGTCTGAAACTATTTTGCTTAATTCTTGCGAGGAATTCCTCTCTCTATGCTCTCCTATGCTGGAGAACTCGCCTGCTCCATCAAGCATATAAACTTGCGACATATTCCCCATAACCGTTATAGGGTATAGTTGGCAGTATTTCCCAGGAAAAGTCTGGCCCCTTACCAACAAACTTTTCTGTTGCTTGCGACCACCGAGGATGCGGTTTATGAGGATTCACATTTGCCTCAAAATCATACTCGTGGGCATCTATCGTGTTCCAAAATGTTGCTGGCTGACTATCAAGAAACTCAACTTTAACGATAGATTTTGCACCTTTGAAACCATACTTCCAGGGTACCACCATTCTGATAGGGGCACCGTGCTGCTTTGGTAGTGCGTGACCGTAAATACCAACGGCAAAAAATGCCAACTCGTTTGCCATTTCCTCCAAGCGCAGACCTTCTGTGTAAGGCCAAGGCAGGGAATGCGGTCGCCAACCAGGGCCATGAGTCACCTTGGGGTTGTAGTATGAGGTAAAGCGCACAAATTTGGCTTTGCTAGTTGGCTCTACCGCCGCTATTAGCGACTTCATGGGGAAGCCAATCCAAGGAACTGCCATCGACCATGCTTCTACACATCGGAAACGGTAGATGCGCTCCTCCAGAGGAAATTCTTTCTTGATATCTTCCAAATCATAGGTGCGGGGGCTTTTGACCAAACCGCCGACTTCTACTTTCCAGTCTTGGGTTGGCAGTGCTTGGGCTGGTTTCCAAATGGATTTAGTGCCGCCGAACTCGTAAAAGTTATTGTAACTTCCAGCTAGGGTTTGATTGGTGCTCGGTCGGTCAAGAGCTGAGAAAGTCGGATTGCCAGTTGCCTTTAACGTGGCTGTATCCAGAGTTGCTGCTAGCGCCTTTTTTTCTGCGGGTGATGGCTCACAACCGAGAATTGGCAGGATGGTTGCCCCCAGGCTAACACCTATCAGCGTTTTCAGAAAGCGACGCCGGTTAAAAAATGCGGATTCCGGCGTCACCTCCCGTTCTGGAATCTCCCAGGATTTGGGTATGCGAACAAACACCATTAGAAATAATCTCTCTGTTGCTGAGCCGGAATGGTGAGGCATGACTGCTTATCCCACCGCTTCAGATTATCCTTTATTATTTGCAGGTCGGGAAGTTAAAGGTTGGAAGGTTGAAGGTTAAACTTACCGTGCAACCTGTTAATCCTCACCCTCAGCATCCTGAATCAAAACCTGAAACTGCTGATTGTCGCGAATTTCGTCAAAATCAGGGTCTATTTTTGCTAGCTCTCGGTGATCATGGACATCACAAGATAAGCTGAAGGAGCGTTGGAGGTTTTCAATTGCCGGTTCAACCAAGCCTACTATTGCATAAGCGCAAGCCTTGTTGTAGTAAGCACAGGCATAATCGGGTTGGACTTCCAGAATTTTGTCAAACTTGGCGATCGCCTCTTGATTTCGACCTAATCTGATCAATGTCAGTCCCAGGATGTGCAGAATATCCAGACTATCAGGTTCGGTTGCTAAAGCTTTGTCAAAATCAGTGAGAGCCTGATCATAGCAATCTAAGTCATATAGCACGCAGCCCCGAATGTAATGGGTATAGCAATCATCTGGTTGAAGCTCTAAAACTTTATCGTAGCTGGCGATCGCATCATGGTAGCGGCATAATATCCGCAAAGCACCACCTCGGCAGTACCAGACATCAGGCTGGTCTGGTTGAATGGCTAGGGAGCGGTCATAGCTGGAAATCGCCTCTTCATAGCGGTCTAAGTTTTGCAGTGTCCATCCCCGCTTGTACCATGTCCAGTAGTCGTCTGGTTGAATGGCTAAAGCGCGGTCGTAGCTGAGCACAGCCTCTTCGTAGAGACCCAAGTCGTCAAAGGCTAAGCCTCGGTGATACCATGCTTCTTTCAAGTCAGGATTGAACTCAATTGCTTTGTCAAAGCTAGCAATAGCCTCTTCGTGGCGGCTTAGGTGTTCTAGAGCTAGACCCCGACTGTACCAAGACCAGTAATCGCTATGTTTCAACTCAATGGCTTTGTCGAAACTGGCAACTGCTTCTTCATAACGTTCTAGCTTCCGTAAGGCAGTACCTTGGTTAAACCAACTATACAGGTCATCTGGTTGAATGGCTAAGGAGCGTTCAAAGCTAGCTAAGGCTTCCTCATAACGCTCTAGGTTCCTGAGAGCAATACCCCGGTTGTACCAAGCCTCTGCAAAATCAGGGTGGAACTCAATGGCTCTATCGAAGCTGTTAAGTGCCTCTTCGTAGCATTCTATGCTCCCGAGGGCATTACCCCGGTAGTACCAGATTTTGTAGCCATCAGGACTGTACTGAATCGCTCTATCAAAGCTTTTGACGGCATCAGCGTGGCGGTCTTGATCGTGGAGTGCCAGACCCCGGTAGTACCAAGCTTGAAAGAAGTCAGGATTAAACTCAATGGCTCGGTCGAAGCTGTTGATCGCCTCTTGATAACGGCACAAGTTCCCTAATGCCAGACCCCGGTAGTACCAAGCTTCATGTTTGTCGGGTCGAACGAATAGGAATTTGTCGAAACTGGCGATCGCGCTCTCATGTCGGCTTAAGCGAAGCTGTGCATTACCTCGGTAATACCAGGCTTCGAGATATTCTGGCTTACAGCTCAGGGCTTTGTCGAAACTAGCGAGTGCTTCCTCATGGTCTTCAGACTCCAGCAAGTGTAATCCTTGATGGAAAAAGAATTCCGCTTCCAGATCTTGGGACTGGCTCATAGTTAGGAGGGTCTTGCTCTTTACCTTCCCCTCGACTTTAGCAAAACTAGCAGTTTGGTTTGGGGATATATGGTGCGCAGCTAACCAAGTTTAGTTATCCCATATCTTAGCGATTGGTTGCTCTGACACAATCAAGGCAGCTTGGGTAATTTACCTGATGCTTCTAGTTAGAAGTTTGAAGTTGGCTAAGATCTTGCGTAATTTGTTGGTAGTGATTTTTATCTCCTTGCTCCTGATAAAGTTGCGCTGCTGTTTGCCAATCCCGAAGTGCTCCCTGCTTGTCTCCCTGGTTAGCAAGTATAACTCCCCGATTTTTGTAAGCAAGGGCAAAGTTAGGATTGAAGCGAATTGCCTGCGTGAAATCGGCGTTTGCTCCCTCAATATCTTTTAAGCTTATGCGGACAACTCCACGATTGAGGTAAGCGTCGGCATAGTCGGGCTTGAAGTGAATTGCTTGGTTGAAGTCTGCGATCGCCGCCTGGTTTTGCCAGAGAACACGATGTGTAACACCCCGATTGTAGTAAGCATTAGCAAGACTTTTGTTTCCCCACTCACTGTTAGCTACAATTGCCTGGTTGTAATCTGCCATTGCGCCCTGGTTGTCTCCCTGGCTAGCACGGAGCGCTGCCCTATTGAAGTAAGCTAGGGAATACTTTGGCTTAATCTGAATCGCTTGATTGTAATCGGCAAGCGCTCCTGTGATATCTCCCAGTTCAGCACGGGCAATCCCCCTGTTATTGTAGGCCATAGAAAACTTGGGATCGATTTTAATCGCCTGTGTAAAATCGGCGATCGCCCCTCTAAAATCCTTTTGTTGATATTTGTTTACCCCGCGAATATAAAGGTTAGTTGCCTCCTTCTTTTGATGGATGATGGTTCGGGCGGGCAGGGCATGAACAGTCGGGGTAATGCCTGCAACAGCTGTAGCAATGCCTAGTAGGGCAAGTGATTTGTGAAAACAGTTCATAACTTGATGACTTTTAAAATTTCCTCACGCTTGATGCTGCTTAG
>CAZZWA010000184.1:4602-10929 GCA_964657555.1 uncultured Microcoleus sp.
GTCGATAACATCCACTTTCGCGGCGGACGGTTGGATGCTCGCAAGAATCCTGCCATGATTCTTGCTTCCCTGGTAAGTATAGCGGCTGGCGGCAGTGCTGGGCCAGAAGCACCGCTTGTACAGGTAACAGGCTCTTTTGGCACTTGGTTTGCTGATCGCCTGAAGGTTGAGGGTGAAAATATCAGATCTCTGAGTCTGGCGGGTATGGCTGCTGGCTTCACTGCCCTGTTTGGCTCACCACTGGGGGGAGCCATGTTTGCCTTGGAAATTTTGCATCATCAGCATGTTTTGGAGTATTACGAAGCATTGATGCCAGCCATTGTTGCCAGTTGCGCTAGTTACTTGGTGTTTGCGGCCATTACTCATCTGGGGATTGCACCAACCTGGCATTTCCCCAAGTACGCTCTAGACAACATTGATGATTTTGCCTTAGCTATCCTGTTTGGAATAATCGGTGCGCTGGCAGGGTGGATTTTCATGGGCATTTTTCGAGGTTGCGATCGCCTGTTTGCCAAAGTTCCCGGCCCAATTTATCTACGGACAACGGTAGCGGGACTGGGATTGGGCAGCATAGCAGCGTTTTTGCCCCTAACTCGTTTTTTTGGACACGAAGAGTTAAACGAAGTCATTACTTCCAGCTTTCCTGTCATGTTTCTCTTAGTTTTGGCTGGAGCCAAAATGGTCACGATTAGCCTCACGGTTACAGGGGGATGGCGGGGTGGGTTGATCATCCCCATCTTCTTCACGGGCGCCTGTTTGGGTAAAGCCGTCGCCGCCTTGATTCCGGGAATGAATCCTGCCTTGGCCATGATTTGTACGATGGCAGCTCTCAATGCAGCCGTGACTCGAACACCAGTAAGTACGACTTTACTACTCACAAAACTGACCAACGTCAGTCCCTTCACACCAATCCTCTTTGCCAGTTTGGTGGGATTTTTTCTAGCTCCCAAAGCCCCTCTAATTAAGTCTCAGCTTAAAACTCAGCAAGAAGCGATTGCCGAGTGAGGGGGAAGGGGACAGGACAAGGGGAATTTATAGTTTACATATGGATGACTGCTTTCCCCATCTTGCTTGTCTCCCACGTCTTTCCCACAGAATACTTGTTCAACCAAATATGACTTGATGATTTGGTGTCGTCTTTTCTCTTGTCCTTTTCGGTTACAACATCTTCCAAAAGGCAGAATTGATGCTGCTATTTCTGTCAATCGTGATATTTACGTGTAGATTGTTAACTAGAAGACACTCATCTAGAGAAGAATCGTTAGAATTAAAAGGTAGAGGGTTTAAAATTGCCCTCATTATTAGTTTCAATTGACTGAGTTGAAAAAACAACTATTTTATGGATTCAAGTAGTCAGCCTGCTAATTCTGCTGACCAACCTCCTCCTAGGTGGGCAGAGATATTAGGAGCATTCATTGCTGTGGTGACCTTGATTGTACCCTTGGTAGCGATTGCCAATTTCTCTTCAAGCAGCAATGTTGATTTTATGCAACAGACCAGCTACTCGCTACCTAAACCAGAGGATTGAAATTGTGTGCTGATCGATATTAGTTCATTTAGCGCGAGCGTATCAATTTTTTACAGTTTTGGGTCTAGTATCAGCAAGCGTTAAATTGATAACGCCATGATTAGAGTTCCTGTACAGATAGCCTCTGAGCTGGCTAATCTGTACTCGGTCTTTAGTCACTTCTACTAGACCCTGTGCGACCGTCTGGGCTACGATATGTAGCGATTACTTCCATACAAGTCCGCATTGCAACTTCAATGCACGCTATTCTTCCTGCTTGAAAGCATACAACGACTATGTAACCGGAAGTGATATGTCATGTCTGCAACGTTTGTTCGCATAACCCAGATTTACCAGCAACCCTTGCCGGATTTACTTTTTGAGGCTCAGCGCACCCACCGGGAGCATCATGATCCCTGCGCTGTTCAACTGTGTACGCTATGTAACATCAAGACTGGTTTGTGCCCAGAGGACTGCGCCTACTGCTCCCAAAGCGCTCGTAATCAAACGGGACTCGTCCCCCAGGAACTGATGAGTCTTGAGGCAGTTATGGCCGAGGCACATGCAGCTAAGGCAAATGGTTCCACACGTTTTTGTATGGGTGCGGCTTGGCGAGAAGTGAAAGATGGCCCCAATTTCGAGCGGGTTCTAGAGATGGTGCGACAAATAGCCGCCCTCGATCTGGAAGTCTGTTGCACCTTGGGCATGCTTCAACCCCACCAAGCAGAACGCCTCAAAGAGGCAGGACTGACCGCCTATAACCACAACCTCGACACCTCACCCGCTTACTACGGTCAAATTGTCACGACGCGCACCTACCAGGATCGTCTGGAAACTATTCGTGCCGTCAGCGCTGCCGGGATCTCCGTTTGCTGCGGCGGGATCTTGGGGATGGGTGAATCAGTTCAGGATCGTCTGGAATTGCTGGAAGCCCTTTGCGGAATCGATCCAGTACCGGAGTCAATCCCGATCAACTGCTTGGTTCCTGTAGAGGGCACCCCTCTCCAAGACTCCCCACCCGTCGATCCCATCGATCTGGTACGCACGATCGCTACCACCCGTATCCTGTTTCCTAAAGCGATGGTGCGCCTTTCGGCAGGGCGGTTGCAGATGAGTGAGGAACTACAAGCTCTTTGTCTAATTGCGGGTGCCAACTCAATCTTCTCTGGCCCCAAATTACTGACCACACCCAACCCATCTAAATCTGATGATGAGCAGATGCTAGAACGGTTGGGTATGATCCCCAAACCTCTCTAGGGAGTCGGTCAAGTAATAGAAATTGACAAATTAACTGTTCTGTGGAGCTACTCCAAGTATATGGATGTACGCTCCCCCTGTCTCTTTTGCGTCTGGGCAATCCAGAATGTTCGTATTCCCTTAAAATGCTACAGAGGGGAGCGATTTTGGGGAGATTGGTTCTGATGCTAACCGCCTGATCGTTCATGCAAAGTTGGGGGAAGAGACACTCATCCTCCAAGTTGCTCTCAAAAATCGCGTGTAGGCGCGGCACCCCCTGGTAAATGCGTTGCTTGGAGAAAAAACACTTTGACTTTGGACTTATCACTCATTCCTGCTCAACCTAAACCTGGTTTGCTCAACGTTCTGATTGAAATCCCAGCGGGTAGCAAAAACAAGTACGAGTTCGATAAAGATTTGCAAGCCTTTGCTCTAGACAGGGTGCTTTACTCCTCTGTGCAGTACCCTTGTGACTACGGCTTTGTGCCCAACACGCTGGCTGATGATGGCGATCCCCTGGATGGGATGGTGCTCATAGATCAGCCAACTTTTCCAGGATGCGTTATTGCCGCCCGTCCCATTGGGTTGCTGGAAATGATCGACGGGGGCGATCGCGATGAGAAAATTCTCTGCGTTCCCGCCAAAGACCCCCGATATGTAGAGGTGAAAAGTCTCAAGGATGTAGCACCACATCGGTTGGATGAGATTGCAGAATTTTTCAAGACTTACAAAAATTTAGAGAAGAAGGTCACGGAAATTCTTGGTTGGAAAGATGTCGATCAGGTGCTGCCTCTGGTTGAAAAATGCATCAAGGCCGGTAGCGAAAAAAAGTAAAGTTCTACCATCGTCTAATATCGTGAGTGCCAAAACGAAGAACCAGTTGTGGGAAAAAGTTTAAAGTCAACCAATTTGTTCGAGTTCTTCCACCTAGATATTGGCGCTGGGAAATCTAAAATGGGGGAAAGTGCAAAATGGCTGGGTTCAACGTTGCACTTTCTCACTGTGAGTCATAATTTCTAGCCATGCAGCGCACGCTCCTTTTGACCAAAATTCATAGTTGCACCCTCACAGCTTCCAACTTGGACTACAAGGGTAGTATCGGTATCGATCAAACCCTGTTGGAGGCTGCGGGAATCCTACCCTATGAGCAAGTGCAGGTTGTTAACATTGCCAATGGGGAGCGGTTGATCACATACGCGATCCCAGCACCGCCAGACTCTGGGGCAATTGAACTTAACGGTGCCGCCGCCCGATTGGGAATGAAGGGCGATCGCTTGATTATTATGACTTATGGACAGTTCAGTCCAGAAGACCTGAAAAATTACGACCCAACTATAGTCATCGTTGACGAGAAAAACTGTCTAGTGGAAGTCCGTAAGTATAAAGAGTTGTTAACTGTTAACGGTTGACCGAAGAATGTGGGGGGTGGGGTGAATTCATAGGGTCTGACATCCCAAACTTCCCAGAGGCGGCGATTCACACTTACCTAGTTACCAGAATTGACCATGCATGGTAAGTGATAACTGATTTGAAAGTTCTCTCCCCATCCCCCATCTACTTTTTGGGAACTTTTATCTATTTGTCGTCGTTATATGACAAATAGATATCTCTTAGAGGTTGTTCAAATGCACAACTTTATTTATAGCAGCCTAATAACTTTAGCAGGCGTCTCAATACTGGTGCCAATTGTTTCATCCAATCCAACACTGGCTCTTGTTACCAGCAATACGGCAGTTATAACTAATACCGGATCGACTAATACTATCGGTTACCGGATCTATGTATCGCCCTCCGGACAGGTTAGCTATGTTGATGGCAATGGACGGAGCACAGGGACAATCTCAGCGAGATTGGCAAAAAAGCTTTTTCAGGATTTACGCCACGACAACCCTCTGTCAAGCTTGCCCACTCAACAGCCCTGTAGAAAATCTACTTCTTTTGGTACGTCTACTTTTGTGGCCCTTGGTGGCGATCGCTCGCCCGATCTCAGTTGCCCAGGCAATAATCAAGCTAAACAGCTCTTGAGTGATGTTAGTGCGATTGTTAAAGCACTGAATGTGAGCAACATTTCTAGAAGCCAAGGTCACGAACTCCCGCCACAAAATTTTTAAATAACTGTTAAATAACAATAGCGTTATAGTCTGAGCGAGGGCAGCAACAAGTTATAAATTACGCCCCCTGCTCTCCATTTGGAGGAAATTTAAAGTGAAATGGGATTACTGTTTAGTCTTTCTTTGAACAAGAGGCTTTTGAGATTGTCGCTGGTTTGGAGTCGAAGATGGAGGATTTTGCACCTGATTTGGCCAAAGTACCAAAGGAATACTTAAAACTCCCAATATCATAACTATCCAAGCGATGAACCAGACTATCAATCGATTAGTTTGATATTCTTCCCGTTCAATCTGCAAAAAAACTCGATTATAGCGCCAAGCACCTAAGGCAAGCGTTGTAATGCCGATTACGACTAAACTGAAACCTAGACTTTGCGAACTGAAGTGGTTTTGTGGTGTTTCTTGAGTGGCAGTCACACTAGCTTGAAATTGACGCAGAAATAAGCTAAATCGAGCGATCGCAAAACCAAAACCAATTAAGGCAATAGAAGTGCGCAGCCATGCGAGAAAGGTACGCTCGTTTGCTTGATGCTCCCTAATCCGATCAATATTAGGCAATTTGCTCATAAGTAATCAGTTTTGTCACCCTGCTGCCGCTTCCCAGACATTTCAGTATGGTAATCTCTGTTGTAGTTATATGCCTCCAATTTTGGATAGGTAATTGAGAACAGCTTCTCGGATCGGCAGCAGATTTTTATAGCTCTGCACATCAGACGGCATCTGTTTGATTACTGCTGCCAGGTTACCCGCCATTGCTAGGTTAGACTCTAGAATGCGCAGGGGATGCACGTAAGTCCGAATCGTGAAAAGAATATCACCACTCTGTTCTAATCGTCTCAGGGTCTGACGTTCCACTCTCAGCCATAGCCTCTCCCCGGCATTAGCTGCGTTGATAGTAGGTAACACTGGCTCGTGGGGTCTTTTCTGTGCTAAAAACAGCTCAGGTGAATCAACAATACCCCAATTCATCCGCCAGACTGGCTTGTCAGGTTGCAGGTGTTCAAAGAAGCGATCTACAGGTCGTTCAATACCATGATATCTAGGAACCGGCTGGTGAATTCCCGCTAGAGTACGCCCCAGCTTTTCTAGTAGCGACCAATGGGAAGGGAAGCAAACAGATGCTGCCGCTAGAACATAACCCTCAGGACTGGGTCGCATCAAGCACAAATCTTCTTGTACCAGACGTCCAGCTAAATTGAGAGGTGCAGCAGTAAACTCAGCTATGTCCCAAATCTGTCCTGTCACCAAGTTCTCAAGCTTTTTACCCTGACGCCGATAGTGTTGAGGGAAGTAGTCAAGCAAATGTCCTAAAAGCAAATCCAAAACTTCTTTTTGACCTGTTTTGCTGCCAGTTAGGCTAGCAAATACTTCTAAATAGCGGCTTGCCAAAAGTTGGTGTTTGAAAGCTAAATCTCTGGCAAAATTGTCGTCGATTTCAATCCATTCTTGTAGGCGCAGTGCTGTCAGTCCTGT
>CAZZWA010000185.1:0-10831 GCA_964657555.1 uncultured Microcoleus sp.
ATCGGGTTGAACCACTTTTTGATGAACTTGCGGACTTCTATTCGGTCATCAAGTGGACACCAAAAACTTATATTTTTATCTACAAATCTTTACATTATGGCTGCATTGGCACAAAACCATAGTGAAATTCAGAATTGGCCACTGGCTGAACCTTGACTAGTACCCCGAGTTCAGAGCTCCGCTGGCGACCGCCCGACGGCAAAAATTGCACATCTCCAGTTGCTCCCAAGGCTTTAAAACTAGGACTAGAGAGCACCTTTTGCAGCCCACTACGGGTAGTACTCTGCTTCAAGGCCGTGATAATTGCTTGGGTGGCATCGTAAGACATAGCAGTCCGCCAACTCACAGAACCACCCCAAAGTTGACTAGCTCTGTTAGCAAAAGAATTCCTTGGGATTGCCGCCGGATGCCAAATCACAGCCACTACCATGCCATTGACATTCCCCTGTCCAAGTTTTAGGGTTTGATAAGTGTACATAGGAGAGCAGCTGAATAAAGCTAGTTTCTCTTTACTGTCTTTGGCCACATCAATAGCTTGATAAATTTTTTCTACCGAGGGAGCTAAGAGTAGGCCATCAACTCCATCGGCGATCGCGTTAGCGACGAAAATACTAGGATTAAAACTCGGTGCAGAAAAATCACAGGAGATATGGCTAACCTGACCTCCATACTGCTTGACTGCATTGCTGAACTCTGTCTCGATTGATCTGCTGTAGGGCGACTGGGAATCAACACAAATGGCAAATTTGGTTCGGCCAGCTTTCTTGATCGCATATTGAGCCAGGTTATCCGCATCCACTTGCTCTGAGGGAACAGTGCGAAATATATGACTGCCGATATCAGAGAGTTCCATAGCACTACTGGTGGGAGAGATCATCACTAAGCCGCCCTGTTGATATACAGGAGCAGCGGCGATGGAAACTTCACTGGCATTATGCCCTACGACTGCCAAAATCTGCTGATCTTTAACAAGTTTCAGTGCCACATTCTGTGCAGCGATTTCCGGTTTGTTATCATCATTGGCAATCTCAACCTGCAACAGCGATCCATTAATACCACCGTTTTGATTCGCTTCATTTTGAGTCTGAGCTACGCCTCGCAAGATTTCCTCAGCATTGCCCAAGTTGCCACCAATAGGAACACTAACAGCAATTCTCAGAGTCCGTCCAATGCTTGCTGCTTTGGCATTGTTCAGATAAATAAGTGTCTCCGGATCGTTGGGATTGACTTGGTGAGAGGATTGAAAATTGACAATAGCGGTAGCAAAGTCCTTCGCAGCAAATGCCTTTGCTCCTGCCTGCTTTTCGGGACTAGAATCTTTTGTAATCAAAATTCTCCCTCCCAAACTGAAGCGGCTAGAACTTTCCTTCTCTACAGAATTGGCCACAGATGTAGGGCTAGTTACTGGGGTTGGAGAAAAAAAGTGTTTACCTAAAAATATGGCGATCACCACCCCAGAAAGCAGCAGTCCAGCTTTTAATGCCCGATGCTGCTTTTTGGGCAAGGTGATTGGCGCTTCTGCTGGATTCTGGCAAATTTGGGGCCAGGTAATCGGCGCTTCTGCTGGATTTTGGCAAATTACAGGTAACCAGGTAGCGCAGGGAAAGTCACCTTCCATCCCCTGCAACTGCTCGCGGGCTTGTCGCACTGCCAAATAAAAGGACTCACCCCGAGCAAAAGCTTGCAAGAAATTTTTCAAAAACTCTTGAGCCACTAGATCGGGCACGGGTTCCCGCATCACAATCACTTGAGGAATATGCAAATTAGCTAGATCTTGTGCTAATCCCAGTCCATCACAAGAGTTGAAAATTGCCAGTTTCAAACCGTTATTCACAGCTGTTCCCAAGGCATAGTTCAAATCTTTAAGGGACAAGTTCTCCACGTCGTTGATCTGAATCTGACCCTGTTCTCCTCCATCCCAGCTGGAGCTATGACCTGCAAAAAATAGGATATCCCAGTTTTGTTTCCACAACTGCTCGTTAAGTTGCTGCCGTCCTGGTTTTTCCAATAAGATGGCCTGTGCCCCCGGCAATTGTTCTAGTAAAGCTCGGTCTGCCCGAACGTCAATTCCCTCACTACTGCCTAGAATGGCTAGGATTCTGACTGGATATCTGAGGGGATTTGAGGGTCGGGGTTCATAATCTGAACTCAAGGCAATCTCAGCTTTAGAGTAGCGCTGGAATAAGTTGCACTGATGCCAGGGCAGCCTGCGAAGCAGCAGATGTTGGGTTTGCAGGATAAACCGCACAGGGTCATCCCGTTTTACCTCTTCCAGCAAGCGCTCCCGTAAATCAAGAAATAGCTCTTGGCGCAGCCAACGATTCAGGCTATTCTGTAGAGCTTGGGCAGCACTGTTGCACTCTTCCTTAGTGGAAAAGTTTGTCACCTGAGCAGGGGGAACTTCAATACGCGGAGCCATTCCCTCTAGTTGACAATAGGCGGATTGCCAGCGACTATATTGCTGCGGAATGTCAGGCGCACAAGGGAGCCCGCCAGAGATTTCAGTGTAGGGGGGCTGACCGTCCTCCCCAATCCGAAGAGTGATAGAAAACCCTTGCTCGAAATTGCCATTCCCAAAGTTGAAGATAACTAGCTTACCCACTTGTCTTCCATCACACTAATAGCAGTGCAGCAACACTCAAGAAACCAGTTTACAGTTTTGGAGTAACGCCTAAATAAGTCACACTGATGCCAGGGCAGCTTGCATAGATGTAGGTCATGAGTTTGCAGAATAATCCGCACAGGGTGATCTCGTTTGACCTCTTCTAGCAGGCGATCGCGCAGCTTCAGAAAGAGCTTGTGACACAGCCAATCATCTAGGCTACCCAGTAAATTTTGAGCAGCACGGTGGCAATCTCGCCTGCTGGAAATATTGGTTTCTTGAGCGGGGGGAACTTCAATGCGAGGAGCCATTCCCCCCAATCTACGGTAGACGTATTGCCAGCAACTGTAGTGTTGCAGAAGATCAAGAGCAGAGGGTAGCCTGCCAGGGATGTCTCTAGAAGAGGGCTGACCATCCTCTCTGATCTGAAGTGTGACCGGAAACCCCTGCTCGAAATCGCCATCCCCAAACTTGAAGATAACTAACTTGATCACGGCTGTTTTCCTAACAATATTAAGTACAGTCAAATGACAAAGTTTTCTGTAATGCTGGCATCACCCAGAGCCACCCTAACGCTAAATTGCTCTCCAGGTTGGCCACTAAATTTCAGCTGAATATAGTTATCTTCATCCCTAGACTGGGCTTCTAGAAAAATATTGCCATCTTCATCCATCCCCATCAATTGCAAATCGGGTGGCAGCTCGGTCTGACTACCCATAGGATACAGTCGCAGGAGAATCGCCACTGTTTGGTCAGGCTTGGGTAAAATCGCTACCATGAGCGCCACAGCATAACCTGCTAGTTGTATCCCTAAGTCTGTCACCCTTCTTACTCCAGATGCGGGATTACCAGGGTCAATATTCCACAAACTCTCGGCAGCACTCCAGCGGGTTTCCTCATTCTGAGTGGTATGTAACAAGTGAATTAGAGCAGCGATCGCCTCTGGATGGCGCTCACCAATATATCCTAATCTTTGAGCGGCAATTTTACGCTGATCCTCATCCTGACTGATATACAGTTGATTAATTAGTTGTCTGATATTTTCCGGTTTGTTAGGATTAACCCCTGTGCTGCGAAATGCCAAAGTCAGATTTGCTTCTCTGGTACCGAAAACTTCTTCAATTGTGTGCCAACCTGTCTCAAAGATATTGTTAAACCATTGCCTCAAGTGGACGATTGCAGAAGCTTTTCGACTTAGGCAGCTCAGCAACATTTCTAATGGTTGCAGTTGACTAATAGGAAAGGCTGCCACCGTTACCGTTGGCACAAAACCGAGGATTTTTCCTTCTCGGTGTGATTCATCTATCTGTACGACTACGTAGCCGATCCGGTCTGACCAAACTTCTGGCGGAATATGACAGGTTCGCTCTGTAACTCTGATCTGGCGACATTCTAGGCGTCCGACTCCGGTCACTTTTAAGTCGGCCACATCCGCACCCAAACGGCCAACAGGATTCCAGCTATAACTAGCTTGTAAGTCAGTGAAAATGCCCAGCATCTGCAAGTAGTCATTTATGACTAGTACAGCCAGGGTATTCAAACGGACTTGTTCTGCGGTTTCAGGGGTAGGTTGTTGCTGGGCAAACTGCTGGGCAATCCGACGCGCTGTCTGGGTAATAGGTAAGGCAATCGATAAATCTTGAGTATTGGTGGGGTGAGTCATCATAAAGTCCTTAGTCTTCTGAGAGATATCCCTGTTTTTTGCCAAACTTAAGCAAGCGGGGAAAGCACTGTCGTTGGTAGAAACTGCTTAAAGTCGGCACTGACAAGTTGAATTCTGCCCCTAACTTTTCCCAAGAGGTTCTTGGAGGCAAGCGCCGCCGAATTAAGAGTTGGCATGTTACTTCTGGATGGTTGCGGATATGGGTACGACGCAGTTCTCCCTCTGGATCTTGCTCAACCCATTTGAGTATTTCTTCTAAAATTGGCGGTGGCTCCAGCGCTCCAGGCAGGTTTTCTACTGGATCTAACGGTTCATTGCTCTCTGACAACTGCCTAATAACTCTATTTTCTGCTTGTTCCTGAGCTTTTCTGCGGTAATCCTGTAGCCTGTATTTGAGGTAAGCGTTGAGCCAGGTGATCACGCTTCCCTTCTGGGAATCGTAGTTACAAAGATTGCGGCAGAAATACAGCCAGGTTTGCTGTAGAGCATCCTCATAATAGTCAGGATCGCCATTTCTCCAAAGCTTGCCCGATTGTTGAATCATTTGAATAATTTGATTCAGACCTCTCTGGCGGTTAAGACTACCCAATGGATGTTTGCCAGTTTCAGCAACAAGCTGACGCAACTGTTCATCCAATTCGTCTATGTCAACCTGATTAGTTTGTTTCATGAATGGTAGAGACAGCATTTTAAAATTACGGGCGCAAAGGTACAAAGTTATAGCCCAATGAACCACCAAGCTGTACTTAGACGAGCACGGTGCCTGAGGCGATCGCCTGAAGGTCAAAACTGAATTATGTCGGCAACCCCCTGCCTCCTAAATCCCGGACTTTGCAGTACTGACACACAGAATTCCTTTACCTTGTGCTCATATTTCTCCTTCGCTCGCTGATATGCAGCTTTCAACTTTGAGACAGACTGGAGACTGGGAGAACAGAAGAATGTAGCTCCTTGTTCTTTCCAATCCCCCGTAGGCAATAGAGGCTCTGCCCTTAAGCTCCATCTTTAGCAAGGGTGCTACTAGTGGAAACCCACTGCATGCTTCTCAGGCTGGCTCTGGAAACTTATGTATTTCTTTACAAAACTTTTCCTTTGCTTTTGAGATTCAACCGAACTCAGCGTCTCTTATCCTCTCTGCTTACTGCGATCCCCACCAGGGAAAGATCCCGCTCTTCACCACACAACGCTATAATTTGTTACGAGCAGGTAAAGAAACTTGTCAACGAGCCATGACTTCATCGTTGTGGACTTCTAACCTGCAAAAAGGTCAGGAGTAGGTGACCAAAGTCTCTGTATCGCTTTTCCTCCCAGGGCTAAAGCCGCTGGGTTTCCAAACTTACCGAGGTTGTGATGACTAACCCTGTAGTTCATGCCTTTTTTATCGGCAGAGCAGCGGCAGAAGTCCTAAACGAGCAGTTGGAAAACTCTCTGACGAACGCTCTCTCAGAACTCGGCAAATTTGATGCCGAGCAGCGCGAACGATTGCGTCAATATACTGAGCAAGTCATAGCACGAGCCGAGAACGCAGCGGAAACTGCCACGCTCGGCAGAACGACTACAAGTATCGTGCCAGTGAGTTCTCAACCTG
Source organism: uncultured Microcoleus sp. (assembly GCA_964657555.1). Taxonomy (GTDB): domain Bacteria; phylum Cyanobacteriota; class Cyanobacteriia; order Cyanobacteriales; family FACHB-T130; genus CAZZWA01. The sequence continues at coordinate 5,854 of CAZZWA010000185.1, forward strand.
GAGCTGATATACAAGCGACAATTGACGAGCTTAGAGCAGAAATTGCTCGCTTGCGCGCCGAGTTACATAGCTATCGTAGCCGCTCAGTATAAGCACTGAGGACTGAGTCTCAGTACACAATTGTGTCCAATAGCCCAATCAACCAACCCAGAAATCCGAGTGTCTGTTCTTCCTGCTGACTCCGTCACCCCCAAGCGCTATGCGGAACGCACGGCGATGTCTAAACGTTCTAAAGGAAACTCTCATACAGATAAAGCTTATCGGTGGAATCGCGAAAATTACTCTCGCCACCGACGCTTCCTAGATATCTGGGCTTTTGTGTTAAGTCTACTATTCCAACTCTGGCTTGATGGTAAGTCCTGGAGCTACCCAGGCGGAGTTACGGAGGTAAAAAAGACTGCGAGACGACGGGCGCAAGCTATCTGGATTCGGGAAACATTTTTAGATTTGGGGCCTACCTTTATCAAGGTAGGCCAGCTATTCTCTACACGCGCAGATTTATTCCCAGCCGAATATGTAGAAGAGCTTTCTAAGTTGCAAGATAGAGTGCCTGCCTTTAGCTATGAGCAGTCCGAGGCGATCATCCAGCAGGATCTGGGGAAAAGAGTTTCAGATCTCTACAGCAGTTTTGACCCGATTCCTCTTGCCGCTGCCAGCCTAGGGCAGGTACACAAGGCGACTCTACACAATGGTGAAGAGGTTGTGGTCAAGGTACAGCGACCTGGTCTACAGAAGCTGTTTACTATAGATTTGGCCATTCTCAAGGGCATTGCTCGCTTTTTTCAAAACCATCCGGATTGGGGTCGCGGTAGGGACTGGCTGGGGATCTATGAAGAGTGTTGCCGCATTCTCTGGGAAGAAATTGATTATCTCAGCGAAGGCCGCAATGCTGATACATTTCGCCGTCACTTTCGCGCCTATGAATGGGTGCGGGTACCTCGCGTCTACTGGCGATATACGTCGCCACGAGTTTTGACTCTAGAGTATCTTCCAGGGATTAAGGTTAGCCACTATGAAGCTCTAGAGGCAGCTGGGATAGACCGTAAGGTAATTGCCCAACTCGGTGCTAAGGCTTACCTAATCCAACTGCTCAACAACGGCTTCTTCCATGCCGATCCCCACCCCGGCAATCTTGCTGTTAGCCCAGAAGGTGCTCTGATCTTCTACGATTTTGGTATGATGGGGCGCATCAAGACTGGTATTCGCGAGCAGCTCATGGAGACTTTGTTTGGCATTGCCCAAAAAGATGCTAACCGGGTTGTAGCGTCTTTGGTAGAACTAGGAGCCCTTGCGCCATCTGAAGATATGGGGCCAGTGCGGCGCTCGATCCAGTACATGTTGGATCACTTTATGGACAAGCCTTTTGAAACCCAGTCCGTGAGTCAAATCAGCGAAGACTTATATGAGATTGCTTACGATCAACCCTTTCGCTTCCCTGCGACTTTCACCTTTGTGATGCGGGCTTTCTCAACCTTGGAAGGCGTTGGAAAAGGCTTAGACCCCGAATTTAACTTTATGGAGGTTGCAAAACCCTTTGCAATGCAGATTATGGCCAATGGCAATATGAGTGAGGGCAACAGCTTCCTCAATGAATTGGGACGTCAAGCAGCTCAGGTCAGCAGTACGGCTTTTGGTTTGCCCCGACGGATTGAGGATACGATTGAAAAACTAGAGAGGGGAGATCTGCGAATTCGAGTCAGGTCTATAGAATCTGACAGGGTTTTGCGCCGACTTAGTAGCATTCAGCTCTTAACAAACTATACTTTATTAATTAGTGCTTTCACTTTGTCAGCTACCATTCTTTTCGTCTATGGTCATGGCTGGCTGGCTTTGCTAGTTGCCCTATTAGCAGGTGGGCTGGCAATGGTGCTAACACGTCTGCTCATGCGCCTCGACCGATTTGATCGAATGTTTTGAGCAGAATCCTCCAAGCAAAATCTAGAAATAAGAGTCTTTAGTCTGAAAGCTAATGACCTTTGGACAAATGATTTATGAAAAATGGCCATTCCTGACTCCCAAGTGTTTATGAAATGTCGCTCCAAGGGCATCACCGATCCGGGACTTGTGCGGACTGTCAACCAAGATGACTATTACATAGACCCTGCTGGTCGCTATTTCATCGTTGCTGACGGGATGGGAGGGCATGCGGGTGGTCAGGAGGCAAGTCAAATCGCCACACAGGCAATTAGTAGCTTTCTGGATGAGCATTGGAATTCCCGTGAGGGGTCACAAGTTTTACTAGAAAAAGCCTTTGAAAAGGCAAATCAGGCAATTATACAAGACCAAAACACCCATCCAGAACGCTCAGATATGGGTACAACGGCTGTTGTGGTCATCTTCCGGAAAGAGCAGTTTTGGTGTGCGCATGTGGGAGATTCTCGCCTTTACCGACTGCGATCGCTAAACCTAGAGCAAATTACTGAAGACCAGACTTGGGTGGGACGAGCACTGAAAGCTGGTGACTTGACACCAGAGCAAGCTCGGGTTCACCCTTGGCGTCATGTGCTGTCTCAATGCCTGGGACGTAAAGATATGCGTCAGGTTGATGTTCAATCACTGGATGTACAACCGAGTGACAAGCTTCTGCTGTGCAGCGACGGATTGACAGAAGAACTCTCCGACTCGGCGATCGCTACTTACCTCCAGTCCAGCTCTTCCTACGAGAACACTGCTGTAGATCTCATTAAGGCTGCTAAGGAACAGGGCGGCAGAGACAACATCACGGTAGTAATTGTTGTGATTGATAATTAACCAAAGTTACAGTTATCGCGCATTCACCCCACTGGCTACCCTAAGCTAACGCACGCTGCGCTACGGGAAAGCAAAGCATACAGTTGTGGGATAAATGCACTGACCCTAAAGGGTCAGTCACCCTCTAGTTTTTTGCTCAGGAATATACTTTTTAATCACTTCACTATAAACATACATTTCGCATACTTCGACCCTAAGCCTGCGGCACGCTAACGCTACGGCAAACTCAGGGTGAACTGGGCTCAGTAGCCACCCTGAAGTGTCACACTACGAATTTTGCGAGTTTGGGGAAACTAGATTAGTGAGCGCCAATCTAGTTTCATCCTTCTTATTTCGATAAAGAATGTAAGGCGAAATAATAAAAGGGGATGAGCGCTGAAGCTGGAATGGCGATAAAATCTAAGCTCAGGACTCACTTCATTGAGGTGATTATGGTTCCAACGACTCGCAAGCTAATGGCTACAGGCAGTGCAACACACATCAAGCAAGGTGATCCGCCGCTCTCGCCTAAAGAAGTGCTGCCGACCATGTATGATTTGCCCAGCGAAAACCCGGAGGAACCTGGTTTGCCTGACGAATTTCATGCCCTCCAACCCCAACTCCTCAGTCGCACGCTGCGATTAACCCGCTACAGTCGGGAGAATTGCTTTACCGCGTCTGACCTCAACCTCTATTACGATGTGCGTCATTCTCGCTGGCACAAGCGCCCCGACTGGTTTCTGGTGGTGGATGTCCCGCGATTGTATGAACAGCGAGACCTCCGCCGTAGCTATGTGACTTGGCAGGAAGGAAAGTTGCCTTACGTTATTGTTGAGTTTTTATCGCCGGGAACTGAAGCGGAAGATCTAGGACGCTTTGATGATCAAACAGCTCAAGTTTCAGAAAGTGAATTGATTGTTTCTGCTGACACTACTGTTTCAGATGAAGGTGAGGAGGAAGCAAAGGAGAAACCGCCTGGAAAATTCGAGGTGTATGAAACATATTTGCGGGTGCCGCATTATCTAGTCTACAGCCGTTACACGCAACGCTTGCGCTACTTCAAGCTGGAGGGTGGACAGTACCAAGAGCAGGCGCTTCATTCAGAAGCGCCGTTGATTTGGCTGACGGACTTAGAGATTGGCTTAGGGATTTGGCAAGGTGAGTTTGAGGACGTGTTAGCCGCTTGGCTGCGCTGGTGCGACCGGGAGGGCAACTGGTTGTTGACGGATACTGAACAAGAACGGCAGGCAAAAGAACAAGCCCAAGCTCAGTTGTGGCAAGCGGCTCAAAACTTGGTAGCGACAGGGATGGCAATAGAACAAGTCGCACAGATGTTGGGCTTGTCAAATGAGCAAGTTCAAACGCTCCGTCAGTCTAGTTGAAGGGAGCGATTCAGCCATAGAGAATCAATTATACGTCTCCAGAAATTAAGCTTCAGCTACCTTAGTACAAGGGTTTCAGATTAAATATTGGAGATGTCTATTTAGAAATTTAGTCGATTCCTTCCTTAGACTATCTCTTGGTATCAACGGATATGGGTTTTGAGAGCAGAGCTAAGAGCAAAAACAGTCCAACTTCTTTGTTCAAGTCGCGATTCTTAGTCTACGTGAGGGAACAGCTTTCCCATGACTCTCGCTGCCACTTCATCTGACTCGTAGCCTGATGGATTCATGACAATCATCTCTCCATCAACCAATTCCCATCGATAGTCATCATCGATCTGGAACTGCAATTTCTCCAAGTCTCTGACAGAGAAAGGCATGACAAGCTCCTAAGCAGCTTGGGTCTACTTGAACGCACCCCACCCAAATCAAAGATTATGAGTGAGGATTCTTTCGCTAAGAGCAAATCTAGCGGTACTCTTAGCGTTCCCGGATTAACTGGCGTCCTCAGTGGGTCGTCGGAACTTTGGCCGACGAAAACTCCAGAAAGGTGTAAAAACCTTTGTGAGAATCATCTCATTTTGCGTTGTTGGCAAAGGTCTATGTCTCTAGCTGAGTTAAGTGAACTACTCGCAGCTTTTACAGTACCGTCTGTCCCAACATCTCTAATTATATCGTGGCTTTGCCTTTATTGGCTGGACTCCGCTAACCCCATTCAAATCAAAGATTATGGAAGGGGACTGCGCTCTGTCATTTCGTGTTCAATATTGACAGGTTTTTGAACATAGGCGTTAGTCCCTATGCTCCAAGCAATGGGGCAATTTTCCTCCTCACCTACGAGGCTTAAGAGTCGCTTTTCGTGAAAT
>CAZZWA010000186.1:0-4676 GCA_964657555.1 uncultured Microcoleus sp.
ATACCGCTATTCACAAACAGCCAACGGAGAGCAAAGGCTCTGCTTAACTAGCTTGGAGTTCCAAAGACGAATAGTCTGTGTATCCTTTCTCCGCTTCAATCTCGCCTTGACCGTAGAAAGTCCTTGGATTTGGTGTATTTAGTGCTGCGTTGATTTCAAAACGCTTTGGTAGATCTGGATTAGCTAGAAACAGCTTACCAAACGAAACTAACTCTGCATCGCCAGATGCTAGGATAGCATTACTTTTCTCTTTATCAAAGCCGCCGTTAGCGATGATTGTGCCCTTGTATAGGGGGCGGAAAATAGGTGTTACTGGATTGGGCACGGCACGAGTTGCTAAATCTGTCTCATTTGGCTCCATTAGGTGAATATAAGCTAAGTCGAAGCGATTGAGGGCATTGATCGCATAGCTAAAAGTTGCTATCGGATCTGAGTCGTACATGCCGTAAAACGTGTTGCTTGGTGAGAGCTTGATCCCAACCCGGTTTCCACCCCAGACACTGACACCAGCTGCGACAACTTCTAGAAGAAATCTGGCACGGTTCTCAATTGAGCCACCATATTCGTCGGTACGCTGGTTAGAGCCATCTTGAAGGAACTGGTCAATGAGATAGCCGAAGGCACCATGAAACTCAATTCCATCAAATCCGGCGGCGAGGGCATTTTCGGCTCCCTTGCGGAAATCGGCTACAATTCCAGGAATTTCGGGCGTTTCCAGAGCACGGGGTGTTCCTAGCAACACTTTTCCCACAGGAGTGTGGAGTTCACCCGTAGCCGCGATCGCGCTGGGTGCAACCGGGAGTGCCCCATCCGGTTGCAGGGATGGATGCGAAATGCGTCCGCAATGCCACAGTTGCAGAAAAATCCGCCCGCCGCGATCGTGCACGGCATCGGTGACGAGTCGCCATCCCGCCACTTGTTCTGGCGAATAAATGCCAGGACAGTTCATGTATCCGTTGCTTTGAGGCGAGACTTGAGTGCATTCGGTGACAATAAGTCCTGCACTCGCCCGTTGTGCATAGTAAGTGGCATTGATTGGCACTGGTACACTCCCCACACCTGCTCGCAAACGGGTCATCGGTGCCATCACCATCCGGTTTGGTAAAGTATAGGGGCCAAGCTTAACGGGTGAGAAAAGATTTACGTTAGTAGTCACAAATCAAGTCTCCAAAATTTTTGGATAGAGTGTCTGATGAGAACTTCATCACAGAGGCGGGCAGGAAAAAGCAGCCTCCCATGCCAAAAGATTCTGATGTCCCTGCCTTTGGGTACAGAATTTGCTCCCCCTGCTATCTTCCTTCACTGCGGTTCATCCTGGATAGAAGTGTAGGGTTGAGGTTGTCTCAAACGTTGCTGAATATGCTCACGCCGATAGCTGACAAGTTCTTGATAGATTTTTTTGCGAGCTAAATTGATACTGCCCAGCGGCTCATGTTCAGAGAGCGTATGCCAGGGGGTGAATGATAAACCTTCATCCAATCGCTTCCGTTCTTCAAAATCAAACTTCTGGCTAGGAATCCGGATAGTTGCCACCTTAACGAATGGTGAGTCTTCCTCCTTCCACTCCTGCATCGGGTTTTCAATTGGGGTCTTTTGCTCGTCTACATAAAGCTGAACCAGAAAGTCAAATTTAGCTTCCTTGCTCTCATCTGTGAGATATTTAACAATCGCTTCACGCAGATAGTTATCTGAATCGGATGGGGAATCAGAAACTGCATCTACCAGCTGGGGTTTGACAGAGAACTTAATAGCATGAGAACCGAGTTTAAATGGAGTTGTGCTCCAATACTGAATGAACAGCGGATTAGCAACATTCTTACTCCCCGCTTCCTGAAGGATGGCAAACGTCGGTTGCAGCGCTTGTAATAACGCTGGGTCAGCTTGCCCACTGCCCGCCTTGCCCAAGTCAGCAAAACCCTGGATGTCTCGGACAAAGAAAACCGGGTGATTCAGGAAAATAAAATCCTGCGTTCCTTCCTCATCATCCAGGACTTTTTTGCCCGCTACGTTCATTAGTTTAATGGCCAAACCGCGAACATCAGGCTCTTGATCGGACTTGAACTTTCCTCGTTTCTCAACTCCTGAGGCATTAGAGAACCGAACCCAGACGGGATAATTCTGAGGTTTGGCAAAAACACCAACCTTAAGAGTTTCAGGAATATCATTCTCAACGATAAATTCTCCCCAAACAAGGCCATGACTTTTAGGATGAACTTGTCTTAGGTCTGGCCCTTTTTCTTGTTGACTTTTAAGGTTATCAGCTAAAACTGCATCAGTCGCAGCTTCTTGTTCTAAATTGGAAAGACCACTCATAAATTTTTCTTTGGCAACAGGAACAACAACAGTCTCAATTCAGCCTTGTGCAAATAGTTGCTCGGTACCAGTGTATGGCTTCAGGGAGATAAATTCTAATTGCAATACTCCAGCCTGCACCATGGGTAACTGTTTCGCTGCTGCATGGACTTCCTCAAGACTAGCTGCCTCCCAAAGCGCGACTGCTCCGCTCATGTCAGCAATGTAGTAAACAGCCCGAATTTGATCGGCTGCGTAATATTCCCAAATTTTCGCTGCTTCAGGCTTTACTAAGGGTAAAACCTTCTCCATTGGAGTGCCTTCAACTACCCGTGCGATTATTAAAAACTGCATGACAACTGACAACCTCACTAAATTATCTGCCCTGGTTTCTTTACTTTCTTGCTCTTTGGACAAGAAGAGGACAAGGGGAGAATTTTTCGTGATCTCATGGTTTTCTGTTCTGTTTGTCCCCGTGTCCTCTTTTGATTAAACCATCGTCAGCACTGCTCGGAAACGGGGCTTGCCATCACGCACGCGATCAAGAGCCAGTTGAGCATCGTCAAGGGGGTGAGTTTCTATCATCGGGCGAACGTTATGTCTCGCAGCAACTTCCAGCGTTTCGCGCATATCTTTAATCGAGCCACTTGGACTACCCATCACCTTGCGGCGACTAGCGATTAACTCTATGGGCGGTGGGAAGAGCATCTGTGCGTCGTCTATGGCTAGCAACACCAGGGTTCCTTCTGGAGCAAGGGCACTAATTGCCTGACCCATCAGCTTGGCAGAGTTAGCAGTTGAGAGGATGACATCAGCACCACCCATCTGCTGTAACTTATCTACCCAGTCGTCACTGCTGGAATCAATGGCTTCATCAGCTCCCAGTTTTTCCTTGGCAAGCTGGAGTTTGTCTGCACCCCTGCTCACTGCAACGGTATTGGCTCCCAAAGCATGGGCAAACTGAAGCGCTAGGTGTCCCAGTCCCCCTGTACCAAGCACGGCAACTGTTTGTCCAGCTTTAAAACCGACATAGTTGAAGGGGGTGTAAACGGTCACTCCTGCACAGAACAGGGGTGCTGCCTCCTCAAAGGAAATTGCATCGGGAATGACGGTCACATCACGGGCTGGAGCTTTAGTATACTCGGCATACCCGCCGTTGAGGCTGACCCCAGTTACCTGCTGTTCTGGACAAAGCGTTGTCTCACCGCGCACGCAGTAGCGGCAGTGACCGCAGGTTCCCTGAGCCCAGGGAATGCCAACGCGATCGCCTTTTTTGAGGTATTTTACCTGCTCGCCCACCTGTTCGATGACTCCTGCGACTTCGTGACCGGGAATCACTGGCAGGTTTGAGATGTTCCTTAAATTGCCGTTAACCAAATGTATATCCGAACCACAAACTCCGCAGGCGTGGACTTTTACAAGGACTTCTTCGGGGCCAATGGATGGCACGGGTACATCGCGAAATTCCAGAGGTTGGTTATAATCAGCCAGGACAGCAGCTTTCACAATATCTCCTTATACACAACAAATTTCATTTGTCAACTAGGCAGCAGACGGCTATAGATGCTTCATCGCTGCAATCTACTGCTCGTGATAGTTCCGGATCAGCCCACCATCTACATAAAAAGTCGCACCTGTTACATAGTCGGCGTCCGACGAGGCTAAGAAGGCAACCATGGGCGCGATATCCTCTGGTTTGCCCAAGCGACCTAAGGGAATGTTCTTCAGCAGCGCTCCCAACTTATCGGGGTCGTTCAATAGCTTCGTGTTGATCGGTGTCTCAATTGCTCCCGGTGCTATATTATTAATCGTGATCCCCAGGGGGCCAAGCTCAACCGCCAGGTTACGCATCACCATCTTCACACCACCCTTGCTGGCGCAGTAAGAAGTGTAGTGAGGAAAAGCTATTTCTTCATGGGTAGAGCTGATATTGACGATCTTGCCAGTCCGCTTAGTCTCTATGAGATGCTTTACGAAGGTTTGAGTGGCGAAAAAGGTGCCCTTCAAGTTGAGGTCAAGCACTGCGTCATAATCTTCTTCAGTAATATCCCAGAAGTCAGCATTTCTGCCGTCGATACCAGCATTGTTGACGAGGATGTCTAGCTTGCCGAAGTGTTGAACGCCTTGGGCAATCAGCTGGCGGATGTCGCTAATAACGCTCAAGTCTGCCTTAACACTCAAGCCTTGGCGTCCAACGGCTTCTACTTTAGATAGGGTTTCCTGCGCTCCTTCTGGATGAGAGCGATAGTCAATGACGACATTTGCACCTTCCTGGGCAAGGCGCACTGCAATGGCTTGACCAATTCCCCCACTACTACCAGTGACCACAGCAACCTTACCTTCAAGCTTCATTGGTATTCTCCTTTTGGGATAGTTTGATGTCT
>CAZZWA010000186.1:4776-10823 GCA_964657555.1 uncultured Microcoleus sp.
AGAACATGCCTGGTAAGTTGATTGTCTCGCTCCCGTGCGGGACTCCCACATAACCAATCGTGCCACCGGGACGCGCAATTCCTATTGCTGTCCCAATTGATGACTCGTTGCCGACACATTCAAGGACGGACTCCACACCTCCTTTGGTCATCTCTAGCACCTCGCCAATCGCTTGCTCATCCCGACTGCTCACCACGTCAGTGGCTCCAAAGCGCCGTGCCAGTTCAATGCGTTGGTCGTGGTGTCCGAGAATAATGATGCGTTCGGCTCCCAACCGCCGCGCTGCCAGCACTCCACACAGCCCGACTGCCCCATCGCCAACCACCGCCACGGTGCCTCCCCGTTGCGTTCCCGCAGAGACAGCGGCGTGATGACCCGTCGCCATAACGTCGGTGAGGGGGAGGATAGCGGTGAGTAGGGCGTCGTCGTTCTCGGCCTGATTGGGGATGACGACGAGGGTGCCATCGGCGAAGGGCGCACGTACCGCTTCTGCCTGCCCGCCATCATTGGCTTCACCCCCCCAAAAACCACCGTGGACACATGAGGTCTGTAGCCCTTTGGCGCAGAACTCGCAGGTACCGTCGGAGAACGCAAAGGGGGCAAGTACGCGATCGCCTGGCTTGATGTTACGAACTTCACCTCCGACTTCCTCAACTACACCCATCCACTCGTGACCCGTGCGCCAACCGGGTTTCCACTCCTCTAAACCCCGGTAGAACCATAAGTCTGAACCGCAGATGCAGGCGTGGGTAATCCTGACAATAGCGTCGGTGGGCTGGTTAATTGTCGGATCGGGAACGTTCTCAACTCGAACGTCGTGGGGGCCATAGTAAACTGTTGCTCGCATTGTACGTCCCTCGCTTAGCGCTGAAATTGTGACTTGGCTGTGACCGAATGCACTTAGATCAGCGCAGTTTGATCACATGAGACCATAGTAAATTTTTAGGTGCCGGATGTTCTGGGCATGGAACACGGGAATTCTCGTGTGTCCTATTTCACTATGCCTCAAACCAGTAGACGGCAATTCCTCCCCTAGCTAGAAGCAGGGGTTTTCTCGCCGACAGGCTCTCCTGCACTGAGTTTGGAAAACCCCGTTTTTTGGGCCTGGGGAATATTTTATACAGTAAGTATTCCCAGCAATTCAGCAGCTTTGTCGAGCGCCCTAGGTACGGTAAAGTCCAAAAAGTCTATGTATTTCACAAGTTATACAATCGGAATTGGCCTCAGCTCGTGACTAAGTTCAGTGTTTACCTTCAACAAGATTTTGAAAAGTCAAGATTGATACGTTAAGCCAGAACTTAAGTTTTTCTGCTGTTATAAATTCCCCAAGCTAGTACTTATAATGCTTTCGAGCTTGCGTAAAAATCTAGACAGTAAGATAAGTTAACTTTCTTGAGTTCAGCTTTACCAGAAGTGTAAAATAACCCAATCTGTTAGCACGAGGCCGAGGAGGATGCTCGCCGCTTGCAGTTGGCCTATACTTACAGAATCTCATAACAATTTTATATTCAAGTAATATTTGATACTGTTCCCTAGGACATAGGTCTTGGCTAAATTATCGATACTTTGCCCTACTATGGTGCTCTTGAAATTGTCATAGCTTCATGACTATCAAGAAACTGCCGATCTGTCTGTTTAGTATAGTAGAGTGCAAATCCACATGACTGAAAAATTTACAATTCTGTGGAAAGTTAAATCTGTTAAGAGGTCAAACACTAAACCCATAAGCAAATGATTGTGGCTCAAGCTTTACAACGCTGCTCTTGGCAGATTTGCTATGGCTAAATTTTTAGAAAAATCCACATGTTCATTCTGGGATGGTAATTGCATGCTAACAACAACTTCGCCAGGTTTGCCGCCAGGGAAATCTATTCAACCATCAGACAATAGTTCGGCAGACCAGCAGTGTTCTAAACCTTTTGTTTCATTGGTTGTGCCTGCCTATAACGAGGCTGCAATTATCGAGAAAAATCTTACCATCCTCTGCCAACACATGGCATTGCTTGAGGATGAATACAACTGGGAAATCATCATCGTCAACGACGGAAGTATTGATGAAACCGGAGAACTGATTGAAGCTTTTGCCAGTTCCAGGAACAATTTGCATGTTTTACACCATGTGGTTAATTTTGGTCTCGGTCAAGCTCTGCAAACTGGCTTCAACCACTGCCACGGCGATTATATTGTAACGCTTGATTTAGATCTAAGCTATGCACCAAGCCACATCCAAAAGCTTTTAGCAAAGATTAGAGCAACTCAAGCAAAACTTGTAGTTGCATCTCCTTATATGAAAGGAGGAAAAATTTCAAATGTTCCTTGGCTGAGGCAAACATTGAGCGTAGGAGCTAATCGATTCCTGTCTTTCGCGGCCAAAGGTAATATTTCCACACTAACTGGCATGGTTCGGGTTTATGATGCAGAATTTCTGAGAACACTAAATATCAAGTCCAATGGCATGGATATTAATCCAGAAATTATCCATAAAGCCATGTTGTTAAATGCCAGAATTGACGAAATTCCGGCTCACTTAAACTGGCTCCAAACAGTCGAGAAAGCAAAACGAAAATCGAGCATGAAGATACTGCGGCATACATTGGCCGTCCTTTTATCTGGATTTATTTTAAGGCCAGTTGTGTTTTTCATTGCTCCCAGTTTTATGCTTTTTCTACTTTCCCTGTATGCAAATGCCTGGGTACTCATCCATGTATTTAGCAACTACCAGAAAATCGGACAGCAGACTCGGTTTCCCGATCCAACAGAGGCAGTCGCTGCTGCTTTTAACCAAGCTCCCCATACCTTTATCATCGGTGGCATGACTCTGATGCTGGCCATCCAGTTATTGAGTTTGGGAATTTTGTCCTTGCAAAGTAAGAGCTATTTTGAAGAGATTTTTCACCTGGGTACAGCTATTTATAAAATAGCTCAAGAAAAAGAAAGGAACTGAAAATGAATAAATTCACACTTTTACAAGATAAGCATCTGACTTTGCCGTCAGATCAAGATGCCTCAGGACGCACCTTGGGTGAAGAGGAAATTGAGTTGCTAGCAGAAGCCATCCGCAGTGGCACACTCACCAGTACAAAGGGAATATTTGTGAAAGCGCTGGAAAAGCGATTTGCCGAAATCCTTGGTGTTAAATACGCATATGCATGTTCGTCAGGCTCAGCCGCAGTGCATACAGCGATCGCTGCCATCGATCCAGAACCGGGCGAAGAGATTGTCACAACTGCCATCACCGACATGGGGGCGCTGACGCCCATTCTTTACCAAGGTGCTATTCCCGTATTCGCAGATGTCGATCCCAAAACCTGGAACGTTACGGCAAAGACAATTGAGCAAGTTTTAAGTAAACGCACTCGGGCGATCATTGTCACTCATCTGTTCGGCAACCCTGGCAATATGGGTGAGATTATGGAACTCGCCCAAGCACACAATATACCCGTTATTGAAGATAGCGCTCAAGCATTTGGAGCAAAGCATAACGGTCAGCCCGTTGGCTCAATTGGTACAGTCGGCTGTTTTAGCCTGCAACAAGGCAAACATATTACCGCTGGTGAGGGGGGGCTGGTGGTAACGAATGACGAAGCGATCGCCCGGCGCCTGTTTCTGTTCATCAATAAGGCATGGGGATATGGCGATCCTCAGCCAGATCACTATTTTCTAGCCCTTAACTACCGGATGTGTGAGTTGCAGGGAGCAGTAACAGTGGCGCAACTATCTAAGTTGCAGGCCGTGGTGCAGCGTCGCATTCACCTTGCTAACCAACTTACCGAGAAATTACAAGGCTTACCTGGCATTGAAACTCCTTGGATTGACAAGAGAGACATTCACAGCTATTGGAAGTATTGTCTGCGAGTTGACAGTCAAGTTATACCCAATGGCCCTGTAGGACTGGCACAACGCTTAAAAGAAAGAGGAATGTTCTCAGCACCCAGATACATCCAGAAGCCAGCCTTCATGTGCGAGATTTTTCAGCACCAACGGACGTTCGGCAACAGTCACTTTCCCTTTACCCTGGCGCGACCTGAAGCTCTTGATTATGATTGCTCTCGATTCCCTGGGACTTTTGCTGGGTTGGAAAGTATCCTCGTTCTACCTTGGAACGAGCACTACACAGAAGAACACGTAGACTACATCGCTAGTTCGATCCACCAAGCTGTTGGCTTATAGGGGGGTTTTGATGGTTCAGAAAATTAGATTTGGGATGATTGGTGCTGGGGGTATTGCCCAGACCTATGCACAAGCTTTTGAAAACTGTGAGCGTGCTCAGCTGGTAGCCGTTGCCGATCTACGCACCGATGCAGCCCAAGCGCTAGCACAAAAGTTAGGATGTGAAAGTTACAATTCCTATCAAGCTATGGCTGAGGGCATAGAGCTTGACGCGGTGATCGTCTGCACACCACCGGTTACTCATCCAGAAATTTGCCTGTCTTTCCTAGAGCGCCAAGTTCACGTTCTTTGCGAAAAGCCTCTCAGCATTGACATTAAGAGCGCTCGGACAATGCTGGACGCTGCGAAAAAATCTGGCGCGATCCTGACAATGGCCTCCAAATTCCGCTATGTGGAGGATGTCATCCGGGCAAAAAGCATTGTCACATCAGGCATTCTTGGGGAGATTGTCCTGTTTGAAAACGCCTTTACGTCCCGAGTCGATATGTCATCTAGGTGGAATTCTCACTCCAAAATTAGTGGAGGAGGGGTCTTGATCGACAATGGCACCCACTCTGTTGACATCATGCGCTATTTTCTCGGGCCACTGGCCCAAGTACAGGTTGTGGAAGGGAAGCGAATCCAAGGTTTACCAGTGGAAGATACCGTTCGGATGTTCGTAAAGAGCGTCAGCGGCATCATGGGTAACATCGATCTTTCTTGGAGTATTAACAAAGAGCTAGACAGCTACATCAGGATTTACGGATCTCACGGCACTGTTTCTATCGGGTGGAAAGAGTCAAAATATCATCAGTCGTCTACCAATGACTGGGTTGTGTTTGGCAAAGGCTACAACAAAATTCAGGCATTTAAAAACCAGATCGATAATTTCTCCAAAGCCATCTGTGGAGAGGAAACCCTGTTAATCACCGCAGAAGATGCCCTTGCCTCTGTGGAAGTTATTGAGGCAGCTTACGCCGCCCTGCATCAGAGTCAGTGGACAGCAGTTGCCCAGGAACCTGAGAGCATCAAACATTTGGACGAACAACTTCAGATGGCAGCAGTTAGCGGAGTATGACAGTTCGCATTCATCCCACTGCTCACATTGAAGCAGGTGTAGAGATTGGCCCCGGCACTTCTATTTGGGACAACGCCCACATTCGACATTCAACTTGCATCGGAGAGCAATGTATTATCGGCGAAAAAACCTATATCGCTTACGACGTGAAGATTGGCAACCGGGTCAAAATCAACGCCTTCGTCTATATTTGCACTGCTGTGACAATTGAAGATGGGGTAATGATCAGCGCTGGCACCATCTTCACAAATGATCGCTTTCCTCGGGCAACCACGGCAGACCTGAAACAGTTACGGACTTCAGATCCTGACGAGCATACCCTGCCGACGCTAGTCAGAGAGGGAGCGACCATTGGCGCAGGCTGTATCATTGGTAACAATCTGGCGATCGGTCGCTTTGCCATGATTGGCATGGGTTCCCTAGTGACAAAGTCCGTGCCGGATTTTCATCTAGCGATCGGGCATCCGGCAACCTCCATCGGCTGCGTCTGCCGTTGCGGACAATTGCTCTTGTACTTCCAAAAACAGAGCAATCAAACATTTGCAGAAGTCACCTGTGCTGCATGCGGACTCAAATACGCAGTCAAAAATCGGGCGGTTGCGGAACTCACCCTTCCGGTTAGCAGCTAACCACTAGTAGATCACCAACCGAAAATTGACTGGTTGAGATAGATTTGGGACTCTAGCGCCGCGGCGCGACAGCGCGGGACAAGGGGAATACCCACACCCATCACCCCATCTCTCTACTCGTCAAAGTTGTCTTGGCGGACTACTAGAAGAAAGTCACTGGCTTTGCTTTCCCACTTTCAACCTTCAACCCT
>CAZZWA010000187.1:0-3195 GCA_964657555.1 uncultured Microcoleus sp.
GGTTAATTGTCACCAATCAGAAATTTTGTGTTTATTTGTAACTACTTAGAAACAGATAGAGGGTTTTATGCAGGCTGCATAAAACCCTCTGTTTAAAATTTTTGGAAGTTACAATCTAGAGCCGGGACGGGTAACTTCGTCAGGGTCGCGGTAACGTGCTGGTTCTGTGCGGTTACGACCCGTCAAACCAGCTAGACCAATGAGACCAAGTAGACCTAACCAGCCCCAATCAAAATCATTGTTTCTGGTGGAGTCGGTAGTGCCTGTGGTAGTAGACCCACTTGTGCTACCGCTTGTGCTCCCACCCGTGCTGCCACCTGCACCACCACCGCTCTGAGCATGGGCAGGCATAGAAAGGGGCAGAAGAGCTACGCTCAGGCTAAGAACGCTAGCTCCCACAACTTTGGACAAATTTGAACGTTTCATGGTTATACTTATCCTGAGATTCGAGGAAATATCTAAAAGCCTTGAGGTTTGCTTAAAACAAGTTAAACAAGCCCTTATGCTCACGAAGTATATTTGTTTCTAGTAGTACTTGAATCAACCTTTAGCTATAATCCAGCTTTAGTTGAACTATTGCTGAAGACACAGAAATGCGCAGATGTGTTGCACATTCAATGCTGGCACAATACAACACTCGTTGGCGTAAGCTTAGGGTTAATCTTAACAGCTATGGAGCGATGATCGGAGAGACTCATGCCGCAAAAGCGGGTTTTGTCTCTTTGCCAGAGTGAGATAAATTGTCTGTCTGCCGAAGAATTTGTCCCCCCGACAAAGTGCCCATTTAATCCCATATAGGTAAAAATTTATCTAGACAAACGTCCTCGCTATGAAGAAAGTTTGGTCTTCCGTCAAGCCTTACTTGCGCTGGGTGATACTCGGCGGGACACTGTTTTTTTTGGCAACAGCCCTTAAGGAGCATGCTGCCGAAGTTGCAGCCATTCGGATTACCAGATCTGGATGGACAAATCTGGCGATCGCGCTTTTACTCACTTTGCTGGCTCACACTTGGGCTGGATGGGTATGGAGCTGTATTTTGTTATCTTTTAAACAACCAGTTAAGCCTCGATGGGTTATCCAGCTTTACCTGAAAACTAATCTTGCCAAGTATTTACCAGGCAATATTTGGCACTACTATGGTCGCATCTGGGCAATCCAAGATGCTGGTGGTTCTCTTAGTGCTGCTGCTTTGAGCGTATTACTGGAACCCATCTTGATGGCTGCATCTGCTTTGATGATTACCCTGCTAGGAAATCAGTCCCAAAATTGGAGCCTGCAAGCTCTTATTCTCGGAAGCGTTTTGCTAGCGGTTCATCCCCGGATTTTAAATCCAGTGATTCAACGGTTAAGCCAATTGAAGGGAAAAGCAGTGTCGGCATCACGTTACTCTTCCCCCGAGCAACAAATCGGGGCATCGGCAACTGACTCTGCCTCATTTCAGATTGAGAGCTATCCCCTCTTTCCTCTGTTAGGAGAATTTGGCTTTATCGGATTCCGTGCTAGTGGATTTTTATTCACCTTACTCGCTCTATCCCCTGTAGCTCTCAGTCAGATCCCCCAGCTATTTAGTGCATTTAGTTTGGCTTGGCTGTTGGGTTTATTGGTTCCTGTTCCTAGCGGTATAGGGGTGTTTGAAGCGACGGTAGTTGCGCTCTTAGATGGAAACTTTTCTGCTGGTCTTATCCTCAGCGTCCTTGCCTTGTTCCGCGTTATGAGTATTCTAGCGGAATTAGCCGCAGCTGGACTGGCTTGGTTGAGCGAACAGAAAGATTGACAATAAAAGTAAAAAAAATCTAGGGAGTTACTTCAGAACTAGTATCCCACTTTAGTTGAGCGAAAACGCGATAGGCATCCAGAGAGCCACCAGAGCGAGCACCAGGTTCATCTTCTTCGATCTTGATCAAATTGTATTGAACATTTTCTGCATAGATAGCGAATGTAATAGTGAATATTTCACAAAAATTAATTACCCATTGGCAATCCTCTGCTGGATAATTTCTATAGTATTGGATTAATTTGGCAATACAATACTCCAGATGAAGGCGAGTATTTTTACAAATCAGAATAATTTTGAGCAGTACAATAATTAAAGTTAAAGGGTTTCCTTGCTGCACAAATAAAAGGAATATTTCAGACGGTTTTTGATAGTTTTCAGTTGTCAAATAATCAATAACACGATTGCAAGTTACTAGAAGTAGTTCATCATCCCTAGTTTTTTCATTATATTGGGAGTATAAATTATTTAGCTTTTGATTAAACTGTGCATTTAATATTTTGCCAAACTCTTTATGAGGAATAGAGAAAAATAAATATCTTTCCAGACTTAGCTTGAATTTATGAAAAGCTAGTTTTTCTGTTTGTTTAAGAAAAATGTTTGCTAAGTTTGCATAACTTAAATCACCACGTTTAGCCACAATCGTCTTGATAAGACGCAGAACGTCATCCCCTAACAATGTAGGGTTTTTGGGCATCTTGTCTTTAGCCATTGACGACTGCGATCGCGCCGTATAAATTGCTAAGTCGAACTTGAATTGGTTTTTTAACTGTTGTGAAAGTACTCTAGCTGCTTCCCTCTGCTCTGCTAAGTTGTTGACATCAGCATACTGAGGAACTAAAAGGTAAGATGCGTAGCGATGGCTCCAGTGAGATTTGCGATCGCCCTCATACTTAGCGGCGAATATTTGGAGTTGTTGATAATCTTGAGAGCTAACAAAATTTACAAGCCACAGTCTCAGACGAGTTGAGAGCGGAGGTAACATTTCTTGGTCAATCTGAACTGAGAAAAATAGTTGAACTAATTTTTTTGTATATCCATAGTGTCGGGAGGTCTCCCAATGCTCGATCAGAATATAGCAAGAGCGCTTCAGGGTGTTTCTAAAAGTTTCTTCATCATTATCAGCAATGATTTCGCCTAGTGCTAAGAGCAACTCTGCATTAAACTTATCAGCATAATCAATAAACAAAAGCTTAAATTCCTGCAAGACAGTTTCTGGATGCAGTTGCTTAACAATATGTAATATAAAGTGGTAGATAACTTCCTGAGCTAGCTGAACGCCTGACCCTGTCTTGTTTGACTTGATGGGGGACGAGGTCTGATAAGCTTCTGGTAGAACATCATCGATCATGCCAGTACCTAGAACGCTTGAGTTCTTGATTAGAAGTGCAACAAGTGAAAGCAGATTAGATTACAGCCTG
>CAZZWA010000187.1:3295-10819 GCA_964657555.1 uncultured Microcoleus sp.
TAGATCTTTAAGTGTTATTGAGTTTTAGTTCTTTTTGTTTAATTCCTTATATTACCGGAACAAGTATTGCTGAGTCTTCACTTCTATACTTTAATTTAGAGATTATCTGCTCTCTGTTGAGAAAAAATTCGGTATTTCCCTAGAATTTCTTGCTGATTGAGTTCCTCCTCCCCAACTTTAATCAAATTATATCTAACGTTATCTGCATGGACTGCAAATACGATGTTGAAAACGTCCAAAAAGTTAATTATCCATTTACATTCTTCTTCAGGATAATCTATATAGTATTGTATTAATTCAGCTATGCGGCTTTCCAGATGCGTCCGAGCATTTCTACATATTAAAATTATCTTAAGTAGGACAATAACTAAAGTTAAGGGATTTCCATGCGACATCAATAAAATAAATACCTGCGAAGGTTCCTTTTTATCTTCTGTTGTTAAATATTCAATAATCCGATTGCAAGTTCTTAATAGCAAGGCACTATCTATTACTTCGTCATGATAATCTTCATATAAAGTTTCTAAACTCTCAGATAGCTTTTGTTCTAAAACTTCTATATGATATTGATTTTGAATAGAAAATAACAAATACTTTTTTAAGCTTTGCTTAAAGTCTCTATAGAGCATTTGCTCAGTTTGTTTTGTAAAAATATTTGCCAAGTTTGTATAGCTGAATTGTCCTTTTCTTGCTACCATTGTTTTGATCAGGCGCAGAACCTCTTCCCCAAGATGAGTGGGGTTTTTGGGTATCTTATCTCCACATATAGCCGACTGTGATCGGGCTGTATACATAGCTAGGTCGAACTTGAACCTGTCTTTCAATTGTTGGGAGAGTGCTCTGGCTGCTTCCCGTTGTTCTATTGGATTTTTAAGCTCGACATATTGAGGAACTAATAAGTAAGACGTATAATTATGACTCCAATGAACTTTTTCAGTGTTATCATATTTGGCAGCAAATAACTGGAGTTCTTGATAATCTTGGCTAGCAGCAAAATTTGCTAGCCATAACCTTACAAGACTTAAGGTCGGAGAGAGAGTTTTTTTATTAATCTTAAATTCAGAAAATAATTCAACTAACTCCCCAATATATTTAAAGTGTCTGGATGAATCCCAGTTATTAATTAGAATATAACAAGAACGTTTGAGGGTATTTTTAAATTCTTCCTCATTTTTATCAAAGATAATATTAGACAGAGCTTTGATGGCAGATGTATTAGTAGGATTAGCATCATAATAAACAAACAACTGCTTAAATTCCTGTAGTACCGCTTCAGGAGGCCATGAATTGACAATACTCAACAAAAAGCTGTATACGATTTCCTGCGATTGTGCAATTGTACGAGCTATACTGTTTGAATTGTTGAGACTTTCCGTCTGATGACTATTTGGTAAAACATCCCCCATCATGCCAGTGCTTGCGACCCTTAAGTCCTTTTTGGAAGTTTTAGAAGAGAAAGTAGATGGTACCATAAGTCAATGTGCTTGCTAGTTGATCACGGACTGACATTATTGCTACGTAGCTTCATCAAAAAACATAAATTTATTCTCTTAACGCAGGAAAAATTTTCCTGCAAGACGGCCTCCTACGCTTTATCTATTTCTCCTAATTAGATTAAAACCTGTTTTATATTACAAATCTGATGATTGAGATTTGATTTGGTCTATTTCCTTTTGCAGCTGTTCAAGTTGACGCCGCAGAGTTTCCACCTCATTAGCAGATGTTTCTGCACTGACATTCACCGCTCCCTCAGCGCCAGCTCGTTGATAATTACCCATACGAATTTGGTGATATTCATGTGAGGCGGCCCATTCCCGCAAGTAGTGCAGACGTTCAACTGGAAAGGGATGGCTGAGAAACCAACCTTTACCACCGTTATAAAGCCAAAATTTGTACAGTTGATTCAGTCCATCTTCATCAAGCGCCTGATAGTTCTCTGATTGACGAATAAATTCATCTAGATTGATTTCTTGAGAGTGCCGCACGCTCCCACCAGCTAGTTTCATCATTGTATGCATTACCTGATTGAGATCATCCGTGACTAACAGAGAGGCTCTATCTGCTGATAGTTCAGCTTTGCGACTCCATTCATAAAATGCCAAAATTAAACCAGTGCTAACGATGTTACCTATACCGAAAGTCAAATCACCAATAAAATGGACAGTTTCTATAACCCATAGAGCCATCTGAGTTAAAGTGGCATGACCGCATTTAAGATGTCCTAATTCATGAGCTAGTACTGCTCGAATTTCTGCCTCGGTTAGGAGATCTAGAATTCCAGAATTCAAAATGATATAGAAGCGTTCTTGTCCAAAAGCATAGGCGTTGACCAGTGGATTTTGAGACACAAACAGTGCTGGCTCTGGATAAATGTCTAAATCCCGCACGCATTCTCGAAATAAGTGATAGATGGTAGCATACTGACGTGGCCCGACTTGAATACTGTTACCCATGTGGTAGACCATTTGTGGGCGCTCGGAAACAAACTCCACAAATTTGCGGGCAACGAGATCAAAGCCAGGTACACTGCGTAAGGTTTGCTCCGCTTGCCGGTCGAGGGGATGCCTGAAGGCTTCACTGGAAATTCCGGTATAAGTAGGCATAGTGACGAGCCATCTCCAGAATTATACTTAAGATTATTAAAGCGTTGCTTCCTCAGTATAGCGGTTGATCTTTGTCACACATAAGTGTGTTTGCGGATATAGCTCACCAGAAACAGACTCGTCCTACAGAGTTTCTTGGAGTACATTCGCTTTTACTTGCTGAGCCTAAGATGCTCCCAGCCTAAAGTCGTTCCAACTCTAATTCACTGTGTCGTTGCTACCTAACTGCTTCGCTTCATCCAGCAAGTACTCAAAAAAAGTCTGGGCAACAACAGACAGATGCTTAAGAGCAGGGTAAACTACATACCAATGACGGCGAATGGGAAAACCCTCTACATCAAGAATGGCAAGCTCATCAGTGCAGCCCTCCAGCCCCAAAGTGTGGCGAGATAGTACTGATATCCCCAAGCCTCCGGCGATCGCTTGCTTAATTGCCTCATTACTGCCTAGATCCAGCCTGACTTTGACACAAACTCCATGCTCATCAAACAGGTTCTGCACTGCTTTGCGCGTCCCCGAACCCGGTTCTCGCATAATAAAAGGCTCACCAGCAAGGCATTGCAGGGGAATGTTTTTCTTTCTAGCTAATGGATGATTGGCTGGTGCCACTACCACTAGGGGGTTTTCCAGAAATGGATGGTAGCTAATATCCAGATTTTCTGGTAATTGACTAACAACATACAGGTCATCCCGATTGTCACTCAAGCGTTCCAGTGCTCTTTCATGGTTCATCACTTGGAGGGAAACATCAATTCCCGGATAACGCTGGCAAAACGGCCCCAAAAGACGTGGGATGATATATTTCGCCGTTGTGATCACTGCCAGTCGCAATCGTCCCTGTTTCAACCCTTTAAGCTCTGCCACAGTCATTTCGAACTGAGATAAGTGGTCGAAAATTGAAGAGCACGTCGCCAAAAGCTTCGTACCAGCTTCGGTGAGATAGAGGCGCTTACCCACCTGTTCAAATAAGGGTAAGCCCACTGCCTTTGTCAGTTGCTTCACCTGCATAGAGACAGTGGGCTGGGTGAGAAATAGTTCCTCGGCTGCACGAGTAAAGCTACCTTGTCGAGCAACTGTTTCAAATACCTTCATCTGGTGTAGTGTAGCGTGCTTCATCAGTAATTCTCCTAGGCACGACTATAGATTAATATCTATTGTAACCATCGATAAGAATGTCTTTTATCTATGAAATTTCAGGGTTATTATCAAGGCACTGGACAAAGCGAAAGTCTTCCTTCCTATCGGGGTTGCACATTTAGGTAATGGTTGTTTAGGGATGTCATTATATATCATCATCCTGTAATTTGCAGGCTGACTGTCCCTACCAGATACTCTAGGTGTGCAACGCTTTTTTTTAGGTGTCTGGGGCTCCCAGAGCAATATTGGGATCTTGTGCATATATCAGATTGTTGAGCCCCACAAAGGCGCACTTTTCCCTCGCTGCTTCCACTCTAGGTGCCAGAGAAATATTCTTGATAGATAGCTGTAGAGGCAACCGCTAGGGATTGCCCCTAAGGCTCTTTTCAAAGTAGTTTGTGCCTACAAAATTTTATAGGGGTCGATAGACGCGGTAGTTAATGTTGGGGAAAATGTTATCAATTTTCTCCACCTTTTCCAGCCAACCGCTGTCGATTTTGCCCAGCTTTATTTCCTCGTAGAGTTTATTAAACCGCATTAGGTGCGATCTCGTCCGTCGCACTGCGTATGGCACCATTGTCCCAGTCCTCATAATAAATGCCCAGTCAGAAGATTGGGCTAGCAACACTTCTCGCGCCGCTTGATTCAAAGCTTTCCACTCTAGCTCATCAGCTGGTTCGCGCAGTCCTAGCTCAATCATTCGTTCCGCAGCTTTGTGCAGGTGAGGATAAATCCAGGCATTGGTATCATTCAACCAATACTCGTGGAAACCCTTAAAACCCCAACTAGATTGAGAAGGACGGCAGACTTGCTGAGTAGGATGATCCCGCAAATAATCTGACAGGTGCGTCATCTGATAAGTCTTTTGATCATACCAGGACTTGCGGAATAGGTAATCTAGGAACCAAGGGCCTTCATACCACCAGTGACCAAACAATTCTGCGTCGTAAGGGGAAACAATAATCGGGGGGCGCTGCATGATGCCGTAGAGATGCTCGGCTTGCCGTTCTCGGTTATACATAAAGTTACCTGCATGTTCAGCAGCCTTTTCCCGTGCCCAGTAGGGGTCGTACAGCGTCTTATCTCCCAACCCTAAACCGCGACCAGTAATCTTGTGATACTTAATGCCAGTGTTTTTCCGCTGACCATTGGGCATAATGTAGGGCTTGATGTAATCATAATCAGCTTCCCAGCCCAAATCTTTATAAAACTCCCGATATTCCGGCGACCCAGGATAACCTACCTCAGACGACCAAACTTGTTGGGATGACTCATGGTCGCGACCAAAAGCGGCGACACCAGTTTCAGTAAAAATAGGAGCATAGCTGCCAAAGCGGGGGCGAGGACGGGCGTAAAGGATGCCGTGACCATCAGTGAGGAAATAGCGTAAGCCCGCATCTGCGATCATCCGTTCTAGCCCCTCGTAGTAAGCACATTCAGGTAGCCAAATTCCCGAAGGCTTGCGGCCAAAGTTTTCCTCATAGTGTTCGCAAGCAACCTGGAGTTGTGCCCAAACCGCTTGCGGGTACATCTTCATCAGCGGTAGATAGCCGTGGGTCGCACCGCAGGTGATGATGTCGAGGTTGTTACTGTCTAAGAATTGCTTGAATGCCGCTACCAAGTCGTGATCGTAGCGCTTCCATGTATGGTGAATCTGATTAAATTCATTTGCGTAATGCTCAGCCAGGTAACGGATGTGACCGTTGTGTTCGTTATGCTCGACTTCCTTGTGGATCAACTCTTCCAGTTTGGTTAAGTGATCTTCGTAGCGCTCTTGTAAGAGTGGGTCGCGCAGCATCGACACCAAGGGAGGCGTCATGCTCATCGTCATTTTGAAGTCGATGCCATCCCGCTTTAATCCTTCAAAAACATGCAACAGGGGGATGTAGGTTTCAGTAATGGCCTCAAACAGCCACTCTTCTTCTAGGACGTAGTCACTTTCAGGGTGTCTAACGAAAGGCAGGTGAGCATGGAGGACAAGGGCGACGTAGCCAAGAGCCATAGTGATTCAAGAGTGGTGGGTGTATGTATGACTGATACCATTTCGCAATTTTAATGCTACATTTGCGATCGCCCTTGCTCCCATAAATAAAAGTTATTCCCGCTCTTATCCCAGATTAAGAAGGATAAAGGATGGTATAATACCTTCCCTATCTTTTCCCCAGTTTTGAGGGACTGAGGGGGTGGGAGGGTTGGGGTATCTGTTGCAGACAAAAATTGAAATGGTATGACGCCAGATCGGAAAAACTTTTAAAGTATCTTAAGATTTTAGGGTGAAACGTGCGGAATGTGAGTAGGCGCTAAGCATGGGTGTCACCAAAAATCTAAAATAGAGATTAAATTTAAATTGAGTGGACTCTCCACAGCTCAAGCTGTGAGATTCCGGTAGTTGGAGAATCAGGGAATAGGGAAAAGCTCCCCATTCCCTATTCCCTTCCTGCGGCAGGCGGCGATTCCTCCCTAGCCTATTGGCTTAAGCTCGCACGTAGTGCTAGCGTAGAGGATTCCAATGTCACTCTTTCGGCAACAGTCAGTTTTTTTGACTTCCGTTCAAGCGTTATCGGTTTGTCCTTAGTCCGGAAACAAGATCGCATGCAGGCAGCTCCTGAAAAGCATACCTCTTCGGAAGCGTCGCTACAGCTACTGCTGTTTGTCGATGAACGTCCTAGTTCCCGAAAGCAGATTCAGCAAATCCACAAATATCTCGAAAGCCTGAAAACAAATTATCCTTTTCAACTTCAGGTCGTCGAGGTAGGGGAACAGCCCTATTTGGCTGAACACTTCAAACTGGTGGCAACTCCAGCCCTGATCAAGATCCATCCGGAACCTAGACATACGCTTGCCGGTAGTAATTTAGTGGCTCAGTTGAAGAATTGGTGGCCGCGCTGGCAACATGGGGTGGAGGAATACCAAGCCCAGACTAAGCAACCGCTACAACAGAAGGATGACTCACCAGGGATTAGTTCCATTGCCTATTCAGCAGAACTCATTAAGTTATCGGACGAAGTTTTTCGCCTCAAGAAAGAAAAGGAAGAACTTCTCGATCAGTTGAACTTTAAAGACAGGGCGATCGCCCTATTGGCGCACGACTTGCGCAGCCCTCTAACTGCGGCTTCCCTGGCTTTGGAAACTCTGGAACTAGGTCAGGCAAACAAAGGAAACCGTTCGCCTAAACTGACACAGGCGCTGATCGAGCAATTGATGAAGCAGGCAAGAACTCAAATCCGCACTATGGAACGGATGATTACAGACATTCTGCAAGCTGCTAGGGGAACTAGCGCTGAATTGTGTATAGTCCCTCATAGGTTGGATATGGGGAAACTGTGCCTAGATATCCTAACTCAGATGCAAGAGCGGTTTGAGGCAAAATCTCAGCGGTTGGAAACAGACATTCCCAATGATTTGCCCATGGTTTATGCAGATGAAGAACGAATACGCCAAGTGATGGTGAACCTGCTAGACAATGCCATGAAATATACTCCTGAAGGTGGTAAAATTCACATCTCCATCCTCCACCGGACAACCCAGAAAATTCAGGTGAGTGTTCGCGATACTGGTCCTGGAATTCCTCTGGAGAATTGCGAGCGCGTTTTTGAAGACCACTATCGACTGAAGCGGGACGAAGCCAAAGAGGGATATGGCATAGGTTTAGCTGTGTGCCAACGCATCGTTCGAGCGCACTATGGTCATATTTGGGTTGATTCTTCTGTAAATCAAGGCAGCTGTTTTCACTTTACACTGCCTGCTTATTCCTAGGGTATAGAGAATGGGGCTTAGAGATTTT
>CAZZWA010000188.1:0-10815 GCA_964657555.1 uncultured Microcoleus sp.
GTAGCGTGCCGTAGCGCAGCGTGCCGCAGGCTTAGGCTTAGGGCAGAACGTCTCTACGACTGAAAGGGAAAAGAAGGTTTTACAAGCGGCTCTAGTATATTCAGCAACAGCAGCAATGCCCACCTTACGGCTATTGAGAATGGTGCAAGATCTCAGTTAAAACTAACTTGGGTGCTCCTGCTGATTAATGTCTGTAACCATGCCTCCCGAAACCTTAGAAATTCTCTCCGCCCAGGAGTTGCGCCGCACTATCAACCGCCTCGCGTCTCAGGTGATTGAGAAGTCTAGAGACCTGTCCCAACTGGTGCTGCTGGGCATTCGCACCAGAGGCGTTCATTTAGCACAGATGTTGGCTCGTCAGATTGAAGTGCTCGAACAATTGCCAGTGCCAGTGGGAGCCGTGGATATTACCTTCTACCGGGATGACCTAGATCAAATTGGCATACGGACTCCTGATAAAACAGACATTCCTTTTGATATTTCTGGTAAGACTGTGGTCTTGGTAGATGATGTCATTTACAAGGGGCGCACCATTCGCGCTGCTCTGAATGCGGTCAGCGAGTATGGCAGACCTGAGGCGATTTGGTTAGTTGTCCTAGTAGACAGGGGTCACCGAGAGTTGCCGATCCACCCTGATTTCACTGGCAAGAAGTTGCCGACATCGAAGGAAGAACAGGTTAAGGTTTATGTTCAGGATCTTGACGGACGGGATGCTGTGGAGCTAATCACTCGTCCCAATGATGCTAGCTGATGGCAAACTATCGAAGATATCAGCCGTTGTCACTAACCGGGCGCTCACGCCTGCAACCAATCATGATCCAATCCGCAGAAACTCAAACACGTAAGGCAGACCATTTGCAGATTTGTTTGGATGAAGACGTTCAATTTCATCAAACTACGAATGGCCTAGAACTGTATCGGTTTACTCACTGTTGTTTACCGGAGCTGAACCTCACTGATATTGATATGTCAACCACTTTCCTGGGAAAGCAGCTTTTAGCACCAATGCTTATTTCTTCAATGACGGGAGGCACAGAACTCGCTAAAACAATTAACCATCGATTGGCTGAGGTTGCCCAGCACTACAAACTGGCGATGGGGGTTGGGTCTCAGAGGGTGGCGGTGGAGAACCCTCAGGTGGCCGATACTTTTGCCGTGCGGGCGATCGCTCCTGACATTCTCTTATTTGCCAACTTGGGTGCGGTGCAGCTGAACTACAAGTATGGTCTTGATGAGTGCCTGCGAGTGATTGACTTGCTGGAGGCAGACGCCCTGATTTTACACCTCAATCCGTTACAAGAGTGCATCCAACCTAGAGGCGACACTAATTTTCGAGGCTTACTTGACAAAATTGCAGTATTATGCACGAAAATGCCAGTACCAGTGATTGCTAAAGAGGTCGGAAATGGGATCTCAGCAGTAATGGCGCAGAAGTTAATCGATGCTGGTGTAAGTGCAATTGATGCGGCTGGTGCGGGGGGAACTTCTTGGGCCAAGGTGGAGAGCGAACGAGCTGAAAATAGTCAGCAGCGCCGATTGGGAGCAACTTTTGCAGACTGGGGTTTGCCAACGGCTGATTGTATTACGAGTATTCGCGCAGTCGCTCCTAATGTTCCCTTGATTGCTTCTGGGGGATTGCGGAATGGATTAGACG
Organism: uncultured Microcoleus sp.; assembly: GCA_964657555.1. Lineage (GTDB taxonomy): Bacteria > Cyanobacteriota > Cyanobacteriia > Cyanobacteriales > FACHB-T130 > CAZZWA01. The sequence continues at coordinate 1,655 of CAZZWA010000188.1, forward strand.
TGGCCAAAGCGATCGCGCTGGGAGCAGATATTGCTGGGTTGGCATGGCCATTTCTGCAAGCCGCCCATGAATCTGCTGTCGCCCTTGATGCCCTAGTTAATGTGTTAATTGCAGAAATTAGCACTGTGCTATTCTGCACTGGCAACGCCACTCTGTCCGATCTGAAACATTCTCACTCTCTGGAGCGGTTACGATAGAAGTCAGTCAAAGTTTGAAGGATGAAGTTTAAATTCTGAAATACTTCACTCTTCACTCTTCACTCCTTACTCCTCACTCCATGCGCGATTTCCTGAAACAGACCTTTGCTAGCCTAGTCGGAAGCCTAGCCGGACTCATACTGTTTTTTAGCTTGGGAACTGGTGGATTGGTCTTGTTGCTGATTGCAACCGCAGCCAAAGATACTGGGCCTCATGTCAAAAACAATTCCGTGCTGGTTTTCGATATGTCGATCAATATCAGCGATACCAATTCCAGTAACAGCACCAGCGAGGCAATTGGAGAAGCACTATCAGGCGATGATAGCAATAGCCTCACCCTACGTACAGTATTAGATGCAATAGACAAGGCAACTAAGGATAAGCGAATTATCGCTATCTATCTAGACGGTAGTCGGTCGCGAGGAGGCGCTGGTGCTGGCTTTGCTACCCTCAAAGAAGTGCGAGCCGCCCTAGAAGGCTTCCGAGCCACAGGGAAAAAGATTGTTGCCTACAACATGGATTGGGACAAATATGATTACTACTTGGGCTCTGTCGCCAATACCATCGTAGTCAACCCTCTGGGTGCAATGGAAATCAATGGTCTGCGTTCTGAGACAATGTTCTTAGGTGGGGCTTTGGAGAAGTATGGTGTTGGGGTTCAGGTGGTTCGGGTGGGAAAGTACAAGTCAGCCGTTGAACCATATTTGCTGAAGCAGATGAGTCCAGAAAGCCGAGAACAAACTCAAAAATTGTTGGACGGTATCTGGAGTGAGTTTAAGGCAACAGTGAGCCAGAGTCGCTCTCTCAAAGCGGATCAGCTCCAAGCGATCGCTGATACACAGGGAGTATTGACAAGCAATGAAGCCAAGCAGCGCGGCTTAGTGGATCAGGTGGCTTACTTTGACCAAGTAGTTGCAGATCTCAAAGCGTTAACCGGCAACAGCAAAGAGGAGCAATCATTCCGGAAGATTAGTCTGAGCAGTTACGCCCGTGTTTCCGGCGAGTCATTGGGATTGAAGCATCGCTCTCAAAACAAAGTTGCCGTCATTTATGCATCTGGTGAAATCGTTGATGGCCAAGGAGGCGGGGCTCAAATCGGCGGCGATCGCTTCGCTAAAGAGCTGCGAGAACTGCGACTTGATGATGATGTCAAAGCAATAGTCTTGCGCGTCAACAGTCCAGGTGGCAGTGCCGTAGCATCTGAGGTGATTCAGCGGGAGGTGATACTCGCCCGTAAAGTTAAGCCAGTCATTGTCTCTATGGGAGATGTAGCCGCGTCTGGTGGTTACTGGATTTCTACCTACGGAGATCGCATCTTTGCCGAACCAAATACCATTACTGGTTCCATTGGTGTGTTTGGTTTGCTGCTTAATGTCCAGAAGCTGGCTAATAACAATGGCATTACTTGGGATGTTGTGAAAACCTCCCGCTATGCCGACTCTCAAACGATTTCTCGCCCCAAAACTCCCCAAGAACTGGAGATTAATCAGCGATTGGTCAACCAGATTTACTATCAGTTCGTGAATAAGGTGGCAGACTCCCGGAAGCTGCCGGTGCAGAAAGTGGCTCAGATTGCTCAAGGACGGGTTTGGTCTGGTCAAGATGCTAAGCAATTAGGGCTGGTTGATGAAATTGGCGGTATTGATGAAGCGATTAGGTATGCTGCAAAACAAGCCAAGCTGGGGAATGATTGGCAACTGGATGAGTACCCAGAAAAACGCAGTCTGCAAGAACGGATTTTGCAAAAGCTGACTGGTGACGAAACTGCTGTCAAACAGAAGCAGATCGATCCATTGACAGCAGAGTTCTTGAAGCTACAAGCAGAGCTAACTACAATCAAAGCTATGAACGACCCAATGGGTATTTATGCCCGTTTGCCCTACAATTTGCGGATTGATTGAGAACCTCAGCAGTCTCAAACCCTTCTCTCTCTTGAGAAGAGGGTAGGCAAAGCGGATAAATTTAGGTAAACGCTTTTAAGAAAAATTCCGGAAGTACGGAATTTACGGATAACACTCTGTAGATGAGTAGAGTAAACTGAGACGTTAATGCAACAACTAGTTTATAACCTCTACCCATGGATAGAAAAACCAACCGCCTCTTTTTCTTAATTGCTGCCTGTAGTGCTGCTGGTGTTGTCGTGGGAGGCGCTAGCAACTGGGCTGATAGCCATCAGTGTCTGCAAGCTAAAACACCTACAATTGAGTGCTTGACCCAAGACCCTGTAACAAAAACCATTCAGGGTATGAGTTTTGGCTTATTAGCCGGAGCAGGTGCTGCCATAGGTGCGACTTGGCAGTTGAAAAAGCAAGAGGACTAAAAGCGATATTGGCGATCGCTCATACTCCTATCCTATGAATATAAAACTAAACCGCTTCATATTCGTGTTTGTAGCTTGTAGTGCTGCTGGTGTCGTTGTGGGAGGCGCTAGCAACTGGATGGAAAGTCATCAGTGTTTGCAAGCAGACACACCCACGGTTGAGTGCCTAACTCAAGACCCTCTAATCAAAACAATGCAGGGAATGGGTTCCGGCTTGCTAGCTGGGGCAGGAGCAGCCCTAGGTGTGACTTGGCAGTTGAAACAGCAAGAAAAGCAGGAAGACTAAAGCTCATATTCCGCGACCGCAACTGGCACAATCGGTTTTTTGGTAATGGGTAATTAGGTAATACATGAAATAGGTAAAATCTTCTTCCTAGTAGTCCGCCAAAGTAACTTTGACAGATTAGAGAGATGGGGTTATGGGTGTGAATATTCCCTTTGTCCCCAAATCTATCTCAACCAGTCAATTTTCGGTTGGTGAATCACTAGTCCCCTAAATTGGTGGAATAGCTTAGAAGCGAAACTGGCGAGCACGCACCCAGAGGCTGACTGGCACGGCTTGACCCTGTGGATCGACCTTGACTTCCATAACAATAGGCAGTTTCTTTCTTAATTGCTTTTGGTTAGGTTTCTGTTTCTGGGCATCATCGAGTTCCTTGTTGAGCTGGTTCCGCTGATCTTCGGGCATATAATAAGTTTCCAGTCCGTACTCAATGAAGCCATCTTGAGACAAGGCCTTTAAAGCAACTTGATTAGCTGGTAGAGAGTGAGGGCGATCGCGCCTTACCCCTACTGGTTTCCAAGGTTGGGGCAGACCTTCTGTTATCTGTGGAGGTCGCTCCAAAATCACATAAAAGCCCGTTCCCGGTTGTGGGTATTTCTTCGCGTAAGCAGCCTGTTGATCGAGCAGTTCTTTCCATCCAGGGAGAGTGCGGAGGCTCTCCGGATGGGAAATGTCATACCTTAGCTTCTGGGAGTAGCCCAGCAAAGGATTATAAGGGTCAGAGGGCACTGTTTGAAGAATGACTGTTTTGCCAGTGAGGTTGGTATAAATGGCTTGAGCAGGCACTGAGACAATGAGCGCGGTTTGAAATAAGAGGGGCACCCAGAACCGCCATATAGGTGTTGGATTAGCAGATTGTTCGTGATTCATGGTTCCTTGTTCATGGCTTAAGATTTAGGGCTCGGACGCGATTCTCAAACCAGAGTCCAGATGCAATCATGGCAATGCCGCACAGGAGCAAGACAAAAGATTTGAACAGTAGATCGGTCTGGTACTCCAGCATGCGGCTGATGATTTGCAGTGTCAGTAACACTGTGCCACCCCAGAATGCGCGTCGTTGCCCCTGTGCCAACCCCTCGCGGATGAAACCGGCAGCTAACAAGAACAACAGCACGTTGAAAACAAAGGTGGCAAGCACCGGAATGGGACTGAGACTGAACGACCATAAAGGGACAAGAGCACTGACAGCCATCATCAACAGCAAAATGCCACTGGTCAGCTCAAACTGACGTGAAAGGCGTAGCCATTGAAAAATTGTTAAACAAATTAGTATCAGGACATCCAGCAGAGAATACCAATTGCGTAGAACGGTGTCTTCAGTAAGTGTTGATGGCCACAACCACCGGAAAGAAAATAGATAAAATAGGATTCCCAAAAATACTAGTGCTATGCTCCGAGCAATCGGCCTGAAGGCAGAAGTTAGTTCTAGGCGGCGCACCCACAGCTTGTCATCATGAGCCCATAATAGAGCTGGTGGCAGCACAAAAGCGATCGCTCCCAACCAACCAACGAGCCCATTGGTTATTATGGTAAGGTTCATTTCTAGGGAAGAGACAACTGCGATAGAAGCACACCCAAAAAGCCATCGAGAGCGACACCAGTAAGCCAGTGGCACAAACATCAAACCCGCCAACACGGGCATATGTTCTACTAGGAGCCGCAGCCAGGAAAATTCCCCCTGAGAAAACAACTGCCACACACCCTGCCAATATCCTAATCCCATGAGCAGAACAGCTAGCAGTCCCAACACTGTCAAACGCAGACTGTATGCCATTGCCAAAACGCCCACTGCCCAACCGAGATATAGGCCGTAAGATGGCCCACCGACATGGAAAATCTGAGCCATCAGTGCCATATTTGCACCTAAAATCAGCCCCCCCAAGAGCAACAACACTTGGCCTAGCTGGTATTGCCACCCATTAGATGGCCGTCGCCACAGATAGAATCCTGCTGCATTCACCCCGAAAAACAAGCTCAACAGCAGCGTCACCTTCACGTCTCGCGACCATGCCTGCCAGTTTGCCGCCACAAAAGTAATGACTGCCAAGCCTAGGAGGATGCTTCCCAAGCTTAGCAGAATCATCACAAACCGATTGCGAGCTGCTGTCTCAAGGGTACTAAACTGATAGCGCGCTGATAATTGTTGATACTGCTCGGCATTAATCAGCCCCTCTGCTTGCCATTGCTGTGCTTCTTGACGTAATTGGCGGCGAAACTTATCTGAAACCATAACCTCTGACTAAGAGACGCTCTTGAATATGACTGGCGTCACTTTAAATTAGTCTGACTGAAGCAGGGGGGATTCAGTTCATCCCACCCCTAACGCGCTTTCATTTTTCGCGCCCATGTCCCATACGCGATATTCCATGCCCCATGCCCCATACCCATAGTTAGGTGTTCAATCTCTATAGTGCAACATTATGGAAAAACCTTCCAATTTATTATGCAAACTTGCTTGGCGTTTGTTTAATGAAGCAGATAGTCAAGAAAAATTTATTGATGCTTTAATGCATCCTAAACTATTTCATCCCTGCATTATTTGGTGTAGAGAGAAACCAGATATTTTGCCGTTTGCCGTCGAGACTCCATTAGCTTGGCAACCATCCTTTGTTGACCGCTTATCTATTGGTGAAAAACCTGGTAAACATTTCCTCCACGAGTCTGGCTATTTCTACTGCCTTGACTTCTCTTCTGTGTTGTCAGCTTCTACTCTATTAGCAATTGAGAGTCCGGTGAAGATAGTTGTAGATATGTGTGCTGCTCCAGGAGGTAAAAGTGTCTTTGCTTGGAGATATTTGCAACCAGAACTGATAATTTGCAATGAGGTCATAGGCAAACGGATGGGAATGCTGATTTCCAATATCAAACGCTGCCATATTGAGCCATCTGTTGCGATCAGTCAAGATTCAAAGGTTCTGGCGAAAACATTTTATCAAACCAGTGATCTGGTGATAGTTGATGCTCCTTGTACAGGTCAGTCTTTGCTAGCGAAGGGAGGAAAGGCACCAGGATGTTTTCATCCAACAGCTATTAATAAAAGTGCCCAAAGACAAAAAAGAATTATAGCTAATTCAGCCCAGATGGTAGCACCAAAAGGATATCTAGCATATATGACCTGTACTTATTCGACTGAGGAGAATGAGAAGATTTGTGAATGGCTGCTAGAAAGGTTTCCCCAGTTTAAACCAGTGCCGATTCCCTATTTAGCTGGCTTTCAGTCCCACTTGACAACAATGCCCTGCTATCGTATGTGGCCTCAAGATGGTCTGGGCGCTGGAACATTTACAGCGCTATTTCAAAATACTGAGGAGGGTGTGGCTAATTACCTAGACTTAGATAATTTAAAGATGTGGAGATAATATCATGTTCGGTTACTCACATCTTGCACCTACCCGAGCACCCGCCCGGAGTTTAAACTCCGGGCGGGTGTGGCAATTGACCGAGAATGCTGCAAGCTCTCAGGTTAATCATATAGTTAGTCGCTTTTCCTTAGTTGTCCATTGCTACTGACTACAGACCGCTGACGGGGAGGTAATTACGAATTACGAATTATCGACGTTCGCTCTGAGGAGAAGTATTGTTTTTCGGCGCTTTGCTTGTCAGAGCCTCCTTTAACTGAGCAGCAGTCCAAGACTGTACTAAGTTGAGATTAAATGGACTAGCACTGATAGATTTCACATAAGACTCACTTAGATAGGAGCGATATTCTCCTTGATTTCCTAAGTAAACTTTAAAGAAAGCCGTACTCAAGGCAGAAAGCTCGGGACGAGCCAAGGCTGGGTCTGGGCCAATCAATTCCGGCGGCACAGGCAACACCCCCTTGCCTTCTCCTCCTAGGAAGGAAAAGTGTGTGCCATTTTGCAGCACGACTAGGTACTTATTCGGGGTAGTTAGCTTAGTGAAGGGAAAAATCTGTTCTTCTAACGGAGGCGCAAACACATCATTACTGCCTGAGACTACCATCAGGGGAACTTGAATTAGACTCACCCCTTGCCCTTGCTCCCCAAAAATCTCGCTACCTATTGGGTTAACAGCAAGCACTGCTTTGACCCGTTCGTCTCGCAGGTTATAAGTGGCAGATGGCAAATCAGTGGCTCGGCACTGTAGCAAGAGTGATAAATCGAACGATAAGTTAGTTTTCAGTTGCTCGCACTTTTGACCCAGATTTTTCAATTCAAGTGGGGCTCCTCCAAGGGCAAGAACTGTATAGCCTCCCATAGATTGACCGATCGCTCCTACCTGCTGTAAATTCAGCTGACCAAACTCTGCTGGATCTGACTGAGCCTTTTGCTGTAATGTATCTAATAAATACTTCACGTCCAGAGGTCGATTGACAAACGCAGTCGGCAGTGGTGGTCGATCAAAACCAGCAAAGAATTGCTCAAATGCTTCACCATTCGTATCGGGGTGTTCCAGTGCGACTGCGGCCATACCCCAAGACGCTAGGTGCTGAGCGAGATAGGCAAACGTCTTGCGGTCAGAAGCAATCCCGTGAGAGATGACAATCAGCGGAATCGGTCCTGTAGTCCCTTGGGGGAGATAGATATCGGCAGTCACGGTTGAAGGTGCAGGACGCTGGGGATTTGTAAAGGTGAGCGTTTGCGATCGCCACTTTAAAGGCCCTTTGAGTCGTAAATCTGAACGAAAGTTGCCAGATGGCTGGGCTGTCGCTGCTGCCTGATGCTGAATTGCCGCAATCACTAAATCCTTCTGTTTGAGCAGCTTTGATATTTCAGCAACCACCTGCTGACTCCGATTGATGTCAAGCCAGATGGTAGCCGACGGAAAATAGTGCAGCACATTGATAATAGTTAAGCCTTGTGGATCAGATGCCGCGTCGTAGAGAGCAGCCCGTAGAGAATAGAAACCGTTTTGCTCAACATCGGCTTTCAAGTCCAGCCCTAGACGGTTGAGAATCGTCTCTCCAATCGGTGAGTGAGTAAACCGATAAACCGTCAGGGGACTCACGTCAAAGCGTTGTGAGAGCGATTCCCGTAGTGCTGCAAGTTGTTCTGGTTTGACACGTTTAGCATAGAAGGCAAAATTTGGGGTGATTTTGCCTTCTTTTGCAAAGATTTCTAGATCTTGTATGGAAACTGAGAATTGTCCGAAAGGAGGATAGAAGAACGAAATTCGCTCAGCTCCAAAAGCAGGAATAGCGCTAAAAGTAGAAACTATCCCGAAGCCCAAGGCAAAAGAAACTTGAGAATACAACTTCCGAACATTCCATCGTTTTTTCTTTAGTGGTGCTTGAGAAGTGATTAAGACGGTGGAGATTTTGCCTGCTATATCTCTACATCGACTTGTTGCTAAAGATTGAGTCATTATACTGTATCTGAGCATTTTCCTCACTTACAAAATTTTATCAGCAATTATGAAAAAATCAAAACCACAAGCGCTGATTAAGGATTTCCCAAATACAATTAAACAGAACGCAGATAAACACAGATGGACTATCTGCGTTCATCTGTGTTTGCAATTCTAGCTTGACGATACTTTAAAGAGGATTTTGTCTAATTTATAGTTCCTTAAAGCCACTTTACTATAAACTCGTTCGTGCAATCGCTTCTATTGCTATCAGAAATTACATTTAATCAGAAATCTCTTGTATCCAATCCTCCAACACTAGACCTGGAATTTGATAGAAATCTCGTTGGACAATTGAACTTCCATGGGAATAATTTTTATCTTCTCTAGAGGAGTTTGTAACAGCTTTTTTAACTCTTCTAGAGCCTGTTCGCGAGTTGTAGCTTCAACAAGGCAATTGGGAAGTTCTAGGACAGAAGCGATCGCCTTCCCCTGAGCGTTGGTTCCAGCAGAATATGTAGCTTCAGTGTTGCCGTTGAGAAATTGAGAGTCATAAAGTCTTCGCATACCAAGCTTTTCACGCTATTGGCCTAAACTAGGAGAGCGCCAAAGGCATAGTCAAGGTCAAGCAAGTAATCTTCACCTCACGATAGCACCTGTAGCGCATCATCAGCTAAAGTGCAGCACAATGTCCAACTTTTTCTTAGCCCCCTTTCCATGAGAGTTGGGATGCTCAAAACAACAAGCCAATGAGGAAAGATCCCCCTAGCCCGCCTTAAAAAGGGAGAACAGTCCGGAAAGTTGCACGCTGGGTGATGTATCCTTAATAGAATGGCCTCTAAACAAACCTAAATCAGCCATGAACGAAAAACTCGTTCGTGCGATCGCCGAATATGTCCCGCTAGTTGCAGGATTTATCTTTCTGGTGAACAAACAGATTATTGCTAGTTCTGTATCTCTGGCTCTATATGTTCCCATCAATCAGTTCAACCGCCGCCATGAAATAGAAGAAATTAGGAAGAATATCCCTGGGTTACCCCAGACAGAACAGCAA
>CAZZWA010000189.1:0-1632 GCA_964657555.1 uncultured Microcoleus sp.
CAATTCCCTCTCAGTCTGAGTTTTCTGGGCTGTAGTTTTAGCTAAGTCCCTCTCGGTCTGATTTTTCTGAGCTTCGGTCTGCTGCTTTTGGGCTAATGTTCGCTCCAGCTCTCCATGAGCTTTTCTCAGTTGCTTTTGGATCTCATCTACTTGAAATAGCCCTGTGCGTAATGACTTGCTTGTAGCTAATAGAACTGCTAGCGTTGACCCCGAAATCGCAATCCCAGTCACAATTGTCACCAAAACAGCCGTTTGGCGAGGCCGGAGTTTGAATAAACTCAACCTCGCCTTTCCAACTCGGGTACCTATGCGATCGCCTAGAGTCGCGATCGCACCTCCCAACACCAAAATTGACACAACCAGGATAAACCCGATGTCCATTTTCAGATACAGTCCTTCTAGTTACAGCCTAGCGCCTTGACTGTAATCTGAGGACTAGGAACCGAGGATTGAGAAAGAGGAGAGCGGGGATGAGGGAATTTCCCATCTCAAACTTCTTAATCTCAATTTCCCGTTCCCTATTACCCCTAATCCCCAAAGGGAGCCCCGAGTTCCCCATTCCCTAACTCCCAACTACGTAAATTGCTGGCTCAAGGCAACCGGGTTGTGCACCGTAATCTTTTTCTTGTGGATTGAAATCATTTTCTCCTGCCGCAAGTCTCCTAGTAAACGGGTGACTGTGACACGAGTGGAGCCAATCGCTTCCGCGATCGCCTGATGCGAGAGTTTCAAATCAATCGTAATGCCATCACCACTGGGGACTCCAAAATCGCGGCAGAGAATCAACAGAAAACTGACTAATCGAGAACCCATGTCGCGGTGAGCTAAAGTCTCGATCATCATTTCTGTTTGCAAGATCCGAGAAGAAAGACCCCTTAGCATCAACATTGACAGTTCAGGATTATCCTTCAGTGCTTGCTCAACCTGCTCAATTGGGGCTGAGAGTAATTCTACTGGCGTAAAGGCGACTGCATGGTAGAACCGGTCTGAGCGGTGACCCGTAATCAGTGACAGCACACCAAAGACGCTGTTTTCTCGTAACAGCGCTACAGTAATTTCTTCCCCAGCCTCGTAAACTCTAGATAGTTTGACGGCACCTTTCAGTAAAAAATAGACCCTTTCAGCTGGATCTCCTGGGAAAAAAATCGTCTTGCCCCGATCAAAGGTTTCCACCACAGGAGGAAAAGCTCCCCCCCCCATTTGACGGAACACAGTTGCTAGCGGTCTATCTTGCGTCACGACCATACTCACTGCTCTAACCAACGCCCCTGCAACTTTTGCCAACAAATTACTGGTGAAGATTAAAAATCACCAATTAGCGACGAGACATTCTTGACTGTCGTTAAAGAACACTTAATCTGAGTCTGAGTTCATTTTTTGTATCAAATGTTACATAATTTTTGTAATATCGTAATCAATTTGAACTTTTGGTGTTTTATCATCCCCATACGGTCAATTCCACTAGCTCTACTTATGAGCGGCAGACTCCTACTAGAGCTAGGGCACAGAAGCTAGCATTAGACATCGAGTGATCAAGAACTGTGCCTCTTCCTCCCCTGACTTTTCCCACTGACAATATCTTAGCGGCAAGCTGGGATACCTTTGAGATTGTAGTTGACTGGTTGGTTGAAG
>CAZZWA010000189.1:1732-10809 GCA_964657555.1 uncultured Microcoleus sp.
TGACCACGACTGCCAACTTTTGTCTAGAGCCTCGGTTTGCTTGACTCCAGACTTTTCGGTGCTACGGATAGCTATCTTTGTTACCTCCATTTTCGGATATCCTCTTATATTGCCTTTAAAAGCAACATTTATGCTAGATTTAACCGGAAAAAAAGCTCTTGTCACTGGTATTGCCAATAATCGATCAATTGCCTGGGGGATTACCCAGCAACTGAACAAAGCTGGAGCAGAGTTGGGAATCACCTACCTGCCCGACGAGCGAGGCCGCTTTGAGAAAAAAGTCGCAGAACTGGTAGAGCCCCTAAATCCCAGTTTGTTTTTACCCTGTGATGTCCAAAATGAGCACCAAGTCCAGTCCACATTTGAGGCTATCCGCGACAAGTGGGAACGTTTAGACATTCTCATCCATTGCCTCGCTTTTGCCAACAAGGACGATTTATCAGGGGACTTTAGCAATATCTCGCGTTCTGGCTTTAGCCAAGCCTTGGAAATTAGTACCTACTCGCTGACCGCTTTGGCAGCGGCGGCAAAACCTTTGATGACGCAAGGAGGCAGTATCGTTACTCTCACATATCTAGGCGGCGTTAAGGTCATTCCCAACTACAATGTCATGGGAATAGCCAAGGCAGGTCTGGAAATGAGTGTGCGCTACCTAGCATCTGAACTTGGCCCTCAGAATATCCGGGTGAATGCTATCTCAGCTGGTCCCATCCGGACTCTGGCATCCTCAGCTGTCGGTGGAATTTTAGATATGATTCACCACGTTGAGGAAATCGCACCGCTGCGTCGTACTGTTACCCAGACGGAAGTAGGCAATGCTGCTGCTTTCTTATGTAGCGATTTGGCCAGTGGGATTACTGGTCAGGTGCTGTATGTAGACGCTGGATACGAAATTATGGGAATGTAGAGAGCGACTTTTTGGAGCGCTTGCTTTAAAAATGCTGGGCAGTTGGGAATTTAGAAATTGATACCGATTATCTATTACCAAAGTGGCGGGGCGGTTAACAAAAAGTCAATTACCCCACCCACTTTTAGGATTGACCCAGGCAGATTGTATTCCGATATTAGAGGGCGATTAGGTCAGTTCACTGCCTCCAAAGTTCAGCTTATTTGTAGAGCAAACGGATTGGTAGTGAATCGACAACCTATTGTTTGTTCCCTTGGGTATCGTGACGAAGTCCGCGTAGCGTACCCAAGGGAACAAGCGCACCTATCCTTTGGCACCCACAAGGGGATGAGGTTTCTCGGTGATGTGTATGAAAAATCTAAAGTGCTTGCCTAAATGCTCAACAGCTTATTACAGATAAAAAAAAGGAGAGCCACTTGGCGACTCTCCCGATCATCAGGGTGCATCTACTTAACACAATATAGCACGTTAACTATGAGGGGTGTCACCCCTCAAAAGCAATTTTGGTAAATTTCTTTTGAGGGGACTCTCTATGCCTCACACTGTAAGGCATGCAGAAATTGGGAAAAGATTCCCCTTCCCTTTCTTTGCTAAGCGGTGCAGCCTGCATATAGCGCCTAAGCAAGGGCTATCGTTGCTTGGCTCTTATTGGCTTTCCCGACGCGCAGTCGCCACTCAAATCAAATTATGGATGGGGACTCTTCGGCAAGCTCAGAGACCACTGCGCGTAGTCATTTTCTGTTCAACTTCTGATCTAGCACTTGGTTGGTCAGCTTGGGATCGGCCCGCCCTCCAGTCTGCTTCATCACCTGCCCAACAAAGAATCCTAGCAGCTTAGTTTTGCCATTGCGGTACTGTTCCAATTCTTTGGGATTTGCCGCTAACACTTGATCGATGATAGCTTCGAGGGCACCAGTATCAGAGATTTGGACGAGTCCCTGACTCTCGACCAATTTCTTAGCCGACCCCCCCTGAGACAGCAGATCGGGCAGAATCTCCTTGGCGATTTTGCCGCTGATGGTACCGTCTTCAATTAAGGAGATCAGTTCTGCTAGAACGATCGGGGTGAGGGCAATTTGGGTGATACCGAGTTTCTCTGTATTGAGGTAGGCAGCAATATCTCCCATAACCCAGTTAGCAGCTTGCTTAGGATTGGCTTGAGCAGCAACAGCTGCTTCAAAATATTCAGCCACTAGGCGGTCATCAGTTAGTACGCGAGCATCATAGGGAGACAATCCCAATTCACTTTCATAACGATGCCGTTTCTTGGCTGGAAGTTCTGGCAATTCTGACTTCCACTTTTCTAATTGCTCAGATGAAACTTCTATGGGCCCCAAATCCGGTTCGGGAAAGTAACGGTAATCGCTAGAGCCTTCCTTAATGCGCATGCTAATGGTTTTCTGAGCGCCTTCCTCCCATAGCCTGGTTTCTTGTACAATCCGCTCACCTAATTCCAAAGCTTTAATTTGTCGGTCGATTTCATAATCAATCGCCCGCTGAATAGCGTTGAAGGAGTTCATATTTTTAATTTCTACCTTGGTGCCAAACTTCTCCTGACCAAATGGACGCACGGAGATATTGACGTCGCAGCGCAGAGAACCTTCTTGCATGTTGCCATCGCTGACACCGAGATAGCGCAGAATCCGACGCAGTTCTTGAGCATACTCAGCGGCTTCTTGACCAGAACGCATGTCGGGTTCAGAGACAATTTCTACTAGAGGCACGCCTGTACGGTTGAAGTCTACCAGGGAGTAGGCTGAACCAGATAGTCGGTCGCTGCCTGCGTGAACCAGCTTCCCGGCATCTTCCTCCATGTGCAGGCGCGTGATGCCAATCCGCTTGTGGGTAGGATTGCCTTCGGCATCGACTAGCTCAATTTCCAGCCAGCCGTGCTCGACAATGGGCAAGTCGTACTGAGAAATTTGATAATTCTTTGGCAAGTCAGGATAGAAGTATTGCTTGCGGTCGAATTTGCTATATGCAGCAATTTCACCATTGAGGGCGAGGCCAGCTTTGACAGCGTACTCAAGCACCTTCTGATTCAATACAGGCAATACTCCAGGCATCCCCAAACAGATTGGGCAGACATTCTGGTTTGGAGTTAAACCAAATTCTGTAGAGCAATTACAGAAAATCTTGCTTTTGGTATTCAGCTGGCAGTGGGTTTCCAGTCCAATAATTGCTTCGTATTGAGTTTTTACTGGAGCAGTAGTGGTCATGGGCTAAGAATTACAGCTTTTGTAACAATTTATTTTTATTTTATCGCCGTCTTGCTTAGTGCTGCTACTTTACAGCTCAGGAATTGCCGAGGGACGGCCAAGAAGTTCTTCCATTCTCAGATCTAGGGAGAAACTGCCGTCTGTTGGAAGTTGTGCTAATTCACTTTAAATTTCCTCCAAATAGAGAGTAAGGAGAACTGGTTGTCATAAAAATAAGTCAATTGGCTATTTGGCGGAGAATTAATCAGCTATTCGTACGATGTTTTCAATCATCCTAATACAGCAATATTAATAGAAAGAGATTGGTCAGGACTTGCCTGCTATCCTTCATCCTACTGAGTGGAGTTAAGTATCTAAAAAAATGGCTATCACTGGTAATTTAAAAGATTTTTCTATCCCAGAGCTATTTCAGTTCATTCATCAAGGCAGAAAAACTGGATTACTGACGATTCGTACCCAACCAATCACGGCAGACGTTTTCCTCACTGGTCAAATCCAGAGTCAGGAAAATACGTTCTATTACATTTGGGTAAATCAGGGAGGAATAGTGGCATTTTCCAAGGGGCCAGATAGCCAAGAGCTGATTTGTGCGATCGTTCAAAGAGGTTGGCTGAAGAATGATTCTATTGCTGAACTGATGAGTCACTACTCTGTAAATATACCTGTTGGTCTGTATTTGAAGCAGCAGGGTGTTTTGCAGGTCGAACAATTAAAACTGCTGTTCCACGCCCAAGTTGTGCGGCCAGTCTGTGCCTTGTTTCGGATCGAGAATGGTCAGTTTAAATTTAACCCGGAAGCTCCCTTACCTACAGCTAAGATGACGGGTTTGCATCTGCCAGCAGACGAAGCGACTCTGTTGGGTTTACGAGTACTGCGAGACTGGAGCCCGCTAAACTGTAAGCTGCCCAACCCCACCTCTTTACTGTCTAAGTCTAGGTCAGTTCCAAGTGGCAAGCCCCCGTTGAATTTAGATTCCCTAGAGTGGCAAGTTTGGGAATTTGTCACGGGAACAGTTTCTCTAGAAACAATCGCCGAGCAGTTGAGGTTCCCTATACAGAAAATTCAAGAAATTGCCTTCCGGCTGATTTTAGTAGGATTAGTAGAAGAAATCCCGGTGATGGCCGGAACTCCCAATGATTTACTCAAAGTTACTCCATCCTCTGCTAGCGAGCAATTTGCTGGTAAAGCTGATGTTGTTGCAGCTCAAGCCATCAAGACATCATATCCTGTAGAGGAAATGGAAAAAACCAAGCTCAGCACCTCGTTTCTCAATAATTTAGTAAGCTTCTTAAAAAATAAAGTTAGCTCTACAGTTTAAACTTTACTTCTTGTTGACAAGCAATATTCTCAATAAATTCTCTCCAATCTATCTTGAGCTTTTCAAAAATGCTAATGATTAGCTAGTCTGATCGCTAAGCTACTCTCAGGGTCGAATAAATGAATTTTATCTGAGATCAGTGATAACCAAAGTTGCTCGCCTATTTTCACTAGTCGGTCTGGAGGAATTCGGACCTGTAAAGAAGTAGAGAAGGCGGTAGAATCTTTGAAACTGACAGATAAGTAAGTCTCATTACCCAAAGCTTCCACTAAATCAACTTGCACTAGCAGATTTTTGGGTGCGGGAACGCTAATGCTCAAGTGTTCGGGTCGAATGCCCAAAGTGAGCGATCGCCCATCATATTGTTGCAGTGCATCTGCCCAGAAGTCTGGGAGAGTGAGGCGAAACTGAGGATGAGTAATCAGCAGCGGGGCTTTCACTTGCACGGTCAGAAAATTCATAGGCGGCGAACCGATGAATTCTGCGACAAAGCGGTTCGTCGGGTGATTGTACAGTTCCAGAGGTGAGGCAATTTGCTGAATTTGACCACCGCTCATCACAGCAATGCGATCGCCCATCGTCATCGCTTCAGTTTGGTCGTGGGTGACATAGATAGTGGTCGTGCCTAGCTGACGCTGTAGCTTAACAATTTGGGCACGGGTTTCTGCTCTAAGCTTGGCATCTAAATTAGAAAGCGGTTCATCCATTAAAAAAACTTGCGGATTGCGCGCGATCGCCCTTCCCAGTGCCACCCGTTGCTTTTGCCCACCTGATAGTTGTTTCGGCAATCTATCTAAAAGTAATTCAATTTGCAACAAATTAGCAACAGTGCGTACTCGCGCATCAACCGCTTTTTCCCATTCAGATATATAGCGCAGACCTGTAGGGAGCGATCGCGTCATTGCTACTAGTAGATTCTTTCCCCAAGACGGAATAGAAGACTGAGAATTAACTGGATGGTGATTTTTCTCATGCCTCAGGTTTGTGCGCCGCAATCCAAAAGCGATGTTGTCATAAACTGTCATGTGGGGATAGAGGGCGTAGTTCTGAAACACCATTGCGATGTCTCGTTCCTTGGGTGGCAAATCATTAACCAGTGTATTGCCCACCCAAATATTTCCCCCAGTCACCTCCTCTAGGCCAGCAATCACTCGCAAGAGGGTGCTTTTGCCACAGCCAGATGGCCCCACTAACACCATAAATTCACCGTCCTGAACTGTCAGGCTGATCCGCCGCAGCACATTAACACTTCCAGATGGTTGTGAAGACTTGTCACCCGCAACGTATGCAGACTTTCCTGACACTCTATCTGTCTCTAGGGTGACAACTGAGGGCTGTGCCGTTACTGGTACGACAACTCGTTCCCCCTTACGAGCTGAAAAGCTTTTGTAAACGTTTTCGAGAATGACCTGAGCCACAGTTTTTCCAGCAGATGGAATTGTTTAAGACTACTCATTCAGGCGATGGCAGAGGATGAAGTGCTCTCTTCGCAGCATCGACTTAGGAGCTTCCCCTAATTCCATCGTACTTTGCTCTGGAAGTCATGAGTTCATTATGTAGATGGGCGGAAATAAATGTAACTGGTGGGGGCTATAAGGATACTAATTGCCTGAGTCACATCTTGCACCAAGCCCTCAGAATGGAATTCTGGGGCTATTGGATTCTAAGTCCGCTGGCGCGGACTCACCGAAAATCAAGGGTTTTGTCACCGGCACCGGCGGGTTTCGTTTGAATAGAAGCGAAGCCACTTCGCCCCCCTTTTTCTGTAGGCGAAGCCTGACCTTAGAGTAGGCGGGTTGGCGTAGCTGCGGTTTCAACAGCCGGGTGCAAGATGTCAACTAACTAACATTAGCAATTAGCGATCTTAACCGACGCTTACTTATAGCCACCTAATAATGGCGCTCTCACGAGAGATATCTATTTTTGTCTAGTTCTCTGAGCTCTCAGCTTCCTCCGGCTCAGGTGGCACCTCAGGCGTTTCCTGCTTGTGGATGGTTAGGTAGCGAATCACCTCTTCACTCAGTCGCATTGACCGTTCTAGACCTGCTACAAGACTGCCATTGCCTCTATAGTTCATCTGTACGTAGATGCCATCACGCTGCTTTTTGATGAGCTGAGCTAGACGGCGCTTGCCCCGATGCTGAACTTCAACATCTTGGGCTCCTTGTTCTTGCAAATAGTTCTGATATTTGGCGATCGCCTGCCCTACCCGTTCTTCTCCAAGATCGGGACGCAGGATATACATGGTCTCGTAAATGTAGGTCATGTGACTAATTTCCTTGTGGACAACATGGCTTCTTCTGACCAGTGAGTGGTAAAGTGGCAAACCAGATCAAGCTGGCTCAACTTTCCATCATCTGTAGAAGAAGCAAGGATGTGAACTTCCCCCTCTTAACTCTTGCAAGTACAGAGTGGCTATCTATCATACCGCGCTTACGCGCTGATCCGCTAACACGATCTAGATTTCCTGCTTTATGGGGACTTCCCAGCAGTCTCCTTCCACAGGCAATAATACCTTGACTCCAAGGGCTGTATTATTATGTATCGCTTCCCCAAAGTAGGTGAAGAGGGTAATTCCCATGAGGTTGCTAAAATTTTACTACCCATCTTTCAATTTTATCTAGTTTTCAGAGCCAATCCCCATTTTTTGACCTCTAGACCGCTTTATTTTAGAAGTAATTAAATATCTTCATCCCTATGGCGCAGCGCTACGTCCGAGTTAAAACAGCTAATGGACAGACATTCTATGGTGTTCTGCAACTCAGTAGAAGTGTTCAGATCCTGGATGCTCCTCCCTGGTTGCATGGGCAAATCACAGATGTACAATTAGAACCAGATAGTTATCAACTGCTGGCTCCCTGTGCTCCGTCAAAAATTATCGCAGTGGGTAAGAATTATGCTAACCACGCTGCTGAGATGGGGACACCGACACCGAAACAGCCACTGCTATTTCTCAAACCACCCACCTCTGTCATTGCTGCTGGTACAGCAATTCAGTATCCCCCCCAGTCTCAACGGGTGGATTATGAGGGGGAGTTAGCTTTAGTGATTAGCGAACTGTGTGTGGACTGTACGCCACAGCAGGCACCTGCCAAAATCTGGGGCTACACGATTGCTAACGATGTGACTGCCCGCGATTTGCAAAAGCAGGATGGTCAATGGACACGAGCAAAAGGATTTGATACTTTTTGTCCTTTAGGGCCATGGATTGTTCGAGAGTTGAGTCCGGGTGCGCGGTTGCAAACTTTTGTTAATGATAGCGAGCAGCCAGTACAGTCTGACAAGATCGATCAGATGGTGTTTAGACCAGAATTTCTAGTGTCTTATATCAGTCAAGTGATGACGCTGCTGCCAGGAGATGTCATACTCACTGGCACACCAGAGGGGATCGGTCCTTTGCAGGTGGGCGATCGCGTCCGTGTTGAAATTGAGGGCATTGGCTCTCTAGAAAACATTGTCACTCAGAGGCAACCACGCTCAAGTGTTGGGGGCTGAATTTTGAGTTTATAGATGGTTTTTCTTCAGGACTTCCTACGCATTTAACTCACCTATTTGGTCATTGTGGCTGTTAGTGGTTAGTAGTCAAAATACTTAATGGATGAGTGTTTTACCAATAACTACTATCTACTAACCTTTTTGTTGAGGAATTCCTCAGAGCGAAACTCTTAATAACGCACCTGAGAATGAGCAGCTTCGGAAATCAGTGGCATTTCTGCATACTGACCCCGCAGGGACTGGACGATGGCGTAGACTGAGGCTCCTACAATAACGATAAAGATGGCACTAAGCACAACCCCCCAAAAAATCAGATCCGCTGGCAAATTTGTAAAACTGCCCAATCCGCCAGACACCATACTTTGTGAGATATGTAACAGATCCAAAAGATATTTACACAAGTACGAAAAAATCGCTAATAGCAGCGCCTGAATCGCGTTAAAGCGCAGGAAGTGACTCAATGTTTCATTTCGCACAACCCCAAGATACAGGCCAAAGAAGACAATTAACGGCACTACTGCTATTCCCCCTATTGAGTAGAAGTAGATGGGTAGGAGGAAAAGTAGCGGAGCAAACAACAGTGCTAATGGAGGAATGAGTGTGAATAGAAAGGTGCCAAATGCAAGGACTTCCAAGATGGGCACCAAATAGGGTAAGCAAGCCAAAATTCGGTCTTGAATGGTAGTAGACCTGCGCCAGATCATGACCAACTCTCCTGCATCAAGTTGTGGATAAACACGTAACCTAACCTCAGGATAACGCTGTTACCGGCTCGCTCTCAGACACACCAAGTTGGATTTTTTGCTGAAGGACGTACTGGCAGCAACCCCAAGCTTTAGTACGCTAGTAGCATGGTTAGGCTGATTTAGTTCTAAAAGAAGTCTAAGAACAGCCCAACTGATTCTGAGACTGCGGCCTTCAATCATATGGTTCGTTCTGCTATCTTCCCTCACTCGACATTCGCCAGCCGAAAGCCCATTTGACACTGGTACTCGTCAGGTTGATTTTCCGTGAGTTTGCGAGTTGCCTGACCGCAGCCAAGTTGACCACCGCGCCAGCGAGGTTGACCCCGTTGGTCAGCAAGCAAGCAGTTTTGACAAACTTGCTTGGTAGAAAGTATGTGCTCGTCTGTGAGAAT
>CAZZWA010000190.1:0-8953 GCA_964657555.1 uncultured Microcoleus sp.
TGAAGAACTGCACTTCAGTCGAGCTGCCGAACGATTGCAAATCGCTCAGCCGCCTCTGAGCCAACAAATCCGCTCTTTGGAAAAGGAATTGGGTGTACAACTGTTTGAGCGCACCAAACGTCGAGTTCAACTGACGGAAGCTGGACAGGTCTTTTTAGAAGAAGCACGCTTGGTACTCATTCAGGTTGAGCAGGCTGTCAGAGCCGTACAACGAGCTAGTCGTGGCGAGATTGGTAGATTGGGTGTAGGGGTTAATAGTTCTGCAACCCAAAGCTATGTGCCGGAAATTCTCCGAGTGTTTCGAGAGCGCTTCCCTTGTGTGGAGCTGGTTTTGCATGAGCTGACTTCACACAAACAGGTTCAGAGGATTCTCGACAACCGGATTGATGTCGGTTTTCTCTGGTTGCCAAATGTCGAAGACAGCGCCTTGAGCTTCATGTCCATTTGGCAAGAACCGCTCATTGTCGCTTTGCCTGAGACTCATCCTCTGGCCAGCTTACCCCAAATCCCTCTAGAAGCCTTAGTTAGGGAACCCTTTGTTGTGCCTCCACGTCATCTAGGAGCAGGATTCTACAGTCAGATTATCAACCTTTGCCAGCAAGCTGGTTTCAGCCCCAAGGTTGCCCAAGAAGCGATGTTGATGCAAACTATCGTGAGCTTGGTTGCTGGCGGAGTTGGTGTGGCTTTGGTTCCAGCTTCTCTGCAAAATCTCCAAAGGGTGGGAGTTGTTTACAAACCCTTGCAGGGGCAGACACCTGAATTGGAGATGGCTATAGTTTGGCGGCAGGATAACTTATCTCCAATTTTGCGCGAGTTTCTCAAAGTGGTTGAGGAGATGTCGCATTAAGTCAACAAAATGTTTTGAGTTGAAGAAAAGTATTAAGGAAAGCCAAAGATTGTTTTTTTAAATCATAAAATTTTTATTGCCTGTAACCCATTCCCAGTCAGCAAAAAAAGTTATACTTTGAATAGAATTTCAACTAGGGTCGCTACCAGGCTACTTTCTTTACTCCCTTCCCGCTATGAGATTACCTAATCGAAAACGCGCAAATTGAGACGTTTGAGCAATCCTACTGAGGGAAAGGTGAGCTAGTTAAAGCATTCAGCAAGGTAATTTCTAGGACTGCCCTATGTATAACCAAACAATAGATCTAGAGTCTCTGGTTTCGAGAATTGAAAAGATAGAAGAAGAGCAAAATCTTAGGAATAAAAATATTTTATGGCTTAAGCGATATTACGAGGAATTGAGGCAAGACTTCGATGCCAGACCGGAAGTAGAATATTTGGAAAATTTACAGTCAGCGATCGCCGCATTGTCTGAACAAGTTAGTGACTTACAACAGTCCTTAAATCAACGGCTGAGTTCAAATGGGCATTCGGATGATCTGGTTAAGTATAAGAGTGAATTAGCAGAACATTATGCTGATCTTTTTGGGATAGCTGATGTTGCTGAGGATGAACAATATGAGAAGGTAGACACTGCTGCTTCCCATCAGCAAAGCGTGACTTTCAGTGATGAAAAATTTAAGCTTCTGAGAATGACGCATCTGCTGGGAGTTTACGGAGATATGCTGCTGATGGAAGCTTATTTAGTTGAAGAAAAGAGTCAGGATACGCCGATTGGTGCTGAAGAATTCTGGAAGCGGTATAACGAGGGAGAACGGGATTTTACAGGGATTAACCTAGCCGAAGCCAACCTCATGGGAGCTGTTCTGTACGAGATGATAGATTTGAGCGGCGCTAATCTCAGTAAAGCTAACTTGAAGGGAGCCAACTTGAGAAACGCCAAGCTGATAGGTGCCAATCTAAATCAGGCCAATCTGAGCCAGGTAACGCTAATTGGGGCAAATCTTAAAGGAGCAAACATTCAAGGAGCCGACTTCCAGCATGGATTTTACGATGAAACGACTATCTTTCCTACAGGATTTGAGCCTACTGAAGCAGGAGTCTATTTGATTGCTCCAGGTGCATCGCTACAAAATGCTTTCTTAGCAGGAAGCGATCTGAATCACGTTTCCCTGAGTGGGGCAAACCTGCAAGGAGCGAATTTGAATTCAACAAACCTGGAAGGTGCAAACTTGATTGCTGCTAATTTAAGCGGAGCTAGCTTAATTGGAGCAAATTTGAAAAGCGCAAGACTGATTCTGGCGAATCTCAAAGCAGCCAACCTGAACAAAGCCAATCTAAGTGGAGCAAGACTTTCTCAAGTCAACCTCAGCGAAGCAAACATCAGTTCAGTTGATTTGTCTAGGACATTCCTGTGGCGAGCCAATCTACAAAAAGCGAATCTAAAAGGAGCAAACCTAGTCGAAGCAGACTTAAGTGAGGCTAAACTCAGTGGGGCTATCATGCCCGATGGTACCACGCACAAATAGGTATCCTTTCCCGACGTACTTTTGACACTCCCCCGGCTGGAGTAAGAGAGATTAGCGTTTAGAGTTCATTGCTAAGCTAATCAGCATTTAAATTGCACTACCGGAGGAGATGCAACTTAAACATCACAAGGATTTTGAAATTCTAGTTATGCAATTTGAATGCACATTAGCTGATTAACAATGAACAAAACAGTGGGCGGCAAGTCATTCCCTGGATCATCTCACTTTTGAACCGAAGTCTCTAGTCCTTCACAAGAACAGCTCTTCTTCTCAGAGGGGAAACTCAGATCTTGCACCTGCCCTGTCAGTCCGAGTGCGATTTAAATCGCGCAGCTTAAGCTGTTAGCCCGGAACTTGAGTTCCGGGCGGCATATCGGGCTTTTTGAGAATCGTGCAAGATATAAGGAAAGGAAAGTAAGAGTTTCCGATTCCCCTTCTCCCATTTTTGGGAGAAGGGGTAAAGGGATGAGGGCATAATGTTTTTGTCAAAGAATGTTATTTTTATTGGGACAGTATCCCCACTCATTCTTACCAGGGAGGTCAGGTTGGAAACCTTTAGAAAACATCTACCGGAATACCTGATGGAAGCGGCAGAACTAGGGCTATTTATGGTGTCTGCCGGAGTATTTACCTGCCTGTTTGAGTACCCCGGTTCCCCCCTACATCAAGCACTCCCCAATGGCGATCTGCGCCGATTTTTAATCGGAATCGCGATGGGATTCACAGCGACTGCCCTGATCTACTCACCTTGGGGTAAGCAGTCTGGTGCCCACATGAATCCTGCTGTCACCCTCACCTTTTACCGCTTGGGCAAAGTCCAACCCTGGGATGCTCTGTTCTACATCCTGTTCCAATGTCTGGGCGGATTGACGGGGGTCTATCTCATAGCATTGCTGCTAGGTAAAGTATTTACCCAATCGCCTGTGAGTTATGTCGTCACGGTACCAGGCGCGTCTGGCTGGATTGCTGCTTTGGTGGGCGAATTGGTGATTGCTTTCCTGATGATGATGACAGTGTTGCTTACCAGTAACAACAAGCAGCTCAATCGCTTCACGGGGCTGTTCGCCGGATGTCTGGTGATGCTCTACGTCACCCTGGAAGCGCCGTTTTCTGGCTTTGGCATGAACCCAGCCCGTAGCCTTGCGTCCGCCTTTCCCGCCCAAATTTGGACAGCTTTTTGGCTGTATGCGATTGTACCACCGAGCGGGATGTTGCTGGCAGCTGGACTGTACCAAGCTGTATTCGGACACAGGGCAGTTAGGTGCGCCAAACTGCA
The DNA here is from genome assembly GCA_964657555.1 of uncultured Microcoleus sp. Lineage (GTDB taxonomy): Bacteria > Cyanobacteriota > Cyanobacteriia > Cyanobacteriales > FACHB-T130 > CAZZWA01. Next base: position 3,652 of record CAZZWA010000190.1, read on the forward strand.
CCACGAAAACGACAAGCGTTGTATCTTCTGTTGCAACTACAACCGGAATTCCAGACGGGATTTGAGCGATCGCCTGATTTAGCTTGATGATTAACTTTGCCAATTTTGAGAGAATATAGCCGTGACCGTCCACCGCAGCAGTGAACCCCGCCCTCACCATCATGGCGAATGATCTGTGGATGGGAGGTGGCCTGTTAAAGCAACTGAAGTAAGGAGCTAATTGCTAGAAGACCTCCGAACCATTAGCAATTAGCCTAAACTAGGAACAACCGATCTCCCATCCTCTTATAAGACGGTGATCGGGCTTTATTTACTCCCTAAAGGGCGATAAACCCACATTGTTCCACTTGTCAGATCTTTTAAATCAATTACACCGTTCTGAACAATTTTTCTAGCATCATGCCCCTTGCCTTGGTCGCCTACATTTTGGTGCAACACATAGATTTGACTTCCCACGACTGCCTTTACAATGGCAGTGTGATGGTTATAAATTGAACTGTAGGATCTCCATGAACCATCTGGATATGTCATTTCCTTATAGGTAGACACATTTCTAAATTGAACAATATCTCCCGATGCAATATTGGCAGTAGATTTATGATTTTGAGTGATTGTTGTAATGAGGGAACCCCAGATATAGTCAGCATCATAGCCTTGTGGGCCAAGCTCCCAAAAGTTTTTTGCCCCTATAGATTTCAGGGCTTCAGACGCGAGAGTCACACACTCACCATCACCAACTTTTTGGCCAAGTCTATTTGCAGCATAGTTGAACACGCTGAAATTGAGTGGGCTAACATTGCCTGCCGCTACTGTAACCGCATTCGCTGATTGTGATTGCCCACGAGATGCAGAATTTTCGGCTAAAGAATTTTGAGTCCATGCTGTCATCAGAGTAGCAGAAACTATAAACAAACTTGTCATCCAAGAAGAACGCATAAACTTTCCCTAAATGTTATTCTGTCTAGACTTAAATCAGGACTGATTGCTTATACTGACGTTTGATCAGCCGCACTAGTTTCTGATTTTTGTCTATTGCATCTATCGCCAGACTGATTTCAAGATAACAATAGAGAAAGGTGATGGCTACCGAAAGAACTGGGAAGTAGGAATGGTGTGTGGCAAATTCTTTAGGTAATTTCACGGTTGGTAGTACTCTTGCCTACGAGCCTAAGGCGAGTATAAAGGTAAATCCCTGCGGCCCAGGTTGAAGCTTGGTTAAATTAGCTGCATGCAGTGTCAGGCGATCGCACATGCATTTAAGTTCTAAACAGAAACTAAGTAGGTTGGGGTTGAACAAAATGAACCTCAATACTCAAGGGCATTTGTTGAATTTCGCGCTCGCGAAACCCTACCTACAATTTTTCTTAAAGTAAGATGGTCATCCCAGCTGACTTCGACCAAGATCAGGCCAAAGCAGCGTTTGCGATCGCCCTCTCGTTGTGCGTACATTCGTCCTTAACCTTCAATCAAATCCCAGAACCGATCGTCCTGTGCGAGCGCCTCAAAATCTGGTTCAGTTCTTGCCTCGTCCCGATACCTAGGATTCAGGTCAATTGCTTGGTCTAGGTTTTCAATAGCTAACCTCACATTACCCTGCAAGGCATAATAGATTGCCTTGTTGTAATAAGCATTGGCATATTCTGGTTGAATTTTCAGAGCCCGATTGAAGCTATCAAGTGCCTCCCGATTGCGCTCTAGTTTGATGAGCAGCTCACCCCTGTTGTTGAAAGCTTTATGGGAGTCGGGATTTAATTCAATCACTTTGTCAAAGGAAGCCACAGCATCTTCATAGCGTTCTAACACTCCCAAAGCCAAACCTCGATTCAACCAAGCCACAGCATCATTCGGCTGAATACTAACAGCTTTGTCAAAGGAGTTGAAAGCTTCTTCGTGCTGTTGCGATGACCCTAGCACAGCTCCTCGACTGACCCAGGCTTCATGATAATCCGGCTTGATCTCCAGCGCTTTGTCAAATGACGTGATTGCCTGTTCATAGCGCTTCAATCTGCCGAGAGTAATGCCTCGGTGCAGCCATGCTTTATAGTTATCAGGCTGGCTTTGAACGGTCTTGTTAAAAGCAGCGAGCGCCCCTTCATAGCGCCGTAATTCCTTGAGAGCGAGACCTCGGTGATACCAAACGCCAGAGTCATCAGGTTGGCTCTCCAGCGCCTTGTCAAAAGAGGCGATCGCTTCCTCATACTGCTTTAATTCCCATAGAGCCAGTCCCCGCTGATACCAAATGTTCGAGTTTTCGGGCTTGATGTCTATGGCTTGGTCATACTTGGCGATCGCATCATTGTAGTGCCCTTGAGAGAATAGAGCATTTCCCTGATTGATATAGTCATCTGGGGTCAAGAATAACTGAGGATGATTAGATTTGAGCCGTTCAAGTTGTTCGCTGAGAGCTTGGATTTTGGCGAGCACTTCTGGAACAACAGTCTCTGCCAGCGATGTCGCTGAAATCTCAGTCAGTTGTTTTAAAAGCTGCTCCTTGCGGGTTTGAGCCTCCAACTGTACTTCCGAGAGCTTTTGAGCCAGTGTAGTCTCGAATCGATCCAGATTCTGGAGGGCTGTATTTTTGCGCTCCTGAATTTCTGCCTGCAATTGAGAGAGTTGATTGGCGATCTCAGTCTCCAGTTTTTCCATATTTTGCCCGGTCAAATCCTTTCGTCCTTGCACCTCTGACTGTAATTTCGAGAATTGGGTTGTTACCTCAGTCTCTAATTTTTCCAAGCTTTGCATAATTCGCTCCCGCCTTTCTTGAATCCCTGATTGGGAACCCGAAACATGAGTCGTAAACTCTGTCTCCAGATTTTTCAGGTTTTGGAGCGCCCGCTCCATTTGTCCTTGCAGGAGCGACTGCGATTCTGACAGTTGAGCGGCGATTTCTGTTCCTAATCGTTCCAAATTTTGTAGGGCTATATCTTTCTGCTGTTGAGCTTTTTGTTCAGCATTCGCTTGAATTTCAGATAGCTGAGGCGAAAAATCAGACTCTAATTTTTTCAGATTTTGCAGAATTAAATCACGTTGGCTTTGAGATTCTGACTTAAGTTCAGATAGTTGATTGGCAAACTCGGTTTCTGCCTGTTTGAACTTCTGTAGCGCGGCATCTTTCTGCTCGTGAACTTCAGATTGAATTACAGAAATTTGCGGAGCAAATTCTGCACTGATTTTTTCTAGGTTTTCTAGAATTAAGTCCCGTTGTGTTTCGACATTAGTCTGGAGTTGAGCCAGCCCATCCACCAATTCGGTTTCTGCCTGTTTGAACTTCTGTAGCGCGGCATCTTTCTGCTCGTGAACTTCAGATTGAATTACAGAAATTTGCGGAGCAAATTCTGCACTGATTTTTTCTAGGTTTTCTAGAACTAAGTCCCGTTGTGTTTCGACATTAGTCTGGAGTTGAGCCAGCCCGCCCACCAATTCGGTTTCTGCCTGTTTGAAGTTCTGGAGAGTCGCCTCTTTCTGTCCTTGAACTTCAGATTGGAGGACATAAAGTTGTGGAGCAAATCCCGCGCTGATTTTTTCTAAATTCTCTATGACTAGGTCCCGTTGCGTTTCTGCACTAGTCTGGAGTTGAGCCAGCCCATCAGCAAACTCGGTTTCTGCCTGTTTAAAGTTCTGGATTGTCGCCTCTTTTTGCCCTTGAACCTCAGATTGAAGGACGGAAAGTTGTGGAGCAAATTCTGTACTGATTTTTTCTAGGTTTTCTAGAATTAAATCCCGTTGCTTTTCTACATTGATTTGGAGTTGAGAAAACTCATCGGCTAACTCAGTTTCTGCGTGTTTAAAGCTCTGGATGCTGGCCTCTTTCTGCCCTTGAACCTCAGACTGGAGGACGAAAAGTTGCGGAGCAAATTCCGAGCTTAATTTTTCTATATTTTCAAGGACTAAATCTTTTTGGTGTTGTGCATCTGACTGTAGTTCAGAGAGTTTACCTGCCAACTCAGCTTCTAATTTTTCTAGCGATTGTTTTGCCTCTTTGATTTGCGTCTCTAACTTAGTTAATGCCTGTTGCTTAGACTGAGACACCTCTGATACCAACTTAGATATGTTTTCTTGGTTGGCACCTATCTCCTGCTGAAAAATTTCCGCCTCTTTATTGAGTTCCTCACCCATATCTTCAGCTTTGAGTAGGAGGTTACGCATTTCTTGGTTGGCATGAGCAATCTTACCTTCCAAGTCTCCTACCTCATTAAGGCGGGCTCTCACAAGTTCTGCAACCTCTCGAATTACAGCTCGCCGTAATAACCACAAGGCGGCGATCGCCGCCGCCAAGAGCAGCCCTAAGACGACTAGCATCACATTAAATAGAGTCGTCGTCTGATTAAAGGCGCGACTCGCCTCAACCTGAACTTGCTGTTGGACGCGCCTGTCTTCCCGCAATCGCTCTAGCTCTTGCCGCTCCTTAGTCGAAAGCTCTAGGGTAGGTGTAGGCGTCGCCGCTAGTTCTGGCGATTGATGGAGGGTAGGTTGAGCGCTAGCAAGACCAATAGACCATAGAAGGGTCGAAAGGATAACACTGGCTTGCGATATCAAGGCGAAGACCTTCAGATTCTTACGATTCATGAGAACTCCCTATTGCCTATTGGTCAGGTTTGGCGCTCACTAATAACAATACACCGTCAAACCTAGTGGCTTTATTTCTTCTAGCATATAAGGTGCATCAACCTTGAGGCATTAGCAGCGATGCAAATCCGCGCTCGGAGTCTGGAGACTGGGTGAGGGGTTAAGCGAGAGGTATTGGTGATCGCCTGTAAGATTCAGGCAATTGCCAAATTACCTAAATGATTGATCTCATCTGGGTAGCCACTAATGTATCCCATGTCTATGTGGGCGTGGGTCGGACTACCACCCATTTCATCCACAGATTCAGCGTAGACAAATCCCAAACTACTGGGACTGCTTAAGCGCGTACCTGGCGTCACCTCCCCGTCAAAGGCTTTTTCGTTAACCCGATTTAGCAAGTCTTGGGAAGGCGTGACTAGGTCACCTACACCAATGATATCTGTAGCAGTCCCAAACCGATGAGCACTTGCCTTCCTAGGATTATTTTGATAATCGGAATAGAAAGGTGAGCGATAGCCACTACTCAATTTCAGCGGTTGATTGTCAAGACGAGTCCGCAGTTCTTCTAATGCTTGGGCAAGACGCACGATCGCTACTGGCACAAAGTAGGGATAAGTTAAATTATTCTTATCTGGCCCTCCTTCTTCCTCAGAAATAAACTCTCTCAGTTTAAAGTTTTTTGTTAATTGCTTGTCTAAGTCTTCTTGACTATTAAGAGCAATGTAAAATCTAGGCA
>CAZZWA010000190.1:9053-10808 GCA_964657555.1 uncultured Microcoleus sp.
GGTTTTAATGCCAGCAACACCATCAGCCGTCAGCCCTTTACTCTTTTGAAATTGTTTAACTGCCAATTTGGTTTTTTCCTCAAAGTCACCGTCTGGAGTACCACAATCAAAGCCCAATTTGTTTAATTGCTCCTGTAGCTGCTTAACGTCTGCACCTCTTGAACCTAACGTTAAAGTTGCCATAGTTCACCCTTTTCTACACAAATGAGAGCTACGAGATTAGTAAAACAAAAACTTTGTAATTTTATCACTTGGGAGCTTGAAAAAATTCAAATAAATCTAAAATATAAAAACCTTCTACCAGTAAGCTCCTGCTTGCAGGCATAAGGACAATTCAAAATCCCAAATCAAATGACTATAGCAACAGCACCGACATTACTGAGCGAAGACCAAGCCCGATCTCTGGTAGAAAAAGTCATCAGCCAATCTCAGGCAGAGGGTGTATTTGTCAGTCTCAGCACTGGCGAAGAAGCCCTCAGCCGCTATTCGGAAAATCAAATCAGCCAGAATATTAGCAGCACCCAGTTCAAGCTAACGATCGCCAGTTACTTCGGGACTCGCAGTGCATCCAGTTATACAACTGAAATGGAACCAGAGGCGATCGCGGCTACCATCCGGGCGAGTGAAGAGCTAGCCTGCATTGCTCCAGAAGATCCGGAGTGGGTACCACTGCTGGAACCTCAAATTTACGAACAGCGCACCCCAGCTTTTGATGTAGCGACAGCAACCCTATCACCTTTAGAACGGGGAGAAATGATCCAGCGAGTCTGCCAACGGAGTGCCAAGGCTGGCGTCGATGGTTCTGGGACTCTCAGTACAGCAACATTTCTGCAAGCAGTAGGCAATTCGCGGGGTTTGCAAGCCTGCGATCGCGGCACAAGGGCAAATTTTAGCTTTACGGCTCGCATTGAAGATGGCTCTAGCTGGAGTCAGCGCACTGCTTGGGCAGTGGGCCAATTGCCCATTCAGCTATTGACTGAGCAGTTGATTGAGCGAGCTTTGACATCACGCTATCCTCGGGAAATTAGTCCAGGGACATATCCTGTGATCCTCGATGGGGCTGCATTTGCAGATTTACTCCCTTGGCTCGTTTGGAGTCTAGATGCACGGGCGGCTGATGAAGGGCGTAGTTTCATGTCTCGCACCGATGAAGCAGGTAACTCAGCAGGCAATCGTTTGGGTGAGGCGATGTTTAGTCCCCTTATGCAGGTGCAGCGCCATGCAGCTCATCCACTGTTGCAATTAGGCACTTTCTTTGGTGATGGGTTAAGCAACAACTATTTAGCTGTCATCAAAGACGGTGTCCCTCAAACTCTTTCCTACAGTCGCTATTGGGCTGCCCAGCAGGGCAAGCAACCGACAGGCGCTATGTATCCCATTGTGATGGATGGTGCAAACCAGAGTTTGGCTGACTTGATTGCCCAGACAGAACGAGGCATTCTGGTGAATCGAGCTTGGTACGTGCGCTACGTAAATCCTAAAACCCTAGTAGTTACAGGTATGACTCGCGATGGCACATTCTGGATTGAGGACGGTCAGATTGCTTACCCACTTAAAAACTTGCGCTTCAACCAGAGTTTGCCAGACATGCTGCGGGATGTGGATGCCCTTAGCACTGTAGATCGCTATGGCAATAGTGTAGTGCCTGGGGTGCGAGTGAGGGCGTTTAACTTCAGCAGCGTGACGGATAGCGTTTGAGATTTTTTTGGGGGACTAGTAGATCACCAACCGAAAATTGACTGGTTGAGATAGATT
>CAZZWA010000191.1:0-1914 GCA_964657555.1 uncultured Microcoleus sp.
ACAGAATCTAAAACCAGTAGAAACTCATGATTACCCACGAAGAAATGCTCAAACACCTAGTAAAGCAAGTTGCCGATTTGCCCTCATCAAAAGTGCTGCAAGAAACAGGGGAAACCGAGGTGATCTTAGAGTCTGATATTGATGGGGTACATTACTACATCGCACGCAGTAAGCCAGAATTTAACGGCTGGATGAGGCTGAGCCCTCAAGAACAAGCGATCGCCTCATTGGTGGCCCAAGGTCTTCCTAATAAATGCATCGGCAAAACCCTGAAGATCAGCCATTGGACTGTTGCCACTCATTTACGCCGGATGTTTAGGAAATTAGGTGTCACATCAAGAACCGAAATGATTGCACAGCTGATGAAAGAACATCAATCTGCAATCCATCCCCGTAATAGTGTTTGCGATCGCCAAGATCATGCCTAACGTCAAGCAAATGAAAATTTGATGTAATATTGGGCTGTAAAGCATGTCGCTGCGCAATGATTTTGTCTTGTGATTTTTCCAGAGGGGCAGAATTTGAGGATAGCTGTGAGCCGATGGTTAGTGTTAGGTATCCTCCTACTAGCAATAACTGGATGTCAGCTACTACCAGTGGGTTCTGAGCCTTCTGGTGTCATCCGGTTAACGCTTTGGCAAGGGGTGAATCCGCCGCCCAATCGCGATGTCCTCCAGTCCTTGGTGGACAAGTTTAATAAAACGCATCCTGATATTCAGGTGGAATCTCTCTATGTAGGACAAGAAGATCAGCAGTTGCCCAAGATTTTGGCAGCAGTGGTAGGGAATGCGCCTCCCGATCTATTGTGGTTTACCCCCACCCTGACTGGTCAGTTGGTGGAACTGAATGCCATTCAGCCTTTGGAAGATTGGCTGGCAAAGTCACCAGTACGGAACCAGCTTGACCCAGCTGTATTTGAAGCGATGAATTACCATCGTCATACCTGGTCGGTGCCGTTTGGAACAAACAATGTTGGAGTTTTTTATCGTCCCAGTCTGTTTAAAGCTGCTGGAATCAATCAACTGCCCCGAACTTGGGATGAGTTGCGCCAAGTTGCCCGCAAGTTAACCCGCGATACGAATGGCGATCGGCGAATCGACCAGCATGGAATCCTACTGCCGTTGGGAAAGGGAGAATTTGCCGTCTTCTTGTGGCTACCATTTCTGTGGAGTGGCGGTGGGGAGTTAGTCAGTGCTGGCAAAGACGAACCAGCAGCAGTTGTCTTAGCTAACAATCAGGGAGCGATCGCCGGTTTACAATTCTGGCGTCATCTGATCGATGATGGCTCAGCCGTGTTATCTTTGCCAGAACGGGGCTACGAGCTGGATGGATTTCTCGCTGGTAAAGTGGCAATGCAGCTGACTGGCTCTTGGACATTGGGACAACTGCAAGCCACAGGGGTAGATTATAGTGTTTTTCCCATTCCGGCTCTGAGCCGATCAGCAACAGTCATGGGAGGTGAGAATCTGTTTATTCTCAAAACCACTCCCAAACGAGAGCGAGCAGCGTTTACATTTGCTGAGTATGTGTTAAGTGAGGAATTTCAGACTCAGTGGGCGCTTGGTACTGGGTATCTGCCAGTGAACGTGAAAGCGCAACAGAATGCTGCTTATCAGGATTTTGTAGCCAAGTCTCCAGCAGTGAAGGTGTTTTTGGAGCAGGTAGCAAAGGCGCGATCGCGCCCCATCTTTCCCGGCTACAACCGAGTTTCAGAAAATTTGGGTAGAGCCCTTGAGTCGGTCTTACTGGGTAAAAGTTCGCCACCAGAAGCGCTCAAAGATGCTCAAGAGAGGTTAGACTTGATTTTTCGTTAAATAAATTTTGCAGGTTGAGTTTTGAGAATTGAATTAATAGTTGCAAGGTTTAAAATTTTGTGCGTATTTTAACCTGACAACTTTTCAATTTTCTCACCTA
>CAZZWA010000191.1:1924-4997 GCA_964657555.1 uncultured Microcoleus sp.
TACAACTTTCCTTACTTCCCGTAAGAAGTCCCTTCACGGGCAGCTGCTGCCTCATCTGGGTGAATACCCAGCCGCGTGAGATTAATCCGGCCTTTGTTGTCAATTTCACGCACCTTGACAATCACCTCATCCCCAACAGCTACTACATCCTCTACCCTGCCAACTCGATAATCGGCAAGTTGAGAGATGTGGATCATTCCTTCTTTTCCAGGAAGCACTTCCACAAAGGCACCTATAGGAATGATCCGGGTAACACGACCGACATAGACATCACCTTCATTGAGCTTCTTCGTCAGCGCCTGGACAATGCTGACAGCCCGCTTAGCCTTTTCGCCATCCACAGCAGAGACAGTTACTGTACCATCATCTTCAATGTCAATTTTGGCACCAGTTTCTTCAGTAATGCTCTTGATGGTCTTGCCACCAGGACCAATGACCAAGCCAATCAATTCTGGATCGATCCTGATCGTCAACAGACGGGGGGCATAGGGCGACATCTGAGGACGGGGTTTGTCAATAGTACTCAGCATTTTTTCCAGAATGTGCAATCGCGCTGGTTTGGCTTGCTGGATAGCTTGGGCGATGATCTCCATAGACAGGCCAGCGATCTTCATATCCATCTGCAAAGCTGTGATCCCAGTGTCAGTCCCCGCAACTTTGAAGTCCATATCCCCCAAGAAATCTTCAATACCCTGAATATCTGTGAGGATTCGGACTTGATCACCTTCCTTGATTAAACCCATCGCTGCTCCACTCACCGGCTTGATAATTGGAACACCAGCATCCATTAAAGCTAGGGTAGAGCCGCAGACAGAGCCCATAGAAGTTGAGCCATTGGAAGAGAGGATTTCTGACACGACCCGGATTACGTATGGGAAAACCTCTTTAGGCGGCAGAATCGGAACAACTGCTCGCTCTGCCAAGGCCCCATGCCCGATTTCCCGGCGTCCAGGGGCACGCATGGGCTTGGTTTCCCCAACGGAATAAGGGGGGAAGTTGTAGTGGTGCAGATAGCGTTTTTCATCTTCGGGGTGCAAGTCATCTGCAAGGTCTTGGGCATCTCCTGGCGTTCCCAGAGTACAAGCCGATAATACCTGAGTCAGTCCTCGCGAAAACAGACCACTGCCGTGGACTCGCTGGGGTAAGAGGCCAACGCGGCAAGAAACAGGACGTACCTCATCCAGCTTGCGACCATCTACCCGGACACCCTCTTCAATGATTTGGCGGCGCATCAACTCCTTGGTGAGTTCTTTAAAGAGATTACTGAGCCTTTTACTATCCTCAGCGACACTTACTTGCAAGGGGTCGTCTTCTGGCAATTCCTTGATCGCTGCGACCACAGATTCCTTAATCTCATCCAAAGCTGTATCCCTTTCAGTTTTGTCTACAATTAAGCGAGACAAAACCTCTTTGACTGGGGCGGCAGCGCGATCGCGAATAAAGTCTGCCAGCGCTGAGTCGGCTTCTTGGGGGGGCTCTACCGTCAGCTTGAGTTCCAACTCTTCAAGCAACTCTTGCTGAGCCTTAATCAGGTCGCGCACTGCTTCGTAGCCGAAATCAATTGCCTCAATGATATCCTGCTCTGGCAGTTGGTTAGCACCAGCTTCCACCATCACTACACCCTCTGGTGAGCCTGCTACCACCAGATCCAGATCTCCCATCTCGATTTCTTTGTAAGTAGGATTGATAATAAAATCATCTCCTACCAAACCCACACGCACTGCCGCCATCGGTCCATGAAATGGAATCTTAGCCAAGAGTACGGCGATGGAAGCCCCAGTCACAGCCAGTACATCCGGCGGTACCTGTTCATCCATAGAAAGCGTAGTTGCCACAATTTGAATGTCATCTCGCAACCACTGAGGAAACAAGGGACGGAGTGGGCGGTCAATCAGACGGCTGGTCAGGGTAACTTTTTCTGGGGGACGACCCTCCCGTCGCAAGAAACCACCTGGAATTCGACCTGCCGCATACAGTCTTTCCTCGTAATCGACCAATAAGGGCAGGAAATCAACTCCCGATCTTGCTTCAGCACGGGTTGCAGTCACTAAAACAGTGGTGTCTCCTGACTGAATAAGAACGGAACCACCAGCCTGAGGAGCAAGCAGGCCAACTTTCAGTCGAATATCCCGTCCGTCAAAGGATATTGACTTATCTAGCTCTACCATTCGGTACTTTGTCCTTCTCTATCATTCTCTTTTGTTTTTCTGTCGCAATCCTAGCATTAATAAACTATGACCGCCTTGCGATAGATGACTGTACAGAAAATAAACGATGGATTGAGGACTATGGACTATTATCGTATGAACTCAGAATCTGAACTGTCAAATGTCTAAATTCTAAAAAAAACTTAAAATCTGAAGTCTAAGGATTTGTTGAATGGCAACTTTACACGGTAGCTGGTTAGTTCAACCTCAACGAGGCTTTCTGTTTATTTGGGGAGAAATCTGGCGTCCAATGAGTGTAGAAACGCAAAATGTAGCGCTTCTACAAGCTGATAGCGTGCTATCTCATCCGATGGCGATGACACAGGAAGAGCTGACATCTTTTTTGCGATCGCGCCACCTTGGTGTAGATAAATTTGTCCAAGAGGTGCAAAGGGAAACTGCCCAGAAAGAGGAAGTGAGGTGGCTTAAGGTGACCGTTGCTCTGCCAACTCGCATTTCAGAAACCGGCCAACTAACAGTTCCAGAGCTATCGACTAAGATACTCCAGGAAGATGCTGCTAGAGGGTCACTTTACCTCCATCTCTGGCAAGTTGAAGGGTTGTGTCTAGAGCCCCTTGAAGCGTTGAAATTTTTGCAGGCGCTGCCCCTAAGCTCTTTTAAAACAGTCGATGACTATATAGGAGCCGATTTGCGCTTTTGGTCTCATGTTGCTCGATGGAGTTTGGATCTGCTTGCTCGATGTAAATTCTTGCCCACATTGCACCCTTCTCAGTTAGATGGTGTTGTTACAGCTCGTTGGCAACCTCTGCTAGATAGCGCCGTAGATCAAGAGCGTTTAGAAAAGTTTGCTGCTTTCATGCCACCTGCCTGCCGTGCCTATCAGTTGGGACAAGGGGACTGGGGGA
>CAZZWA010000191.1:5007-10793 GCA_964657555.1 uncultured Microcoleus sp.
AATTTGGTAAGACTCCTGCCTCTGTCTTATCTTCCCAATCTCCAATCTCTTTGCTGCTGGGATTCTTGAGTATTACAGTCGATGCTTTGATCCGAGATTGGGCAGGTGATTTGCCCTCACCAGTAACAGCACCACTAGTGCGCGATTGGCTGCAAGCTTTGAGTTTTAGGCTGGGGACTCTTGAGGTGACAGATCAAGCAGTGGGACGATTGGCGGCGGCACTTCGTACTTGGACATTACCAGTACAAGACTATCTGGTGGCTGATGTGTCTCAAGGGTTGGGACAGAACCAGTTTCGTACCTGTTTTTCTCTTAAACCTCCGGCATCAGGTGAGAGCAACTGGACGTTAGAGTATTTCTTGCAGGCAGATAGAGACCCAGAATTTTTGGTAGATGCTAAAACCATCTGGAACTGCGCTACTGAGCGTTTGGTTGATCGAGAGCGGACAATTGAGCATCCTCAGGAGACTTTCCTCAAAGGTTTGGGGTTGGCTTGCCGACTGTATCCAGCAATTGAAGCCAGTTTGCACGAGCGGCAGCCCCAGTCATGCAGCCTAACGCCAGTGCAAGTATATGAGTTCATTAAAACAGCTGCATGGCGCTTGCAGGATAGTGGCTTGGGAGTACTTCTGCCACCTAGTCTGACACCAAGCAAGGCAGGAGGCAGTCGCCTAGGGTTAAAAATCCGCTCTCTACAAATACAGGCTGATCATCAACTGGGGTTACAGAGCCTGTTGAAATTCGAGTGGGAATTAGCTATTGGCGGGCAGAGTATTTCTAAAAAAGAGTTTGACCGACTTGTAGCACTGAAAACTCCATTCGTAGAGGTGAACGGGGAGTGGGTGGCGCTACAGCCTCAGGACATCAGAGCTGCTCAAGCACTTTTGGCGACACCGAGAGAGCAGCTTGATCTCTCTCTAGAAGACGCTCTGCGCTTGAGTACAGGTGATACTCAGACAATTGAAAAGTTGCCCGTCGTTAGCTTTGAGGCAGCTGGGCCAATCCAGCAACTGCTCACTACTCTCTCTGATCACAAGACGATTGAGGTAACCTCTCTTCCAGCCAATTTCCAAGGTCACTTGCGGCCTTATCAGGCGCGAGGTGTTGCATGGCTGACCTTTCTAGAACGTTGGGGCTTAGGAGCGTGTTTAGCAGACGATATGGGTTTGGGAAAAACAGTCCAGTATATAGCATTTCTGCTGCATCTGCAAGAGCAAGGAAAATTGGCACAACCAACGCTGCTGGTTTGTCCAACTTCGGTGTTAAGCAACTGGGAAAGGGAAGTTAAGAAATTTGGCCCGACACTCAAAGTCTTGGTGCATCATGGGGATAAACGAGCTAAGGATAAAGCATTTGCCAAAGCGGTACACGGTAAGGACTTGGCAATCACTAGTTACCCGCTAGCGTATCGTGATGCTAAAGCTCTTAGGAGTGTTGAGTGGCGAGGTCTGGTGCTGGATGAAGCTCAGAATATCAAGAATCCCTCGTCAAAGCAATCGCAGGCCGTGCGTCAGTTGTCTGCTGGATTCCGCATTGCCTTAACTGGAACCCCAGTGGAAAATCGGTTGTCGGAACTGTGGTCAATTTTGGATTTTCTCAATCCAGGGTATTTAGGAACGCAGCAATTCTTCCAGCGCCGATTTGCTATTCCAATTGAGAAATATGGAGATCGGGATTCGTTGCAGACTTTGCGATCGCTTGTCGGGCCTTTCATTCTCCGCCGTCTCAAAACCGACCGGGAAATTATTCAAGACTTGCCCGAGAAGCAGGAAATGAATGTGTTTTGTGGACTCTCAGCTGAACAAGCGGCACTTTATCAAAAGGTGGTGGACGAGTCTTTAGGGGAAATTGAAGAGACTCAGGGCATACAGCGTCACGGGAAGATTTTGACCCTTTTATTGAAGTTAAAGCAAATCTGCAACCACCCAGCACACTTTTTAAAGGAAAAAGATCTGGGACAGCCACATAGATCCGTTAAGCTTCAGCGTTTGCAGGAAATGCTGGAAGAGGCTATATCAGAAGGCGATCGCGCTTTAGTCTTCACCCAATTTGCTGAGTGGGGGAAACTACTCCAACCTTATCTAGAGCAGCAGCTAGCCTGCGAAACCCTATTCTTTTATGGGGGAACTCGCAAGCAACAACGTGAGGAGATGATAGACAGGTTTCAGCAAGATCCTCAAGGCCCTCGAATTATGATTCTCTCTCTGAAAGCTGGTGGCACTGGTCTCAATCTGACACGGGCTAATCATGTCTTTCATTTTGATAGGTGGTGGAACCCCTCTGTGGAGAATCAAGCAACAGACCGGGTTTTTCGCATTGGCCAAACTCGCAACGTCCAAGTTTATAAGTTTGTCTGCACTGGCACTTTAGAAGAAAGAATTAATGAGTTGATTGAAAGCAAAAAGCAGCTAGCTGAACAAGCTGTGAATGCTGGTGAACAATGGCTAACTGAACTGGATACAAACCAACTGCGCAATCTACTTTTACTTGACCGCAGTGCGGTGATTGATGATGAATAAGTCCATTGTTTATTCCCAATTACCAATTACCAAAATTGATTATGAGCGAACCAGAAATTCAAAGCCGCGAATGGTGGGTGCAACGTTGGATTGATTTACTACAGTCCTATCGCTTCAAAAAGCGTTTAGAACGAGCCCGCGATTACGCTCGCCAAGGCAACGTCAGAAGCATCGAGTTTCAAGGACCAAAGGTACTGGCTAAGGTACAAGGCACAGAACCAGAACCTTATCAAATTTCTCTATCCCTCGATCCATTCACGGATGAGCAGTGGAGTTATGTGATTGAAACAATGGCCCAACAAGCAATTTTCTCAGCCCATCTGTTAGCAGGAGAAATGCCACAAAACATTGAAGAAGTATTCACGACCAATGGTTTATCCCTATTTCCCTTCACTTTATCTGACATCCACAGCCAGTGCAGTTGTCCTGATAAGGAGAATCCTTGCAAACATATTGGCGCAGTTTACTATCAACTGGGCGATCGCTTTAGTGAAGACCCCTTTGTGATCTTCCAGCTACGAGGGCGCAACAAAGAGCAAATTCTCGACGTCCTACGCCAGCTACGGAGCACTACAAGTACAGGGGAGCAAGGGAGTAGGGAATCAGAGGATCACCTTAGCACCCCAGCACCCCAGTACTCTAGCGAGGCTCAACCACTGCTGGCAATTGAGCAATTCTGGCAATATAGCGAGCCGCTAGACTCTTCATTGGTTGTGATTGTACCGCCACCCAGCAGTGAAACAGTTTTAGATGTTTTGGGGTCGATTCCCTTAGGTACAAACGAACCAGCAACTCCCACTGCTAAATCCTCTGATCCAGAGTTGGTGATGCAGCATCTAAATACGGTTTACAAAGCTGTGAGTCAGCAGGCTGTTTTATCGGCAATGGCAACTGATTAGGCTGTGGCGTTTACAAGTTTCACTTTCTACTACACTCAGTCAGCTGGTAGAGACGTTCCACTAGAACGTCTCTACTTTCTGGTAGACTGCGATCGCCCAAATTAGTATTTCTGTCAATCATCACTGAGAGCTTGAGTTAATGTTATTCAAACTAGAGAACTAGGAGCTGATTGAGCCACTTTGGGTAATTGATGAGATTCACACAGAGTCAAGGCTCACACACAACTGATAGTGGTTTACAACCCAGTCACTTATCCCAGATATTTTTTATTTGGAAGTCCCTAGCCCATCACCTTTCTTGAGCCGCGAAACTCTCTCCTGCTTGAGATTCTTGTGAGTCCTGCTCTTTGGCACTTGCCATTGCACAAGTAGAGTCGGTAGCTGAAGGAGAACCAACAAGGGCGACGGCATGAGGCACTGGACGCGGCTCATGTTTTACTAGCAATTGACCTTTGTAAGAAAGAGAGGTACTCTGACCTGAGTCGAGCATAATAGCTTCCCGCAACCCAGCTTTAGCCAAGATTACTCCCAATTCTACTGAGCCGACGTTATCGGTAGACACGCCAATTGTCGGCTGTCCTGACTGGTTAAAGCCCCAGAAAGCTCGATAACGAGCTTCGTTAACACTATAAAGGTTGCCAAAGCTACTGAGAGGCTGGGGTTGACTATTTTTGACCAACCAACCAGCTGCTACAAAGGCATCAGTGACATCCGGCATTTCCGCCTGAATCCCCTCAAGTGTGTTGTGCTTTGTGGGCTCAAAGGGCATAAACTTGGCGTTTTGGGGACTGATAAGTACGAGGGGCCGTCCCGCGATTTTCATGCTATCGTAAGCATTCCCCGGAATAAATTTATTGTGGCTTTGACTCAGCACTGGCCCAATCAGCTCATTTGAGTTTACGTATTTCAGGGAAAAAAACGTCCCGTCTACCCCAGCGATCGCCTGAGTGCCTGCTAACAGCTTTGGCAGTTGATTGCGACTTTTAGCGTGAATCGTAATTGGTCTACCGCCAGAGATTAACACCAAAGGAGTCTTATTAATTTTGATTTTCGTCACCGTGACTGGGGCTGTAAAGTCGTATCCCTGATTCCAACTGGCTATTTTAGTGCCTCCCCAGGCTTGAGCGATCGCTTCTTTCAACTTTGACTGACCGATGCGGTCAATCGAGAGCAAATTCTTGGACTGACCGGCAAACCGATCTTCGAGATCGTTCATTGTCATTGCCCCGTCATACCCTGCTGCCTGCACAAACTTTTCCACCCGCGCATCATATTTGCCTTCTGGATAGGTAAAGTAGTGGATGGGAATGCCCAGTTTGCTCTCCAGAATGCGTTTGGACTCCACTATCTCCATCCGCAGCTTGTCATCAGGCAATACGGTGACATCTTGAGGGTGAGTAACGCTGTGAGCAGATATGGTCATGAGAGGGTCAGCGACCATCTCTTGCAATTGTTCCCAAGTTACGTGGGTTCTACCAGTATTTTTGCCAATATTTAGAGTGTAAATTGAAAAAGTTCCAGGGTAGCCGTACTTCTTCAGCAACGGGTAAACATATTGGTAATGGCTGCCATACCCATCATCAAAAGTCAGCAAAATTGGCTTTTCTGGGAGTGGTAGACCAGTCCGCAGATGGGTAACTAGCTGTTCAAGACTAATTGGGGTCAGGCCATTTTCCTTGATCAGCTGTAAGTGTTGCTCAAACTCCTCTGGGGTGACATCAAAAAACACTTCTTTTTCAGGCAGAAAATCGTGATACATAATCACGGGGACTTTGGCCAATCGGGCTTTAGCATTGATGTTTGGCCAAGGGGTAGGGTTCACGTATGCCTCAAGTTGGGTGCCCAAGTTCTGCATCAGCGCATTCATGCCGATCTCGGGTTTCACAACTACGTTGGCAACCTGTGCCAAATTGTTCGCATAGCTGGTAAGTTGAACAAAGCCATCGGGAGAGTTGGCACAAGTCTGCGTCAGGGGTTGACCCTCTGTGGATGCGGAATCTTGCTCCTTGCTAAGCTGGGCTAAAGCTGGTGAATGGCGGCCTTTGCTAACTAAACGAGCCGAAGCAGATTCTGGCTGTAAAGGTACCCAGAAGGCTAGGTGCAGAGCAACAGCTAGCAGGAAAGCCGCAAGCGCGATCAGAAAATTAGTGAAGTACCTGCAAACTTGGGACTTGAGGAAACGCTTTGGGCAGATCGGCATCATAATTTGTTGACGGTCTAACAGACACTCCTACAACAAGAACCGTATTTGTCCGGAACTCATGTGAACATTGAGACTCCCGTGTCTAAAGACGATTAAATAATACTACATTGTTGTTGCTCATAATTTCTGCTCAAACTGCCTTCTCCTGAGACTAGAGGTTCATCT
>CAZZWA010000192.1:0-6708 GCA_964657555.1 uncultured Microcoleus sp.
TGAACCAGACAGCCTTCCCTGATATCTACACTTGCCTATCTGCTCATACCGGAAAATAATTGTCTCTGCCGTTTGAGAATGAGTTTTAGATTTGGAGAGCACATGCCTGATGACCCTGGTAGACTACGAGCAGCAAAATTTAATCAGCCTTACCTAACTACACTCTAGTTTAGGCAGATTATTGCAATTTGTGTAGCACCTGATGTAAAAATGGCATTGCCCTCATGAAATAAAATCAAAACAGTTAGTTTTGATGAGCAAAGATACCTACTACCAAAAGATAGAATGAGTATTTCAGCTATCAAACCCACCTGTTTATATACTGCCTGAAATTTATAGTTATTAGCGTGAGCAGTATCACTGAATATTCCTGAGCCTGCATTTATAATCTCCGTGATTACACGCATTTGGGCAAGGAGCCTAAGGCATGGGCAGACTATACAGCAAGCCTTTTCCCGATAAATCAGGGAAGGCTGTCAACTTGTTTTTGACAGGAGATAGGGGTACTACCCCCGTGCCTACCCCTCAACGTGTAGGGCAACCACGGGGGATTACCCCTACTCTCTGAGAGAAGTAACCTAGAAAAGACTACTAGAGAGTCAGTCCAGAAATCCAAAAACCCGGTTTCTCGGAATGGAGAGTCCAAGATTTCTTTGACCCATCTCCAAGAACCTGGGTTTTTTAAGTCCGAGTTTTCAGCACTGAACCTGACACTGCATTAGCAGCCATAGCAATCTTAAATGAGATCCAAACTCAACCCTGTGGGAATCTGGCTCCCAGGCTCCCACAGGGAGCCGGGTGTTCGTAAATCAAATAGGATTGTTATAGCTGGGCTAACGAGCTTCAAGAGGCTACTTTAGCCGTTGAACGGCGGCGGCGCCCTACTGCTGGTTTAAGCGATGATTCTTCTGGAGATTGCAGCAAGAAGACGAGCAGGGGGCGACTTTGGAGTTCTCGCCGCAGTAGCCGCTGCAAATCTCGCTCAATTTGTACCTGCAAGCCAACCCAGTCAACTTCTAGGGAGTCTTCAAAGTTACGAGCCAACTCTGGCCAGCGATCGCTTAAGGTATTTTCAATCGTCTTTTGCACCAACGTCCGCAACAGCGATTGCTCCGCAGATGTCACTACACCCCGTAGATGAATTTCTGGCTTAGCTATGAGTTTACCTTCCCAGCTCACTGCTGCTGCCACTGTCACAATCCCATCTTCTGCAAGTTGCTGGCGCTCTTTGAGCACTTTGTCATGAACCATACCAGCACTATCTACAAGGGCGATGCCTGAGGAGACTTTACCTGCTACGCGAATTGCCTCAGGGGAAAGTTCCACTACATCCCCATTGTCGATAATGATCATATTCTCCGCTGGTATGCCCATGCTCTGAGCCGTTTCGGAGTGCTTGACTAACATTCGATGCTCGCCATGAACAGGTAAAAAGAACTTAGGACGGGTCAGGGCAATCATTAGCTTTTGGTCTTCCTGACAGCCGTGACCTGAAACGTGAATTCCCTTTTCACGACCATAGACGACATTTGCTCCCCGGATCATCAGCTTATCGATAGTGTTCACTACAGCAATGGTATTACCGGGGATTGGGTTAGCCGAGAATACCACTGTATCTCCGGAACGAATTTGGATTTGCCGATGTTCACCATTAGCAATTTGGGTCATTGCTGCCATCGGCTCACCCTGAGAACCAGTGGTAAGAATCAAAACTTGATGATCGGGTAGCTGGCGAACCGCCTGCAAAGGTTGGAACAAACTGTCTGGGCACTTGATATAACCCAAATTACGAGCATGGGCGATTACATTCAGCATTGAACGCCCTACCACAGTTACCACCCGGTTATGTTTCTGAGCCAGCTCTAAAAGCATGTTGATCCGGTGAACCGATGAGGCAAAGGTTGTTACCAACAACCTGCCAGACGCTTGGCTGAAGATGCGGTCAAGATTCGGAAAAACAGAACGCTCTGAGGGTGTATGTCCCGGTACTTCTGAGTTGGTGGAGTCACTAATCAGGCATAAAACCCCTTTCTCGCCGTGTTCTGCTAGCCTCTGTAAATCAAAATGCTCACCATCTACAGGCGTGTGATCGATTTTGAAATCGCCTGTGTGGATCACAACACCTACTGGAGTATGGAGGGCTACCGTGAAGCTATCAGCAATGGAATGGGTGTTGCGAATGAATTCTACAAAAAACGTCTCACCAATTCGGACGACATCACGAGGCCGTACTGTTCTCAACTCGGTGCGATCAGAGACACCTGCTTCTTCCAGTTTGCCCTGTAGTAAGGCCATAGCCAAACGGGGGCCATATATAACTGGAATATCAAACTGTTTAAGGTGATAAGGAATTCCCCCGATGTGGTCTTCATGACCGTGGGTCACGATCATACCCTTAATCTTGTGGCGATTTTCGCGCAGATAGGTCATGTCTGGCAATACTATGTTGACGCCGTGCATTCCATCTGTAGGAAAGGCCAAACCTGCATCCAACAAAACGATTTCATCGTTGTATTCAAATACACATGTGTTTTTGCCAATTTCATGCAGTCCACCGAGGGGGATAATTTTGAAAGCGGGTGCCGATTCGTTCTTATTCATTTTGCTCCTGTTATTAGCTGTTTGTACTGAAAACAAGTTTGTTGGCTTTGTGAATTTAGACATCATAGAAAACTTTTGGGCTATTTCTTAGTAAGCTACATACTTCCCCTGGTGGCTAGATCTAAGGGGTGAGGAATGGGCTCTCTTAAAGCTGTGGCTATACATTTATAGATCTCTGTCAACCGGGTCAAAAAGCTTTGAAAATAGGTAATTGCCTAGGTAATTTTGAGTTTTGAATTGACACCAAACCGTAATCACTAGGATAAAGTTTCATTAAACTCATAAATCTTTAAGGGTTATAGATAAGCGGATTGATTCAGACTATGCCGCCCCTAGAGCCCACTCCTTAATTTGGCAAAACTTCTTTCTCAAAGTAAGCCCAGCTCAGTCATTACACCTTCTATTGTTTTGCTAAACTCATCTGGCAGTTCGCACAACGGCAGACGAGTAGACCCAACATTCCATCCTTGTAGGTTGAGAGCGGCCTTGACAGGAATCGGATTTGTTGTACAAAACAAAGCTTTAAATAGGGGGAATAGTTTCAGGTGAATCTGAGTAGCGTCTTGGGTCTTACCTATTTCCCACGATTGGATCATCTGTTGTATTTGAGAACCTACTAGATGACTGGCCACACTGACAACGCCAGTAGCCCCAATTGCCAACAACGGTAGAGTTAGATAATCATCTCCAGAGTAAATCTTGAACTCCGGTGGTAGCAAACACCGATATTGACTTGCCTGCTCCAAGTTCCCGCTAGACTCCTTGATAGCCACAACATTTGGTATCTCTGCCAGACGAGCCACTGTCTCTGGGTGGAGATTTTGACCTGTACGACCTGGGACGTTGTACAGGAGCAGTGGCAGGCTAGGGCAGGATTGCGCTATCGCCTGAAAGTGACGATAAAGTCCTACTTGAGGTGGCTTGTTATAGTAAGGAACAACTTGTAACGATCCATCTAATCCTAGTTTAGCGGCTTTTTGCGTTGCTGCGATCGCTTCTTTTGTGGAATTTGAACCTGTCCCGGCAATCACCTTGGCTTTTCCCGCCACAGCATTTTGCACAACCTGAAATAACTCATACTCTTCATCCCAGGTCAGTGTGGGGGATTCGCCAGTTGTGCCGCAGACTACAAGGGCGTCTGTGCCATGCTCGGCCAAATAAGCGGCTAAGCTTTCTGCTACAGCATAATTTACGCTGCCATCTTCTTTAAATGGCGTCACCATAGCGGTGATCACGCGCCCAAAATTCACCACGCTTTTAACTTACTCCTATACGCTCACACCAACTTCCCTGGTGTCTAGCCAACTCCTCTCCTTCCTAGGCAGAAACAGATAGTGCCATTGGTCGAATTAGGTTCTTAGAGACCAACAATTCCGCAATTTGCACTGCATTCAAGGCCGCCCCCTTGCGAATTTGGTCTCCACTTAACCACAGCTCTAAACCACATGAGTTTGAAAGATCCTGACGAATTCGACCCACCAAGACTTCATCACGACCAGTAGCTTCTCTAGGCATAGGGAAATAGTTCGCCTGCCAGTCTTCCACCAGTTTGATACCAGGAGCTTTGGCCAATATTGCCCTAGCTCTTGTCACGGGGAATGGCTCTCTAAATTCTAGATTAATTGCTTCTGAATGGGCACGAAGTACAGGAACCCGTACACAAGTTGCAGTAATTCGCAACCTAGGTACCCCAAAGATTTTGCGGGTCTCATTGACCATTTTCATTTCTTCTTCACAATACCCCAACTCGTTAAGCTGAGAATTGTGGGGGAACAAATTAAAAGCCAATGGATAGGGAAATACCTCTGTTACTGGTGTTTCACCCTGCAAGATGGCTTGCGCCTGCACCTTCACCTCTTCCATCGCCTTTGCCCCAGCACCACTGGCAGATTGGTAAGTGGCTGCAACAATTCTTTGCACTGGCTGTACTTGATGAAGCGGCCACACCGCCACAGCCATTAAAATTGTTGTGCAGTTGGGATTGGCAATAATGCCGCAATGCTCCGAAGCGGCCTCTGGGTTGACTTCTGGGACTACCAAAGGAACTTGCTCTTCCATCCGAAAGGCGCTGGAGTTATCAATAACCACCGCACCAGATGCTACTGCTTTAGGTGCCCAAACTCTAGAAGCCGCTCCTCCAGCTGAGGCTAGAACTAAATCAATATTATCAAAAGAGTGATCGCCTACTGGTTCCACTGGCAGATTTTCACCCTGAAATGGTAGAGTACGACCAGCAGAACGGGGGGAAGCCAGCAATTTTAATTCAGCTATGGGAAAACTGCGGCTGTCAAGGAGTGTTAACAACTCCTCGCCTACGGCCCCAGTTGCTCCTAAAATGGCTATGCGATATGAATCAGACAAATTATCTGCCTCCAAATTGATATCAAGAATTTTTCAATGATAGTTATCAAAATAAACAAAACTTTCTAGCTTTAGGCTGTTTGATGTAATTTTATTGCAACTTAGTTGTTATAAAAATTCATTTCCAAAGAGACTCACGCAGTTTTAACCCTCGGTACTGTGGGTTACTAAATGGGGGAAATTCGGCGAAAGGTCGTGCAGAGCCATGCATTCGATGTACTATCATCAGAGACGGAAAGGATATAAACCAATAAGGGGCCATCATTTCCCAAGACTTAAACCCACAGAAGACTGCTAAGGATGCCGGGAAACCAGTCGCATGGACTAGGATATCATGAGGTTTTGCCATCCAACGAGAGAGCAACCACATTTATCCCTCCAGAACCGTCCTGCGACCAGCAGAATCTGCATTCGTAAGAAAAGTTAAGTTATCGCCAAACGGAATCGTCGATGAAAGTTACCCAGGAAAAGCTTCCCGCTAGCCAGATAGGTCTGGAAATTGAAATTCCAGCTGAACTGTCCAAAAAGACTTATGAAAAGGTCATTCAAGAACTGGCACGCACTGCCAATATTCCTGGGTTTCGCAAGGGGAAGGTGCCACGTCCAATACTGCTGCAACGACTAGGGCAAAGTAGAATCAAAGCCACTGCCCTAGAAGAACTGATTCAAAAGAGTCTCCAGGAAGCTCTTGAACAGGAATCAATCGAGGCGGTTGGGAACTTTGAGCTACGCTCCTCTTTTGAGGAATTGGTCAGCAAGTTTCAACCAGGAGAACCGCTGACTTTCTCAGCAGCAGTGGATGTTAGCCCAGAAATAAAACTGGGCGAATATACCAATTTGCATGTCAAGGCTGAGGAAGTGCCCTATGAACCCAGCCAAGTAGATGATTTTTTGGAAGAACGCCGCATCCAGCAAGCCACTCTGATTCCAGTAGAAGGACGCTCCGCAAAAATGGGAGATGTAGCGGTGGTTGACTACAAATGTCGGTTAGTAGGCGAACCTGAGGAGGAAGGTGCACTAGACATCCCAGGCGCTGAAGGAACGGACTTTCAAGTTGAGCTGACAGAAGGACGGTTCATCAAAGACTTTATTGAGGGGATCGCTCAAATGAATACGGGCGAGACAAAAGAAGTTGCCGTACAATTTCCCGAGGACTATGGAAGAGAGGATTTGGCAGGCCAGTCGGCTGTCTTCACCATTACCTTGAAAGAACTTAAGGAAAAAGAGTTGCCCCCCTTAGATGATGACTTCGCTCAAGAAGTTAGCGAGTTTGAGACGCTTAGCGAGTTGCGCGAATCTTTAGAAGCCAAATTTCGAGAGAAGGCTGAGCAAGAAACAGCAGCAAATAAAGAACAGGCCATTGTGGGAGAACTCCTGAAACATGTGGAAATCGATCTGCCAGAAAGCATGATTTCGCGGGAAGTGGAGTCGATGGTTACCCAAACCGCCATGCAAATGGAGCAGATGGGTATGGATGTCAAGAAGTTGTTCTCTGAGGAAATGGTGAACCAACTGCGATCGCGATCGCGTCCAGAAGCCATGACTCGCCTCCAACAATCTCTAGCCCTTGAGGAAATCGCCAAGCATGAATCTCTCCAAGTCACTCCAGAAGAGCTAGCTAATAGAATCAAAGAGGTGCAGGCGCAGTTAGAGGGACGAGATGTTGACCAAGCTCGGCTGCGAGAGTTTGTAGAATCTGATTTATCCAAAGAAAAAGCGCTCAAGTGGCTAGAAGAACACGCCACC
>CAZZWA010000192.1:6808-10777 GCA_964657555.1 uncultured Microcoleus sp.
TCATCCCCCGGAGTCTCCACCAGAGTCGATGGTCAAAGGAAGCGTATTCGGATATAACGGAGATATAGCTGGTTAATATCCAAGCTAAAACATGCCTGACAGTGCAGCTTTAAATTTCATTGACTTATGCTTTCATCAAAGTCGCTAACTGACACAACAAGCAGCCTGTGGAACTTGGAGGTTTACTCCTCTACCAATGTCATCCCGATGGTGGTAGAACAGTCGGGTATGGGTGAACGGGCTTTTGATATCTACTCCAGATTGCTGCGAGAGCGCATTGTTTTCTTGGGAACTCCAGTTGATGATGCTGTAGCTGACTCGGTTATTGCCCAACTCCTGTTTCTAGAGGCAGAAGACCCTGAAAAGGACATTCAACTGTACATTAATTCTCCAGGGGGCTCAGTCACAGATGGAATGGGAATTTATGACACAATCCAGCAGATTCGTCCTGATGTTGTTACCATATGCTTTGGTTTAGCTGCAAGTATGGGAGCGTTTCTACTAGCGGCTGGTGCTGCTGGCAAGAGGATGGCGCTGCCAAGCGCTAGGATCATGATTCACCAACCCTTGGGAGGCGCGCAAGGGCAAGCTGTCGATATCGAGATCCAAGCTAAGGAAATTCTCTACCATAAGCAAAAGCTGAACGAGCTACTGGCTCATCATACAGGTCAGCCGTTTGAGAAAATTGTCACGGATACCGAACGCGATTTCTTTATGTCATCCGCAGAGGCCAAAGAATACGGTCTCATAGATCAAGTCATTGATCGGCAAAACCTGCCCACCACGTCCGCTTCTGTCACCTCAATCAAGTAAGAGGCAAGCTTGTATGTCTAAGTATGACTCCCATCTGAAATGTTCATTTTGCGGCAAATCGCAAGAGCAGGTACGCAAATTAATAGCTGGACCGGGAGTCTACATTTGCGACGAATGTGTTGACCTGTGCAATGAAATTTTAGATGAGGAGTTACTAGAGTCAAGTGCCCCAGCCCCTCAGCCAGTGCCCAGGACAGAAACGCCTCAAAAGCGCCGTTCTCGCTCTGGTAGCATCTCTTTGAGTCAAATTCCTAAGCCAAGAGAGCTGAAAAAGCATCTGGACGAGCATGTTATTGGTCAGGATGAGGCCAAGAAGGTGCTTTCAGTCGCAGTATATAACCACTACAAGCGCCTAAGTTTTATCCAGTCTAAAAGTAGTGGCAAAGTGGCTGTAGAAGAAGCAGTAGAACTGCAAAAGTCCAACATCCTCCTGATTGGCCCTACAGGTTGTGGCAAAACACTCTTAGCTCAAACTCTGGCAACCATTCTGGATGTGCCTTTTGCTGTTGCCGATGCCACCACACTGACAGAAGCAGGGTATGTGGGAGAAGATGTGGAGAATATCCTGCTGCGACTGCTACAAGTTGCAGACCTTGATGTTGAAGAGGCGCAGCGGGGAATTATCTACATTGACGAAATCGACAAGATTGCCCGGAAGAGCGAAAATCCCTCAATTACGCGAGATGTCTCAGGTGAGGGTGTCCAGCAAGCATTGCTGAAGATGTTAGAGGGAACGATCGCCAACGTGCCTCCCCAGGGAGGGCGCAAGCATCCATACCAGGACTGTATCCAGATTGATACTAGCAATATCATGTTCATCTGTGGTGGCGCATTTGTGGGTCTGGAGAAAGTTGTTGAGCAGAGAACAGGCAAAAAGTCA
Organism: uncultured Microcoleus sp.; assembly: GCA_964657555.1. Taxonomy (GTDB): domain Bacteria; phylum Cyanobacteriota; class Cyanobacteriia; order Cyanobacteriales; family FACHB-T130; genus CAZZWA01. Next base: position 8,502 of record CAZZWA010000192.1, read on the forward strand.
ATAGGATTTATTCAACCAGGTGAGCCACAGCCACGGGAAAAGCGCACAGCAGATATTCTGCAACACTTAGAGCCAGACGACTTAGTGAAGTTCGGCATGATACCTGAGTTTATCGGTCGGGTACCAGTGGTGGCAGTCGTAGACTCCCTGGATGAAGAGGCACTCATGGCGATTCTCACAGAACCCCGTAATGCCTTGGTGAAGCAGTATCAGAAGCTGCTGAAGATGGACAATGTGCAGCTCGATTTTAAGCCAGAGGCTATTCGGGCGATCGCTCAGGAAGCGTATCGGCGGAAAACTGGAGCGCGGGCGCTACGAGGTATTGTGGAAGAGCTGATGCTAGATGTCATGTACGAGTTGCCCTCTCGTAAAGACGTGACCCGTTGCATGATCACTCGGGAGATGGTCGAGAAGCGCTCAACTGCCGAGTTGATAGTGCATCCTTCATCTATACCAAAGCCAGAATCAGCTTAGTCGATTTTGCCAACGCAGATGAACACGGGTATCATATTTATCGGTATCCATCTGCGTTTGTCAGATCCAGAATTAAAATATGTCGTATATTCAAGTCCGAGGTGTTGAGCACTACTATGAGTGGATTAAGACGCCAGCACCTCCTGAAAACAAACCAGTGATGGTTTTCCTCCACGGTTGGGGTGGCTCATCTCGTTATTGGGAAAGCACGAGTCAAGCACTGGCAGATAAATTTGACTGCTTGCTTTATGACTTGCGGGGATTTGGGAGATCGTCCCTGCCATCCCAACCGCCAGGGATAGCTTATGAGATGGAAGACTATGCTGAAGACTTGGCAGCGTTCCTAGATGCCTTGCAAGTGGGGCGAGTTTATATTAACGCCCATTCCATGGGCGCGTCTGTAGCTACAGTATTTTTAAATCTTTATCCAGAACGGGTAGAAAGGGCAATTTTGACCTGTAGTGGCATTTTTGAGTACGATGCTAAGGCGTTTGCCGCTTTCCATAAATTTGGCGGCTACGTGGTTAAGTTTCGTCCGCCCTGGTTGGGCAAGGTTCCCTTTGCAGACAAGATGTTTATGGCGCGATTTTTACATCGACCCCTACCCCGCCTGATCAGTCGTGCTTTCTTAGAAGATTTTTTGATGGCAAGTTATGAGGCTGCTTTGGGAACCATCCTCACCTCCGTTAGCCAAAGAGCGTCTGAAGTCATGCCTCAAGAGTTTGCCAGGCTGAAAGTGCCAACGCTCCTAGTTGCAGGGGAACACGATATCATCATTCCCGCAGCTATGGGGCGTCAGGCAGCAGCACTGAATCAGAAGATGGAGTATATTGAGATTCCTGATACAGCTCACTTCCCGATGCTGGAAGCACCAGCAATTTACTTGGAACGAGTGCGAGATTTCTTGGGAGTCAACTCATTTTAAATTTGAGATTCCAAGGGCAATGGGACAAAAGAAGACTCTCAACAAAAAACGCCTCACAAAGAGGCAAATTCAAGAGGTGATTGAGACTGAAGGGAGATTGCACGAAGAATATCAAGACATATTGAGAAAACTTACTCATCCTAGGATTTACGCAAAGAAACCGCTAATGAGCTACGTGGATTATCCTTAAAACTAAGGTGGATAGAGTGTGGACTCAAATTCCGCACCCTCAACTATCACCCTCAGTTTGTTCGGTAATTGGTGATTGGTGATTTTTAAACCAGCAGTTTTTTTGCACCAGTGTGTGAGCTTGCCAATTGAGAGAAGCTTCAGGATAGTCTAGCCGGTAATGTCCCCCCCGACTTTCTGTGCGAAAAGCAGCACTTTTAAGAATCAAGTATGCGACATCCAGTAGATTCTGAGTTTCGCCCCAAGTGCGCAATTGCGAGTGAGCATCTGGCAACTCAAAACGAGCAGTCTGAGTTGGGGATAAATTTAGTAGGTGCTGACTCAAGGGAAGGCTAGCAAATTGCTGTTGCCAGACTTTAACCTGCGCGATCGCTTCCGCCAAAACTTCCTCTGAGCGGCAAATCCCAGCACTTCGCCACATCAAGCGCGGTAACTCCTGCCTTAGTGCTTCAATCTTGGCTTTTTGAGTTTCCCCATCTAAAGGATGAAGGACAAAGGATGAAGCAACTCGAAGGCAAGATCGCGATCGTCACCGGCGGCGCGCAAGGTTTCGGCGAGGGCATCGTGCGGCTGTTCGCTGCCGAAGGCGCGCGGGTCGTCAGCGCCGACCTCGACGCGGCGCGCGGCGAGGCCGCGGCGAAGGCGGTCGGCGACACGGTGCGCTTCGTGCGCTGCGACGTCTCGGTCG
>CAZZWA010000193.1:0-5883 GCA_964657555.1 uncultured Microcoleus sp.
AAAGAATAACTAAACAGAGAACATAACCCCAATTACTCAATAGAAGTAGTGATGAATATGAATACTGCTGATCAACATCAAGCACAGAAATATCAAGAACAGCAGCAAACCGTGGCGATCGCCGCTACGTTTACGGCAGAGCCAGTTGAAGATTCTCTGGCCTTTTGGATGGAGGAACTTGAGATTCCGTCCAAAATTGAGTTTGCGCCCTACAATCAGGTATTTCAAGAACTGCTAGATCCGTTGAGCCTGCTTTCCAAAAATCAAAAAGGGATAAATATTGTCCTAGTGCGGTTTGAAGATTGGCAAAGATTTGACGATGGGCTTGAGGCACAAGCAGACTCTGCTGAAAAAGTGGAAGGCAATACATGGGATCTCGTAGGAGCTTTGAAGTCTAAAGTAGCGCAATCAGCAACTCCTTACATAGTCTGTTTGTGTCCAGCCTCCCCTAGAGCTAGATCGGATAGTCAGCAGGTAGCATTCTTCCAGCAGATGGAAGCTTTGATGATATATGAATTAAGCAATATTGCCAACCTGCACCTAATCGGAACTCAGGAGTTGAATGCCTACCCAGTTGAGAATTACTACGATCCTCAAAGAGATGAACTAGGACATATCCCCTTCACTCCTGAATTTTTCACTGCTCTGGGCACAGCACTGGCTCGAAAAATCTATGCCATCAAATCCCCTCCCCACAAGGTGATTGTTCTCGACTGCGATAACACCCTGTGGAAAGGCATTGTTGGCGAGGACGGGGTGACAGGAATTGAAATAGCTGCAGGCTGGAAAGCACTCCAGGAGTTAATGGTAGCTCAGCAAAAAGCAGGGATGCTCATCTGTCTATGTAGCAAAAATAACGAGCCAGATGTGGTTGAGGTATTTGAGAAGCGTCCAGATATGCTCCTAAAGCAGGAGCATATCGTATCTTGGCGAATCAATTGGATACCCAAGTCAGAAAATATTAAATCTCTTGCATCTGAGCTAAATCTAGGTTTAGATAGCTTTATTTTTATCGACGACAACCCCGTTGAGTGTGCGGAAGTCCAAGCTAGTTGTCCAGAAGTTTTGACGCTTCACCTACCAATTGACAGTGATATCTCTAGATTCCTGAAAAATGTCTGGGCATTTGATCGTCTGAAGGTAACTAAAGAGGACAAGCAGCGAACGGAGCTTTATAAACAGAATCTAGAGCGCGATCGCTTTGCCAAACAGTCTCTGACAATTGATGATTTTCTAGCAGGACTGGCTTTAAAGGTGGATATTTCCGAGCCTTCACCATCTCAACTACCTAGAGTCTCCCAACTGACGCAGCGTACTAACCAGTTCAACTTTACAACCATCCGCCGCTCAGAAAGCGAAATCCAACAACTGTCTAACTCAGGATTGGAGTGCCGGATTGTGGAAGTGAGCGATCGCTTTGGTGATTATGGCTTAGTTGGTGTAATGCTGTTCTCAAGCAGCAACGATGCTATCAATGTAGATACTTTTCTACTCAGCTGCCGTGTTTTGGGAAGAGGTGTCGAGCATCGCATGCTCACCCATTTAGCAGAAATCGCCAAAGAACGAGGTTTGAGCCGAGTTGAGGCCACCTGTATTCCCACTAAGAAGAACCTACCGGCACTCAATTTTCTGGATAGTTTAGGTACGGACTTCAAACAACCTTTTGACACAGGCTACCGTTACTGCTACCCAGTCGAATTTGCCGCAGCCGTCTCCTACAAACCGCAGACTGCACAACCAACACTTGAGAGTGAGAGTAATGTAGCGGTTAAAGCTGCTGTTGTTACTGGTGCAGCCACGCCTCAATCTGGGAAATCTACACGAATGAACCGGATTGCTACCGAACTGTACGAACCTACACAGATTCTCCAACACATCGAATCTCAACAGCGACAACGCCAGATATTGCGTCCAACATCTCTAAATCTGTCTTTTGTTGCGCCACGCACTGAGACAGAGCAAAAGTTAGCCCAAATTTGGGCAAAATTACTGCGCACTGATGCTGTAGGGATTAAGGATAATTATTTTGATCTAGGCGGGACATCACTGCTGGCAGTGGAGTTGTTTGCGCAGATGCAAAAGGTGTTTGGAAAAAAACTGCCTCTGACCACGCTTATAGAGGCACCCACAATTGAGCAACTAGCTCATTTGCTGAGTCCGTCGGGACTCTCGGAGATTCGAGAATCTATTGTATTGCTTAAGGATGGTCAGGCTAAGCCACCTCTGTTTCTGATCCATGATGGGGATGGCGAAACCATGCTCTATCGGAACCTAGCACATCAGCTGAAGCCAGAACGCTCAGTCTATGGACTACAACCCTCTAGTCGAGCTGGGTATCCAATCCTTCATACCCGCATTGCAGAGATGGCGGCTTACTACATAGAAAAGATCCGCACTATCCAGCCAGAAGGCCCTTACCTACTGGGTGGCATGTGTGCAGGAGGTGTCTTGGCATTTGAAATCGCTCGGCAGCTTCAAATCTACGGTCAAAAGGTTGCCTTAGTCGCCTTGATTGATGCAGCTGATATTCAAGCACCATTACGCACTGGTCGGATTGCTAGCCAACGGTTGAGCAGTTTTTCAGAGGCATTGAGTCAAGGTCAACAACTCAAGCCACAAGAGCGACTATTCTATATTCTGAATAAAGTTAGGCAGAAGGTGATCAACCTAATCGCCTATGAGACTCGGAAAAAAATTCAGAATATCCAGGATCGAGTAAAGATCGAGCTTCTCAGGTATTACCTGGATAAAAAGCTCACCCTGCCGCAATTCCTGCAAAATATTTCTGTGCGAACCGTCTATGTATTCGCCGAAAAAGAATATGTCCCAGAAGGGCTCTACCAGGGGGAAGTCGTTCTCTTCCGGGCGACTGAGGCCAATAATGAGCAGGTGGATGTCGCTCTCTTTCAGGCTGCTAACATTGATGACGAACCCTACATTAATATCTACAGCGACCCCCTGTTTGGCTGGGGTAAACGGGTAACTGGAGGTGTCAAGGTGTACGATATTCCTGGTGGTCACTCTAGTATGCTTCAAGAACCAAACGTACAGGTGATGGCAGAAACAATGCAAGCCTACATCAACGCGGCTCTTTCTGAGAAGTCAGTGCCAGACCGAGCTACAGTAGTTGTTGGTTAGGTGTCAGATCTCAATCCCAAAATCCGCCCTCCACAATTAACAAAGAACAGTTTTGTCAATCCAGACTTAATCTGCCAAAAACCATGTCTAGCGAGATTCGGCTCGATTGCCCCACTCCTGTACTAGTCGTCATTGTTAACTACCGAACGCCGATTCTGACCATCAACTGCCTGCGTTCGTTGGTCAGTGAAGTTCAGTCCCTACCCGGTATGCATGTTGCCGTTGTCGATAATGACTCCGGCGATACCTCCGTAGAACAAATTGGCACTGCCATCAAAACTGAAGGCTGGGGAGAGTGGGTATCTCTCATCCCCTCAGATCGTAATGGCGGGTATGCCTACGGCAACAACGTTGCAATTCGTCCAGTTCTGGAGTCTCCCAATTCACCTCCCTATTTTCTGCTGCTCAACCCAGATACGCAGGTTCACGCTGGCGCTATCAAGGAGCTGCTGGACTTCATGGAACAACATCCTGATGTCGGCATTGCTGGCAGCAGTTTTGAAAATGCTGATGGCACCCCCTGGCCCATAGCCTTCCGCTTTCCGACGGTGTTAAGTGAACTGGAGGATGGGTTGCGTCTTGGCGTGGTCACAAAGCTCTTATCAAACTGGGCTGTTCCACAGACGATGAGTGACAAAGAAGCTCAAGTTGACTGGGTACCCGGAGCCAGCATGCTGATCCGCCGCCAAGTGTTTGAGTCAGTGGGATTAATGGACGAGGGTTATTTTCTCTACTACGAAGAGACTGATTTTTGCTTACAGGCCAGACGAGTAGGCTGGACTTGTTGGTATGTTCCCCAAAGCCATGTCATGCACATTGCTGGTCAAAGCACAGGCGTGACCGTTAGAGATCGTCGTCCCAAGCGCATGCCACAATACTGGTTTGATTCAAGGCGGCGATACTTTGTGAAAAATTATGGTTTGCTGTATGCAGCCTTGGCTGATGCCGTTTGGATTTTTAGTTTTTCCCTTTGGAGAGTGCGACGAGTGATTCAACGGAAGCCAGATACAGATCCACCAGAGTTCTTTGGGGATTTTCTCCGTAATAGCGCCTTCCTTAAGGGGGCAGAATAAGCGGCTTTGGATTGCACTGAGACTTGTCCATGGCTTTTTGGTTCTTTTAGAAATTGCTGAGGTATTGTACAAAATAACCGACTACTATGCCTTGCAAAGAGAGCGGAATTTGCTGTGGAAAGAGCCGGGTTTGGCGATGACTTAGTCTTTAATATCAGATTTAATCTGATATTAAAGACTAAGCAGGTAAACAAATCAAGACAGCAAAGATGGCGATCCTATTCAGACAAATGCTCACAAATAAAACCAAGTATGAATAAAAAGGAGCACATACACTATTAAATTCTATCTGCTTAAGTCACGATTATCTATTAAGGCACAGCCTGAAAAATTGAATATCATCACTTGTATTAATAATTAATATAGGTGGTAGATTATAAGCAGTTTAAATTGAAGTTAAATACGACATCTAGATTCTCTGCTTACCCTCTTAAAGGGAATTCAGTCGAAACTATTTTAAGTTGATGATCGTCTGCTTGTTGAGTTTCAGTTGAATCGGTAGTAATTTAGAGGGCTTAATGAACATTATCTCAACCGAAATTCCAGAGGTCTTGATTATTGAACCACGCGTCTTTGGAGATGATCGCGGTTTTTTCTTTGAAAGTTTCAACGAGAAAGTATTTACCGAAAAGACTGGAGTAGCAGATCATTTTGTTCAAGATAATCATTCGCGTTCCGCTCAAAATGTTCTGCGGGGCTTGCACTATCAGCTCCAACAACCTCAGGGTAAGTTAATACGTGCAGTCATTGGGGAAATTTTGGATGTAGCAGTAGATATCAGAAAGAATTCTCCGACCTTTGGTAAGTGGGTAAGCGTTACTCTAAGTGCAGAAAACAAGCGACAGCTCTGGGTGCCAGTGGGGTTTGCCCACGGCTTTTTGGTCGTTTCAGAAATTGCCGAGGTGTTGTACAAAACAACCGACTACTATGCCCCACAGGGAGAGCGGAGTTTGCTGTGGAACGATCCAGATTTGGCGATCGCTTGGCCCCTGACGTCAGAGCCAATATTATCGGCTAAAGACCAAGCTGGTAAACCGTTTAAGGCAGCAGATTTGTTCCCTTAAGCTCAGGTAAAAATTAATCGAGAATTCAGAAGCCAGAAGTTAGCAGCAGATGATAAATTCTGGCTTCTTTCTGTTGTCACTATCTGAGATCATTTGCCGCGAACGTGGCTAATTTTTGATGGAGAACGCCCTTTAGCTTCAACATTTTTACCCCCTCCATTAGGAACTGGGGAAACAGATACTCCGCTAGCCTCCTGCTGGAGGAGCGATCGCCAGTCTTGAATTGCTTTTTCTGTCCACAGCCAGTTTTGACTAAGCGCATCAGGTTGAAAGTCAACTGGATTCTCCTTCATCACCTTTTGGCGGTACTGAAGCGCTGCATTTAATAGCTTTGCCCGCTTATCGGGTTGCAGACTTTGAGCTGATTTACTCAATTCCAGAGCTAACCCGGCATAAATGTTCAGTGCCTCTTTTGGTGTAGCAGATGTTGCAGTTGTAGTTACAGTTTGATTTTGTGAGGTTTGAGTCAGCGCATTTACCCAAGCTGTGCGAGCAGCATCAAATTTCCCTTGTGCGTAGTAGGCAAAGCCCAAGGCAGTCAAGTCATGCGGATTATAGGGTTGCTTTTTGACGGCATATTCCCAGTAGCGTATGGCATCATCTATGCT
>CAZZWA010000193.1:5983-10754 GCA_964657555.1 uncultured Microcoleus sp.
GTGTCAGCTTTCTTCAAATCGCCTTCTGGGATGTTTGGTACCGACACGGCAGGAATTGGCGGGAAGAGATCCTGTGGTTGCGGGCCACGGTTTTGGAACCACCACCCCAAAAGAGCGATTACCAAGATGCCTGTCGCACCGAAGAACCACTTAAACGGAAACCCCTTGAACCTGAACCCCCAATTCTGCGAACGTTGCACAGGCGGCTGTCCTAATACACGCAGTTTAGATTGCGGCTCCTGAGTGATGGATGCGGAATTTTGGGCTGTGTGTAAGTCTTTTTGAATAAGCGTCGGTTGTTGGCTGTTGGCTGTTGAATCGGTGACACCCACTGCTTTGACAACAGATGTGGAATTTTGCTTCCTGGCTTTTGCCGTGTCTGCCAATGGGGTTTGCGAGCTTAGAGCATCAGGGGAAGTAGGGTTGGATACCTGGCGGAACAATTCCGAAACTACTGCCAAGTCCTCTTCGTAGTTTGGGTCAGCAGTCCCTAAATCATCAAAGACCCCTACCACTGCCTGCTCCTCATAATCTGGGAAACTAGAGGACTGAAGACCTGCTGTCGGTGTGATAAACAGAGCTTCCTCTAGATCGTCCATCCAAGCTTCAGAAGGGTCAGGTAAAGCAAGGCGCTGTTCTAATTCCTTCGCGTCAGGACTGCCGGAGAGGAAACCATCAAACTTTGGATCTAGATAGAGAACTGGCAAAGCCCAATAAAGCTGGTTCGAGCCATATGCAGAAATCAATCCCTGCCGCGAGCGACTGAGGCTGAGGTCAATTGGATAACCCTGGTTGAGGTTGCGGTAAAACAGCCGTGTCAGCGTCAAAGCGACCTCATCCGGAATCCGTTCTGCCATAGCCAAAACTCCAGGAATCCGGCGCTTGACTAGGGCCTGGATCAAGTTTTGCTCTCGTCCATTTTCAGAAGCTGCTTCAGACGCCGTATAGGCACTACGGCAGGAATTAAACACAGCCATCTGGACGCCGTTATTCACCAGTAATCCAGCTAAGTCATCCCCATTTAGGGTTTCGGTCAGTCCTGTTTTGTTACTCACCATATAGAGATCGCCACCAGCAGCACCCAGGTTACTGTGACCAGAGTAGTGGAATATCTGGTAATGACCTTGTTCTAATGCTTGTGTCAATTGCTCTCGTCCCGGCTGCTCCAGAATTTGGAGTTGCATCAGTCCCGCGCCATTGTCAGGCTTTTGGCGCAGTTCTTCCTGCAATTGACTGGCTTCTTGTCTAAGTTCCAGCGTTTCTTGGTCAGAGGGGCCTGCAATTACCATCAAAATTTTTAGGGGTTGATTCCACGCCGAAGACAGCGTTAAGGGTTGACCCCTCAACCCAGTTGTCAGTTCGTAACGGGAGAAGGCCACATCTGTTCCAGTCGCCAGAGGGCGATCGCCTGCGTGTAATACCTCCCAAGGTAGGCGGGGCAAGCGAGTGCCTTTCAGTCCCAAACGCAGCCGCAAGACTGTTTGCCGGTTTTCTGCAATCCCTTGAGCCCTCTCCCAGCTATTCAGCAGACTCTTTTGAAACAGTGCATCGTAAAGTTCCTGACCCAATGCCACGAGATCCGTGGAGGAGCTAATGCTTAAAGCGTTCTCACTCCCCTGCAACAAACCCAATAAAGGGTCATTCATGAGCTGCTTGGCCTTGGTCAACCAATCCTCCACAGGCCATCTCACCTGCTCTTCAGCTAATGGGACGCCCGGAGCGACCCATTCTGTTCTTACCAGATATTCGTCTTGCGTCCCTAGGGGGGTGACAGAGATATTAAATTCCTGGGCTGCTGCTGACATGCACTCTTTACTTCAGTGAAAGACTATGGCGGCTTTCCTTGTTTTGAGGATTGTGTGTTCCCCTATTTTCATAGATGGACTCAACTCCATCAAAGTTTCCGTCTTAAGCAGGTTCTTTTGATGCTGTTTAGCTTAAGGCCGTATCTGAAATTGCCTTCTTCGAGATGCTTAAACCCTAAACTAGAAATCTTATAGTCGATTTATCCTGATTATGACAACTAAATCAAGAACTTTAAAGAGGTAGATGCACCCTGATGAATATCTCCTATCTCAACCTTTTGAGTAGGGGATTTTTTTTCCTTAATTAAGGACAAAAAGCTAGTCAGAACTTAGTACCTCAAAAGATTGCACTTCTAAAACTGGGCCGATCATGGCGAAGGTCATCACATCTTTTCGCACCTCACCTTGGACTCTTACTTTCAGTTCCGATTTGCGGATCTCAGATGGGGCATCTTTGAGTTCATAGGTTTCACCTGCTTCTGTAACCAGTGCCCATGTACCTGGGCCTAGACCTTTGCGTTCGATGGTACCAGTAAGGCTAATGCTCATGATTAGGAGGTTGTAGGACGTATAGTGCTTTGCTCACAGTGAGATCTAGGAAGTTGCAGTTGGTCGCTCTTCTCGTTTGGATGCTAGATAGGCGAGTCCGTAACACAACAGGGCATTAAAGAGCAGGAAGACGCGAGCGATCGCCCCATCACCCATACCCCACAGCACTGGTGGTGACATGACAGCACTCACCGCCAAACAGGACGCTATGCCCAACGCTGAACCAATGGCAAACCATTTCCAGGTAGGATGTCCTAATAGTAGCGCTATCAAAATAAACGGAATCAACACGCTGGCAAATAAGGGGTTCCACACGCTACTACCCTGAATTGCCCCGCCCAACTCTGGAATTGAACTGCCTAGCAACCGGAATGGCCACTGAGGAGCGTCAAATACATACAAGCCGCGTAGGAAAAACAATCCAGAACTACCAGTAATCAGACCACTTGTGAGAAGCCAACTCCAACGGAACGGAAAATAATTCCGGAGAAACCAAGCTAGTAAGTAGGAACCCACAACCATCAAAACCTTAGGTAGAAGTGCCACTGCACCACCATCAATCCAGAAGCGGATATTGAGATAGCCGTTATCCCGCAACCAACGGAAGAAGTCGCGGAAGGTGATCTGCCCTTGCACTGCTAATTTAACTGCATTGGCAGCATCCAAATGACCAGCGCCATAGTAATTGAGGTTGTCATCTTGAACAGCCCGTGCTGACTGCTTGAGGACGGCCATAATATCATCTGGCTCCTTAACGCCAGTAGCTTTCACCAAAGCTGCAACGCCTGCAACGTGGGGAGCTGCCATGCTGGTGCCTTGGTAAGCAGCAAAGACGGGCGTGAGGTTGCCATTTTCGTCAAAATTAATCGTATTTTGCAGAATCCCGCCAGATGTATTTTCGTCCTTTAATGAGCCACCAGGTGCTGAAATATCCACACCAGCACCAAAGTTAGAGTAAAAGGCTTTTTCATTGGCAGAATTGAGGGCAGCAACACCAAGGACGTGGGGATATCGAGCTGGGTAGGAAGCGGAATTCCGGTTCTCGTTACCGGATGCAGCTACTATAAGGACGCCTTTGCTATGGGCATAATTAATAGCTTCCTCCATCAACTGACTCTCTCCAGGACCGCCTAGGCTCAAGTTGATCACGTCAGCGCCATTGTCAGCAGCAAACCTAATTGCTTCAGCAATATCAGCAACCGTACCGCCGCCGGAGGCACTCAGCACTTTCAGAGGCATCAGGTTAGCTTCGTAAGCAACTCCAGCGACTCCATAGCCATTATTGGTGGATTGAGCAACGGTACCAGCAACATGGGTGCCATGTCCGTTGTCATCATCAGCCTCGACTATGTCATTAACAAAGTCGTAGCCTTTAACAAATTTTGTATCTTTCAGGTCAGGAACGCGATGGATTCCAGTGTCAATCACTGCAACGGTCACACCATTGCCTTTAGTCTCTTCCCACGCTGATTGCACGTTGATAGTGTGCAAATTCCACTGCTGGCTGTAATAGGGATCATTGGGACCATTCAACAACGGGTGACTAATTAGATCCGGATTACTATTCTGGGAGGATGTGACTAGAACCTTTGATTTGTTGGTTTCTGGTAGGCTGTAGATATAATTTGGCTCAATAAATTCTGTGTATTTGGCTATTTCAGACTTTCTCAGCTTATTGAGTAAGTGGCGATCGCCCTCAACAACATACACATGATCTTTCTGGGAGAATAGGCTATTTGGGTGAGGGTGGACGTGGTATTGTTGCGCCAGCCCCCGTACCTCTTGATTCACGACAGCTTCTGGCACATCTTCGCGGAAATCCAGCACAATCGACGCATAGGTGCCACGGGCTGCTAGACCTTGGAAGTTCAATAAAGCCCAACCCAACCCACATAAAAACAAGCACACCAGGAAAAACTTTTTAATCATAAGAAAGCGCTACTTTCAGCGATAGCATGCTCACTACGATAACTCAAGCGACTCTTATCTGGTATTGATCATGCACACTAGTTAATGGAATATTGATATACTGCGTCACGCAATGGAAAGAGGTCTTTTGTGGTTGCCCCTGTTGGTCGTGTTTATCTGGCTAGCTTGGCAGGGATCGAGAGAGTATCAAAAAGTTGAAGCTTATCGCCTTTGGGCTGCTCACTACGAGCGGGCTAAGTATGATATTTACTCAGTGCTAGCTCAAAATGGCAGCGACTTAACTTGGGGAAAACCTACACGCCAAGGGCCAGTTGAGCTACAAACTTTCTCATTAAGGGATGTGCAGTCAATTGACCTAGTGGTGGATGATCAGCCAGTATCGGTAGAAACACCACCTAGTAAAGGTCGAGCGATCGCTCTGGAATTTTCATTTTCAGACCCAACTGTCTCCGTGCGCGTTCCCTTCACAGAAATACCTTTGGCAGCTC
>CAZZWA010000194.1:0-10586 GCA_964657555.1 uncultured Microcoleus sp.
TTATATCAAGTCCGAGCGATCGCCTATAATTACAATGCTGTCAGTTCAAGGGGTATAGTAATTTTTATTAAGGGTATTCAACCGGACATGATATTACTGCCTATTTTCTGACGACTATTTTAGAGTTTGTCAACCCATATTTGGTATTATCTACCTTGAGTCAACTGGTCGAGCCAACAAAATACCAATACTACGGTTAATTCTCTCTACATAAGTCTGTAAATCAGGGTTAATTTTCACTGCTCCGCCTGGTGAAGCATGAATGAAGCCGACATTGCCATTTTTCATTCGATAAACTAGCCCGGTATGTGTAACGTCAAGACCATCAATGGAAGTAGCGACTCCCACAATATCCCCTGGTTGCAGCTTTTCGTACACGCTATGAATTTTGCTTGTAGGAATATAATTTATCTCTAGTGCATTTAGTCTATTTTCCGCCGCCACCATGCACTGATAATTATCATTATTGCTCATGAGTTGTGGATAACTGCGCTTGTGCTGACTCATAAAGTTCTGCTTTTTATGAAGCGGCACACCGCCTAAATCTCGCGCTATATCTCGTACAGTTCCCCGTTTTTGGTTGTCAGCAATCCATTCGGAGAAATAATGGAGTCGGCTACAATATCCATTGAGTTGTCCATCTCGGTAGCGCTCGTCACTCAGATGCGCGGTGAATGTAAGATAAGAATAATTTTGCTCTGCGACACCCCGAGCTATTGCCAGTACAGTTTCTACAAATAATACACAATCAAATTTGTTGAGCGTAACAACGAGTTTTTCCACACTTGAAGAATCTAATAAGTTTGCCTGATATGGCGTACCAATAAATTTCAGTGCTATGTTCTGCATGATTTGAGGGAGCGATCGCCTGTACAATTGCTGTTTGACAGCATCTTGCATAATCTTCTGAAACTTGGCTTGATCTTGCGGTTTTACTGTTTCTTGGTTGACGGTAGGAAAAGCAGCACTGGTATTGGAAAAGGTGGGCTGGCTTTGACCGTCAATGGGTGAATTATTTCCCAAAATTTGCAGCTCTTGCATAGGAGCCAGCGATGCCGGGGGGAAAACGCAGCTGCCAGCCATCAAACTCACCAATATAGATAATCTTTTGATTTTTCTCATATTTTCCAGGCTAACGCCTTCCATAGCGTCATAATCCAAATAGCGATACAGGCATAAAGACGCGATGGCCCAGAACCCTCAACAGCCTAGAGCCGATGATGCCGTCCTTGGCGGTCAAAACCCAACCCCGCCGACTGGTGTGGTTTTGGGAGGATTGCCGGGAGTCAAGCGTCGATTGGTAAGTCCAGTGGTTACAGAACGAGTCGCCGCTGTTTCAGAAACACTCAAGTACGGTCAATCAGGCAAAGAGCTGTTGATTGGCGCACTCAAAGATGAATCATGGCTAGTACGGCAAAGTGCATACTTGCTACTCCAAGACTATGAAAAGACAACGTTGAAACAGGTTCTGTCAGATAACAACCCCTTTCAACTCCTAAAGTGCCTCTACAGACATTCCACAAGACAGTCTACAGCTTATTTTGTGGTCATTAGCCCAGATGGACAACTTTTGGTCAGTGGCGGTTCCGACAGAACCATCACCGTGCGATCACTGCGTACTGGTAAACTGCTGTGTACCCTCAACGGACATTCAGGCTCAGTTTTTGCTGTTGCCATCAGCCCAGATGGACAGACTCTGATCAGTGGCGGGTGGGACAAAACAATCCAAGTGTGGAACCTCAACACTGCCCTCAGGCAAAGTCGCAATCCGAGCGACGGACTGCTTTACACTCTGACAGGGCATGCTGATGGAGTTAACTGCCTTGCTCTGAGTCCAGATGGGAAGTTGCTCGCCAGTGGGAGTGAGGACTCTAGCATCAATCTGTGGGATTTATCCACTCAGAGGCAAGTTTTGCGATTGCCCCTACTAACCCTAACTGGACATTCAGAAGGGGTGAGATCCATTGCTATGAGTCCTAATGGACAGACTCTTGTCAGTGTTAGTGCTGACAAAACCGTCAAATTGTGGGATTTACGCACTGGAGAACTACAGCATACCCTGGAAGGACATTTAAACTCCCTTAAGTCTGTTGCAATTAGTCCCAATGGCCAAATTCTTGCTGTGGGAGGTCAGGATAAAATTATCAATCTGTGGGATCTACAGGCAAAAGAATTAGTGCATACCCTACAGTGGCATTGGGATGAAGTGAATGCCTTGGCCTTTAACCAAGATGGATACACCCTTGTTAGTGGTAGTCGTGACAAGACAATCAACCTCTGGCATGCGGGTACAGGGATACTGATGCACACCTTAGAAGGACATGAGGATAGTGTAGCTGCTGTTGCCCTCAGCCAAGACGGACAAAGGATTGTCAGCAGTAGTTGGGACAACACTATTAGGATATGGGGTTTCCCCAATAATTGAAAATTAAAGATGCTCAAAATTTGGAATTTTTTTATTTTTACAAAGCATTTTTACGGGAGTTTAAATTAAGTCGTGCAGAGATCAAGGTGCAATGACAGAAAATTACAATCAACCCAGTGATTTCGATGCCGTTCTTGGCGGTCAAGATCCAGCTCCATTGAAGGGTATGGTTTTAGGAGGCCTAGAAGGTATTAAAAAACGTTTTTTAGGTGAAGTTATTGACCAACGGATTGCCGCTCTTAAAGATGCCTTAAAGTATAAACGTCCAGGCTTGGACTTAGTGATTCAAGCTTTGCAAGACGAATCAGATTTGGTGCAACGTGTGGCCTATTTGCTGCTTTGGGAAAGGACAGATCCCGAAGTGCAAAAGTCATTACACTCATTCAACCACTACCGATTTTTTGATTGCCTGCGTACCCTAAAAGGTAGTGCCTCTATTGCCATTAGCCCAGATAGCCAAACGATTGCCACTTTGCATGGGAAGACAATTAGAGTTTGGCATCTGCAAGCAGGAGAATTACTCTACAGCATCGATAAGTATCCTAGAGCGCAGGAGTCCTTCATTGTTAGCAGGGATGGAGAAATCCTGGTGAGGAGTATAGATGCTTCCAGTCACTTAGTTGAGATTTGGCATTTGGGGGAACGGCTGCACACTCTTTATGGACATCAAGGCCAGATTGCGGCGATCGCCCTCAGTCCTGATAGCCAAACAATAGCCAGTGGTAGTTTCGACAAAACGCTCAAAATTTGGCATCTGCAAACAGGTAAATTGCTCTTTACTATTAGTAATTTGCTGACTTGGAAAACACATAAAGAGGCCGTTTTGTGCCTTGCCTTTAGCCCAGACGGTCAAACTCTTGTCAGCGGTAGTGCTGATAGAACAATTAAACTCTGGAACCTGCGTAGTAGAAACCTGCGTTGCACTCTCAAAGGACATGCGAGTTGCATTCAATCCATTGTCATCAGTCCCGATGGAAACACTCTCGCCAGTGCCAGTTGGGACAGAACAATTCGATTGTGGGATCTCAGTACCGGAGAGACGATACGCATTCTGGAGGGGCATTCAAACTGGATCAATTGCCTTGCTTTTAGCCCAGATGGAGGAGTTCTTGCTAGCGGGAGCGGTGACCAGACGATTAAACTGTGGAATGTACAAACGGGACAAGCTCTCCACACTATATTGGGGCATGGAGACTCGGTGAGTTGCCTTGCTTTTAGCTGGGATGGACAAACCCTCGTCAGTGGTAGTCAGGATAAAACAATTAAGGTGTGGGGCTTGGGGGTATAGGGCATGTACCAGAAAACCCCAATCCCAAATCTAAAATTTTTGGTAAAAGTGCTATGGATGAGAATTTCGACCAACCCAGATCCGGCGATGCTGTCCTTGGCGGTCTAGAAAGTGTCAAAAGACGCTTGGCAAGTGGGGATGCGCCGCAACAGCTTGCGGCGCTCTCGGAGGCGCTTAAACATGGGCAGTCAGGCTGGGACTTGCTGACTCAATCTTTACATGACGAATCACAGCAGGTCAGGCAAACTGCGTATTCCCTCCTGTTAAAGTCCCGTTTAGAATGTCGCTATACTCTCAGTGCCCATAATAACTGGGTGAGTTCCCTTGCTATTAATTCCCAAGGCAACATCCTTGCTAGTGGTAGCCGAGACAAAACTATCAAGCTGTGGCATTTGCCCACAGGAGGATTGCTGCGCACCCTGACTGGGCATACAGACGCAGTTTCTTGTATTGCGATTAGCTCCGATGGCAAGCTCCTTGCCAGTGGCAGTCAGGACACCAGCATTAGGCTTTGGCACCTACGCACTGCCCAATGGATTACCACTCTTTGGCATGATTCGGAAGCCGTTTTCTCCATTGCCTTCAGTCCAGACGGGCAAACATTAGCCTGTAGCGGTTGGGATCGGACGCTCGCACTGAGACAGATTTATACTAAGTTACCCCCCCACATCCTTACTTATAATTCTGGGGGAGGTGCATGTGTTGCCTTCAGTGCCGATGGGCAGACCCTAATCAGTGGTGGGGATAAGACCATCAAAATCTGGCGATTAGAGACAGGGCAACTACAGCACACTCTCGAAGGCCACTCAGACTGGGTTTTGGCGATCGCCCTCAGTCCAGATGGGCAAACCATAGCCAGTGGCAGTGTTGACAGGGCAATTAAGCTCTGGCATCTGCACACAGGAGAACTGCTTCACACCTTCTGTGAACATCCAGGCGCGGTTTTAGCTATTGCCTTCAGCCCGGATGGGCAAACCCTTGCCAGTGGCAGTTACAGATCAATCAATCTGTGGCATCTGGCTAATAGGACATTGCTACGTACCTTAGAGGGACATTCCAGCGATGTTTTATCTGTCGCCTTCAGCTCAGATGGGCAAACCCTTGTCAGTGGCAGTGCAGATGGAACCATCAGGGTGTGGGGGATGGGTAGGACAGTAGGAGAGGTAGAGGAAAAGGGATAATCTTCTAACTATCTGTCGCAAATATTTAACGCATGATCGGACTACCGTGGTGATTGACTAAATACCACTTTTGAGCCAAAAGTTCAAAAACATTTGTTGCCACCGACTGTGCTTTGATTCTCCTACCACCACTGACTTGAAATACATTTTCTACAAGCACAACGTAGGCGATACTATCTCTAACCTCTGTTGCGAGCACGTCTGTCTCAATCTCAATGTAGTTGGTGTTCTTAAATATCAACTCCCAAGAGGTGCGAATATCCTTCCATCCTCTCAGTACATCGCGTCCGGGGTGAATGCAAAGACTGCCAGTCCCTTGCGACCAGATAGCACTCATTGCTTCGATGTCCTTTTTTTCAAAGGCGCGATAAAAGGCTTGGTTAACAGCTAATACTTCAGTACCTTTGTTACTCATATTGATTTTTAATTTTGGATTAGAGGTCAAAAGGTTTTCACTCACATCTTGTCCCCTTCTCATTGAACCGCTTGATGATCGCTGCGCTCATGCCTTTGGTTCCCCCTGTAACCAGCGCTCTTTTGTCGGATAACTCGTGGGGGTTAATTTGGATGGTTGTCATTCGCCTGAGATCTTCATTTGGGTGTTTAGTCGGCTGACTGTTAGTTATTCACAGAATGGCTACTCTTGAGTGATTTCTGTGGAGTCTTTTTCGGGTCATCCATCACAAGCCCGAGCCGTACCAAGCTTTCAGCGGTGGCGATGATGGCCTCCTCGTCCGAACGTGGCTCCCATCCTAACATGCGCCTAGCCTTTTCGTTCGTGGCATTCCTGATCTTGCCGAGCTGGGGAACAATCTGTCGCAAGGCCGGTCACGCATCGCAGCCAAGAGTTGCACAATACAGCAGATTGCAAGTTCATGGAGTACACCCCTCCCCTTAGTAAGGGGAGGATGCCCGCTAGGGCGGGTGGGGTAGTGTACTTCACTTAGATGAAAAGCGCTGTAATATGGCTGCCAACGAAGCCAGACCCACCCGTTACCAAAACTGTACTCATTGTTGTCTCCTTGCTTAATCTTCAATCTGACAACACGCTCGTATGCACATACTGACCTTTTTCCATAAAGTTAGCTCTTGACAGATGCCCTTCCTTCCCTGTGAGTCCGAACAGGAAGAGCACTTGAGAAATTTCTTTGGGTGCGCATATGTTTTTGGCTTTGTTAAACTCAGGTGAATCCGCCAATGCTTTCGCGAGTTTCGTTTGAAACGCAGATTTATATGTCCCTTTCGACTATGCTCAGAGCAAGCTTTGTGGGCAGCGACTCAAGCGGGGCAGGGTATAACGCCTTCCACAAACAATGTGGATGAAGTACAATTGGTAGATGACTCAAACGATATCTGTCTCCTGAAAGCTGCAAGTTCCTGTAGAGTTGCGTTAAGAAATTGACCGCACTTTGCAGGTATTGGCAGTAGCCCAGCGCGAGAACTGTCGCAACGCCACCAAGTTGCATCACTTGAGCTACTACACACTCAGACTGATGACTGGGTTGAAAGCCAACCATGTTTGTCAAGCCATTCGTCGAGTGGTAGGCAACATGAAAGCGGTTAAGCAAGTCCACAAGTTTCGCCTACTGTACTGAGGAGGTAACTACGGTGCCAGAAAGTGAGCGTCACACGCTAGAAGTTGCCCATCAGGCGTTTGGGCACTTCACTCGTGGCTTAGCGACAGGTGACTGGAAACAGTTTTTAGACATGCTTAGCGACGATTTCAGCTTTTGGTTTCCCGTTGGTCCATACCACGGATTGAATGTGGGTAAAGAACGGGCTAGCGAATTCTTCCAGTATGTTTCTGAAGCTTACAGCCAAGGACTTTTCGTCACTCTAGATCGCGTCACTAGCAACGAGACTACTGTTGTTTTCGAGTTCCGGGACGAGGGGTTGCTGCGTGGGGAACTCTATAAAAACCGAGTTTTAGTTTCTTTTGATGTGCGTGGAGAGAAGATTTGCGGCTATCGAGAGTACTTCGGCAGCGATGGCAAATCAAATTAGTTCGTAACTTCGGATCGGCTATTGCTGGAGGTGAAGATAGCAGATTCAACACTGTTAAGGGCTGTTGCTAGGTCGTCATTGACAATTTCTAGATCGAATTCACCAGCAGCATCCAGTTCATGTTGGGCGCGCTTGAGGCGGCGAGCGATCGCTTCTTCTGAATCTTGACCCCGTCCACGCAACCTTCGTTCTAGCTCGGTCATGGAAGGTGGCAGAATAAAAATACCCAGTGCGGACGGAAAGGTTTTTTTGATTTGTCTTGCCCCTTCCAGTTCAATTTCTAGTATGACCCACTGGCCTAGATGGATTCGCTCTTCTACAGGTATGCGGGGAGTTCCATAATAGTTACCAGCATATTCAGCCCACTCTAGCAGATCACCAGCCGTAACCATTTCCTCAAACTGATTACGGCTGACAAAGTAATAGTGTTTACCTTCTATTTCGCCTGCACGAGGGGAGCGAGTTGTGATGGAGATGGAAAAATACAGTTCCGGATGACGTACCAAGAGCGATCGCAGCAGAGTTCCCTTGCCAACGCCACTTGGCCCTGTTAAAACAATCAGTTTTCCCGTTTCCATACTCTCCCCTTATATAAAAAGTTCTGATTCTCCACTGCCGCCATTGTCTCTTGCCTCACTATAAAATAGTGCTGTTAACGCTTGCATGCATGTACGTTAGCGCAGTGGTAGCCTAAGCCACTACGTAGTAGCGCATCAGCCTATGCTGAGTACTGCAACAGTGGAGAGTCAACCTATCCTGAAAATAGATTTTCAGGCAACGCTTATGGAGTCTCAGCTTAAGTCAAGAAGTATTAAGCAACAAGCCCAGAAGCATATTTTTACCGTTCACTCTTCTAATTGTTGTTAGCATTACCATCTTTGCCAATGACGAAGCGATGAGCAACAGTTTCTGGCTGAATGGCTGAGAGAATAACATGACTGGAATCGGTAATGATCACCGCACGGGTGCGGCGTCCATAGGTGGCGTCAATCAGTTTGCCTCCCTCACGCGCATCGGTAATGATCCGCTTGATAGGAGCTGACTCTGGACTAACGATGGCAACAACTCGGTTGGCAGACACTATGTTACCAAAACCAATATTAATAAGCTGAATATCCATAATGGACTAATGGCCCAGCTATGTGAGAAGCGATAAACTGTCTAGTCTCCATGGTATACAGAAAATTTAGACTTACGCGGCTGAAATACCGGAAAATCACCGTTTTTTAGTGTAAAAATACTTTTTTTCAACTTTACTTACTTATTGCTATACTGAAAGATAAAAATAACCTACTATTTCAAAAATCTGTCAGCTCTCATTTCGCAAATTTATCAAAATTTCCACATTGTCACTTTAGCTTTATTGCTGTAAAGTTCTCCTGTCGATAGGGCGATTGCTAAAACGAATGTTTTGGATAAAATGCTTAACTAGATAAGGATTTATTCAGGCTCTATGTCCCCCCACGCCCCATGCTCTAAAATGTAAGGTTTTCTCATTTCATTTAGCGTCTTGTTGTAGTACTTAAGAAAGACCGATAATTTGTCCCAGATAAAGACAGCTCAAGCATGCAACTCGTTGACTTTACTACCACCACTGCTGCTTGTTGCAGTCTGTGTGCTGAATGGATACCAGCACGGCTAGAACAGGTTTATCAGCGCGATCGCCACACAATTGCTTTAGCACTGCGCACCCTAAAGCAGCGAAGTTGGCTGACCATTTCCTGGCATCCCCAAGCTGCTCGTATCTGTATAGGTGATGCACCACCCCGAACGCCCGATACCTTCACCTTCAGCGACCAGTTGCGGCATCAGCTAAGTGGTTTGGCACTAGTAGCGATAGAAGCGATCGCGCCCTGGGAGCGCGTATTAGACTGGCAATTTGCTAGACGTCCTGGAGAAAAAGCGACTTGGCACCTTTATGTCGAGATTATGGGTAAATACAGCAATGTTATCTTAACCAGCGCAGACAACTTAATCGTCACCGCAGCCCATCAAGTTAGTACACAGCAATCTAGTGTCCGCCCTATTCAAACCGGACAGCCTTACGAACCACCACCAGCTCTTACCAGTACAGTTCCCAATTTGAACGAATCTTTAGAACGCTGGCAAGAACGCATCAGTTTAGTGCCAGGAAGTTTGGGGCGTCAGATGCTGAAAGTCTATCGCGGTTTGAGTTCCCCCCTTGTGCGGTCGATGGTGCAAGCATCTGGTCTCGACCCAGAGCAATCTACCGCTAGTCTAGGGATCTCCGACTGGCAAAAGTTGTTTGGACGGTGGCAAGAATGGTTGCAAGCGCTAGAGCAGTGTCAGTTTAAACCGGGCTGGACACATGAAGGATACACCGTGCTGGGCTGGGGGATGGTGGAGCCAGCTTCAGATATCTCAACCTTGCTCAACCGCTACTATACTAGCTGTCTAAATCAACAGGAATTCGCCCAGCTGCGCCATCAACTTAGTCAGAAACTCAGCAGCCTTTTAGAAAAGTTGCGGCTTAAAGCTCGCACCTTTCAAGAACGCTTAAAGCAGTCCGACGGAGCAGATCAGTACAAGCAACAAGCAGACTTGCTGATGGCTCACCTCCAGGAATGGAAACCAGGGATGACGGCAATAACCATACCCGATTTTGATACCGACACCCCTATAAATATTGCCTTGAACCCAGAAAAAAACGCTGTCCAAAATGCTCAAGCTTTTTACAAGCGCCACCAGAAGCTAAAACGCGCTCGTGCTGCCGTTGAACCGCTCTTAACCGAAGTGCAGGCAGAAATTGACTACTTAGAGCAGGTAGAAGCAACAGTGGGGGCATTGGATGAATACCAAGTTCCAGAAGATTTACAGACGCTGGAGGAAGTTCGGGAAGAGCTAATCGGACAGGGGTATCTAGACGCCCCAGAACAGCGCCCCCGCAGCAGCACCTCAGACTCAATGCCCTACCATTACCGCACTCCCGGCGGCTTTGAATTGTTAATTGGCCGCAACAATCGGCAGAACGACCAGCTAACCTTTCGGATAGCTGGAGATTATGACCTCTGGTTCCACACTCAGGAAATTCCTGGTAGTCACGGGTTGTTGCGGCTAGATCCAGGTGCTGTAGCTGACGAGGCAGATTTACAGTTTGCTGCTGACCTAACGGCCTACTACAGCCGCGCTAAACAAAGTGAGCAGGTACCAGTTGTTTACACTGAACCTAAGCATGTCTATAAACCCAAGGGAGCCAAACCAGGAATGGCTATTTATAAGCAGGAGCGTATTCTTTGGGGTCGTCCGCAAAGGGGGATCACCTATCTCAAGCGGGAGATTTTCAGCAAAGTGTAGATTTTCGTCATAAAAAATTTGTACTGACTGTTACAATTAGTTAAAGAAAGCGTGATGTTAGGACATCAACTAGACTGAATTGTCTAGGGAAGTACTAGCTGGGAACCAGGAACCGGATACTGGGAAACTTGATTGTCCGGTGCATTGCGGAGGGAAAACCTGTAGAGGTTTTCCTGTTCCACATAATCCGCAGCTGGCGGTTGGGAACGTGCAGCTCGGATTTCCTCAATTTAGAACGACAACCAAATTAAAGACTTTGTCAGGCCAGCTGTCGCTACAGCCGGTCTTTTTTCTCATTCATGCGATTGATCGCCAAGTGAGCTGTTCATCAAAACAGTCATTAGTCCTTTGGCTTTGTCTCTAATATCATGTG
>CAZZWA010000195.1:0-10554 GCA_964657555.1 uncultured Microcoleus sp.
ATAACCTGTTACACATCTAATACAATAAAAAAATCCCGGAAAGCTAGCCGGGTTTTTAGTTTAGCCGAGTAAGTGGTGTTTGTCGTTGGACTAACACCACTTTAAGTTTAGCGATAGCATCTTAAAAGTTCAGAATGAATGGTTACAGAAAAAAATCCCGTTCTGTGCATTGCATTAGATTTATGCATTACTTGGTATGCATAATGATGAACTTTGCCTAAAGCAGGGTTTGTTACAGATTGAAAACCAGCCATCTGCCAGAAGGAACTGTCGCTCTCAAACCAAAAATAAACCCCCAGATTTGCTAAAACTGGGGGAGAATGCTTTAAGCTCTCGTAGTCTTGCTAGTATGCTACCGCTGCCAACACTCCAGAAATTGTACGCTGATAACATTGTGGGCAAATAGTTAAACTCATCTCTTGATAATGGGTAATAGGTAATTGTTTTTTCCCATTACCCATTACCCATTACCGAAGTCAGCAGGCGGCTTCATTACCGACTTTCTGTGATTGCTCACCCGTAGATATTATTTGGGTGGGGGAGAGTAGCAGGTGGCTATGTTCGATCTGAGCTATTGCTCAAAGCCTGAAAAGCTAAACTCAGAAAGTTCTGTTAATCAGGACAGGATTAAGGACAGAAGTTAGCGCCCCAGCCTAAACCCTGGGGTTTTTCTTCTGCTTTTATCCCAGAGCTCTTACTCTAGACATTAGCAGAGACGCAGAAACCGACCGCTTCCTCAAATTCGTTTAAACAGTTAAATCCACAACGATAAAACGTCATGGCAGTCACTACCCAGCAATTGATTAAATGGAAACAACAGGGGCGTCCGATTGTAGCGCTGACGGCCTGGGACTATTGCATAGCCCAGTTGTTGGATGCTGCTGGAGTAGATATTATCCTGGTGGGAGATTCTTTATCTGTAGTGCTTGGCTATGAAACGACGCTACCGCTGACTCTAGAGGAAATGCTGCATCATGCTAAAGCTGTGCGTCGGGGTGTCAAAAGGGCACTACTTGTTGTTGACTTACCGTTTCTAACGTATCAGGAGAGCGCTCAGCAAGCAATGCACTCAGCGGGGAGAGTATTAAAGGAAACAGGCGCTCAGGCGGTAAAGTTAGAAGGAGGGTACCCAGCAATGGCAGAAACCATTGCTTGGCTGGTGCAAGCTGGGATTCCAGTGATGGGTCATGTGGGTTTGACGCCTCAATCGGTACATCAGCTAGGCTTGCGGCAACAGGGGAAGACTGCGGAGGCTGGTGAGCAGATTATCTCGGAAGCGATCGCTCTTGAACAAGCTGGTGCTTTTGCCATTGTGTTGGAGCATATTCCATCTGAGTTGGGTTTACAGATTACCCAAAAGCTGACAGTTCCTACGATTGGCATTGGTGCTGGTGTTCACTGTGATGGGCAAGTATTAGTGACTTCAGATGTTATAGGTCTTTCAGAGCGACAGCCGCCCTTTGCCAAGACTTATGGAAACTTGAGAGGGGCGATCGCACAGGCTGTGCAGGATTATAGTGTTGAGGTGCGAGAGAGGAAGTTTCCGACATGAGCAATTAGCCACTAGCACAAGTTTGAATCCTTCAAAACAGCGATATTACTGTTTTAGTCTCTGGAGTGTTCCATTACCTCGTAAAAAAAACCCCACCTATAGGCGGGGTTTTTTTATTTACCTACAAAGTTAGACTTGGTGAACTACAGGAGATCAACCAAATTTGCCAGCAGTTGAGGCGATTAGGAAGGCAGCGTAAGTCAGAACATAGCCAACCGTGAAGTGAGCCAAGCCTACTAAACGACCTTGAACGATGGACATAGCCACGGGCTTATCTTTCCAGCGAACTAGGTTTGCCAGAGGAGTGCGCTCATGTGCCCAGACCAAAGTTTCAATTAGCTCTTGCCAGTAACCTCTCCAAGAGATGAGGAACATGAAGCCTGTTGCCCACACTAGGTGTCCGAACAGGAACATCCAGTCCCAAACCGCCAGGTTATTCATCCCATATGGGTTGTAGCCGTTGATTAACTGAGCTGAGTACAGCCACAGATAGTCGCGCAGCCAGCCCATGATGTAGGTGGAAGACTCGTTGAACTGAGCCACGTTGCCTTGCCAGATCCCCAGATGCTTCCAATGCCAGTAGAATGTCACCCAACCAAGGGTATTGAGCATCCAGAAGACAGCGAGGTAGAAAGCATCCCAAGCGGAGATGTCGCAAGTACCGCCACGGCCAGGGCCATCGCAAGGGAAGGCATAGCCGAAGTCCTTTTTATCGGGCATCAGCTTGGAACCACGAGCATCCAGTGCACCCTTGACCAAAATCAGGGTGGTGGTGTGCAGACCCAGAGCGATCGCGTGGTGGATCAGGAAGTCGCCAGGGCCAATTGTCAAGAATAGAGAGTTGGTGCCAGCGTTGATAGCATCTAACCAACCAGGTAACCAAGCCGCACCAGCTGTCGTAGCAACGCTATCAGGATTCGACAGTAAGGTGTCAAAGCCGTATAGTACCTTACCGTGAGAAGCTTGGATAAACTGAGCAAACACTGGCTCGATCAGGATTTGCTTCTCTGGCGTGCCAAATGCCACTACCACATCGTTGTGGACGTATATTCCCAACGTGTGGAAACCCAGGAACAGCGACACCCAGGATAAGTGGGAGATGATCGCCTCTTTGTGCTGCAATACTCGATCCAGCACGTTGCCTTTGTTTTGCTCTGAGTCGTAGTCCCGCACCCAGAAGATGCCCGCGTGAGCGAAAGCACCAACCATCAAGAACCCAGCGATGTACTGGTGGTGGGTGTACAGCGCTGCCTGCGTGGTGAAGTCCTTCGACAAAAAGGCATAGGGTGGTAGCGAGTACATGTGCTGGGCCACCAATGAGGTCGCTACTCCTAGTGCTGCCAGTGCCAGTGACAACTGGAAGTGCAGCGAGTTATTAATGGTGTCGTACAACCCTTGGTGCGGCAGGTTGAACTGACCTTCAGTCTTGGTGCCAAAGAATTCCTTGGCGTTGAGCATCTCTTTGATGCTGTGACCAATACCAAAGTTGGTCCGGTACATGTGACCAGCGATGATGAAAATCACTGCGATCGCCAAGTGGTGATGGGCCATGTCCGTCAGCCACAACGATTCTGTCTGGGGATGGAATCCACCCAAGAATGTCAAAATCGCGGTTCCGGCTCCTTGGGAGGTGCCGAAGATGTGTTTGGCGGTATCCGGGTTTTCGGCGTATACGCCCCAGTTCCCGGTGAAGAATGGGCCCAACCCTGCTGGGTGTGGCAGTGTTGTTAGGAAGTTATCCCAACCAACATGCTGTCCGCGAGATTCTGGGATCGCCACATGGATTAGGTGTCCTGCCCAAGCTAGTGAGCTAACGCCGAATAATCCTGCCAGGTGGTGGTTCAACCGTGGTTCTGCACTCTTAAACCAAGATAGGCTAGGGCGGAACTTAGGCTGTAGGTGCAGCCAGCCTGCGAACAGAAACACTGCTGAGAGTAACAGCAAGAACACTGAACCACTGTACAGGTCATTGTTCGTCCGCATGCCGATGGTGTACCACCACTGGTAAACACCTGAGTAAGCGATGTTCACCGGGCCAGATGCACCCGCTTGCGTGAAGGCATCCACTGCTGGTTGACCGAAGTGGGGGTCCCAAATCGCGTGGGCGATCGGACGGACATTTAAGGGATCTTTAATCCACTGCTCAAAGTTACCTTGCCAAGCGACATGGAACAGAAGGCTGGAAGCCCACAGGAAGATGATTGCTATGTGGCCGAAGTGGGTTGCGAAAATCTTCTGATAGAGATTTTCTTCCGTGATGCCATCATGGCTTTCAAAGTCGTGAGCTGTTGCGATCCCGTACCAAATCCGACGTGTTGTCGGGTCTTGAGCGAGGTCTTGGCTAAAGCTGGGAAATTTTGTTGCCATAGTTTCCTCTAATTAAGTGTTAGGTGCTGAGGACTGAGTAAAAACGACTCAATACTCAGCACTCCCTACTCACTTTTGACTCATCCCACTGAAAGGATTCGGGCTTCAAAGAATGCCCATGTGGTAACGATGCCTCCTAAGAGGTAATGAGCCACCCCTACAGCCCGACCTTGAATGATACTCAGGGCGCGAGGCTGAATCGTTGGAGCCACCTTCAATTTATTGTGAGCCCAAACGATGGACTCAATCAACTCCTGCCAGTAGCCACGACCACTGAACAAGAACATGAGGCTGAAGGCCCAAACAAAGTGAGCACCTAGGAACAGCAGCCCGTATGCCGAGAGAGCTGAACCATAGGATTGAATCACTTGGGCTGCTTGTGCCCATAGGAAGTCACGCAACCAACCGTTAATGGTAATAGCACTCTGAGCAAAGTTGCCCCCAGTGATATGGTCTACTGTGCCATCCGCGTTGACTGTACCCCAGACATCCGACTGCATCTTCCAGCTGAAGTGGAAAATGACAATCGATAGAGAGTTGTACATCCAGAACAGACCCAGAAAAACGTGATCCCAACCAGAGACCTGGCAGGTGCCGCCACGACCGGGGCCATCACAAGGAAAAGCGAAGCCCAGATTAGCTTTGTCTGGAATCAGACGAGAGCTACGGGCAAACAGTACACCTTTGAGCAGAATCAGAACAGTGACGTGAATGGTGAAGGCGTGGATATGGTGAACTAAGAAGTCCGCCGTACCCAAAGCAATCGGCATCATCGCCACTTTTCCGCCCACAGCGACGATGCCGCCGCCGAAGGCATAGCTAACAGGTTGCAGCGCGTTAGGCGCAGTCGTGCCAGGAGCCAGAGTGTGGAGGTTTTGCACCCACTGGGCAAACACTGGCTGTAGCTGAATTGCTGTATCTGAGAACGTGTCTTGGGGACGACCCAAGGCGCGCATAGTATCGTTGTGGACGTACAAGCCGAAGCTGTGGAAACCCAAGAACAAGCACACCCAGTTGAGGTGAGAGATGATCGCATCCCGGTGACGGATTACCCGGTCTACCACGTTGTTCTGGTTCACTACAGGATCGTAATCCCGCACCATGAATATGGCTGCGTGTGCTGCTGCACCAACGATAAAGAATCCCCCGATCCACATGTGGTGAGTGAAGATCGACAGCTGCGTGGCGTAATCCGTAGCTAGGTACGGATATGGCGGCATCGAGTACATGTGATGCGCCACCAGAATAGACAAGGAACCTACTGCTGCCAGGTTGATTGACAGTTGAGCGTGCCACGACGTTGTCAGGTTTTCGTAGATACCTTTATGGCCGTTACCTGTGAAGGGGCCTTTATGGTTTTCTAAGATTTCCTTGATACTGTGACCGAGTCCCCAGTTGGTGCGGTACTGATGACCAGCGATCAGGAATAACACTGCGATCGCCAAGTGGTGATGGGCGGTGTCCGTCAGCCACAAGCCCCCAGTTACTGGGTTCAAGCCACCCTTGAAGGTTAAGAAGTCAGCATACTGACCCCAATTCAAGGTAAAGAATGGCGTTAATCCCTGGTTAAAGCTGGGGAATAGCTGAGCCATCAAGTCACGATTCAAGATGAATTCGTGAGGGAGCGGAATATCTTTAACCGCGACTCCCGCATCCAGCAGCTTGTTGATCGGCAGAGAAACGTGAATTTGGTGACCAGCCCAAGCCAGTGAACCCAAACCAAACAGTCCAGCTAAGTGGTGGTTGAGCATCGACTCAACATTCTGGAACCATTCAAGCTTGGGAGCGCGCTTGTGATAGTGAAACCAGCCAGCAAACAGCATCAAAGCAGCCATCACCAAGCCGCCAATGGCGGTGCAGTATAGCTGGAATGTATTTGTAAAGCCAGCAGCACGCCAAATCTGGAAAAAGCCAGAGGTGATTTGAATGCCGTGAAAGCCACCGCCTACGTCAGCATTCAAAATTTCTTGGCCGACAATTGGCCAGACAACCTGAGCACTTGGCTTGATGTGTAGGGGGTCGCTCAGCCAAGCTTCATAGTTTGAAAAGCGCGCCCCATGGAAATACATACCGCTCAGCCAGATAAACACAACGGCTAAGTGGCCAAAGTGCGCGGCGAAGATTTTTCGAGATACGTCTTCTAAGTCACTAGTTTGACTATCGAAATCGTGAGCGCGGATATGAAGGTTCCAAATCCAGGTTGTGGTTTTGGGCCCTCTAGCTAGGGTGCGGTCGAAGTGACCCGGCTGTGCCCACTTCTCAAACGAAGTAGGTACCGGGTCATTATCAACGACAACCCTTGCTTTTTTTCCCTGCTCTGGAGGACTTATTGTCATGAGGACTCTCCTCTCATTGGACAAGCAAAGAGAAAAACTGCTCTGCGGAGCTTACACAAATCTGAATCTCGATATCTGAAACAGATGAGCTGTCCACTTCCTGCCTCACGACTACTCCCATCGCTGTTCTCTAGTCAACATTGGGTGTGAGTTGATCCAGGCTGTCACGGTCGAGCTGACCGCCAATTGGCCTCTTGTCATGGTTCTTGACATGACAGTGACCATTTTAACGACATTTAAACCGATACACTTTGCCTAAATCGGCGATTTGCAGAGGTTTTTAACTGCTGTTTTGGGCACCAGTTACACCAGCAGTCTGTAAATGACTGACTGCTGCCGCATTCAGCGCTTCTATCGGAGAATTATAGGTCTTGGTTTAGGGGTGTTCTGAGGCTGTTAACAATAATTCAAAATAGGTCAAGCCTAGATGTAGGCTGGTTTTTCATAGAGACGCTCCGGATAAAAAGTCAAGTGCATTTCAGTTTTGTTTACAAATCGCAATAATAAGTTAAGTGCTCGCGTTGTCTCGGCTGGGATTATCAAGCACAGAGGCACGCTCTGTTTCCAGACTGAGTGTAAAATTTGATTCGGTTGCTTAGGAGTAGGATTGCGTGTTGGCCATAAATCGGCAGTGGATGCGGTGGAGAGCGCTAGTCTCGTTCTTGACAGCAGTAGTT
This sequence comes from uncultured Microcoleus sp., assembly GCA_964657555.1. Classification (GTDB taxonomy): domain Bacteria; phylum Cyanobacteriota; class Cyanobacteriia; order Cyanobacteriales; family FACHB-T130; genus CAZZWA01. Next base: position 6,933 of record CAZZWA010000195.1, read on the forward strand.
TTGGTCTTGAGTCTAGTTAGTTGTGGCGATCGCGCCCTAACTTCAGACACATCAAGCCGTTCTGGGACAGTGAAAACCGGAGCTAAGGGGGCAGTCGCAGAAGTGTCTGTACCTGAAACAATTCAACAGTTACGCTCCTCGTTAGAGGTTTATCAGCCTCAGGTCAGTATTATCGCTCCTCATCTAGATGAAGTTTTCCAAGATACAACAGTAGAAGCCCGATTCCAGGTTCAGGATTTGCCAATCTTTAAAGACCAAAAACTAGGACTAGGGCCTCACTTGCAAGTCATTCTGGACAATCAGCCTTACCAAGAAGTTTATGACTTAAACCAGCCTCTAGTTTTAAAAGATTTATCTCCTGGAACTCACAGCCTGCGGGTCTTTGCCTCCCGGCCTTGGCACGAGAGCTTCAAGAACGAAGGTGCATATGCCCAAACCAACTTTCACATCTTTACTAAAACACCTGATAACAACCCCAGTCCCAACCTGCCCCTATTGACTTATAGTCGTCCTACAGGCAGCTATGGAAGTGAGCCAATTCTGCTTGACTTCTATCTCACTAATGCTCCTCTGCACTTGGTAGCCCAAGAAAAACCTAACGACGAAATTGCTGATTGGCGAATTCGGGTGACAGTGAACGGTCAAAGTTTTGTCCTCGACAGGTGGCAACCCATTTATCTTAAAGGCTTCAAACCTGGCAAGAATTGGGTGCAACTGGAGTTTCTTGATGATCAGGGAAACCCAGTTAATAATGTCTTTAACAATACTGTTCGGCTGATTACCTACGAACCCAAGGGGAAAGACATCCTCTCCAAGCTAGTGCGAGGAGAACTATCAGCAGAGGCTGCCCGCTCAATAGTAGAACTCAACTATACTGCTAAGCCGACACCCACGCCTTCACCTATTGAGATTCCGACACCTTCAGAACCAGTGCCGCCGTCAGAGACTCCTGCCCTTGAAGAAAAACCGGCAACTCCTGAGATCAAGCCTACCAAATTACCTGAAGTTATACCCACAGAACCTAAACAGTCAGAAAAGTCTCAACCAGGTGGCTTCTTTAACCGCTTTCGGGGGCGTCAATCCACTCAGGAAGCTACTCCTGCACCCACCCCAACACAAGTCATCCCCTCTCCTGCACCCACAGAACCAGTGCAGCCTGAGATAGAAGTTCCTCCAGTCAAGGAAGCTCCTATACTCTCGCCTTCCCCAACTCCAAGTCCTGAAATAGAAACAACACCATCCCCCATACCAGTACCCACAGAAACTAAGCAATCAGAACAACCCAGTTCGGGTGGGTTCTTTAGCCGCTTCTGGCAGCGTCCCGCGACTCAAGCACCCACTGCTGTTCCCACTCATACACCTGAAGAATCAGTAGAGCCTCAGGTAAAACTGGCTCCATCAGAGGAAACGCCTACACCCTTACCTTCCTCAACCACAAACCCACAAGTGGAAATGCCTCCAGTGTCTAAACCAGCACCCAAGCAAGAAGCAGGTAAATCACTTCCATCACTAGAGAAAACACCAACGCCCACTCCCTCAGTCACTCCCAACCCGCAAGTGGCACCAGCCCTTTCAGATAAATCGGCGACCGTAAAACCAGCAGAGCCAAAACCCGCAAAATCAGATGAATTGATGATTCCACCGCCTGCCGCAACGGACAAATTCACTCCTGCCCCTGTTCTGCCACCAACGCTACCAGAGGTTATTGTCACACCTTCATCGGAAACTGTAGTGCCTGAAGCCAAGAAACCTGAGGAAAATTAAAAATTCCTCTCCGCTTAAGATGAGGGGGATTTTGGTAATTGGTAATTGATTTTTTACCATTACCAAAGTGACGGGCAATCTGCCCTACCCACATATAGCAAAGTACGCGCATTCAAGAAAAGCGTAGCAGCACTAAGTGGGGCGATAGGGCTGACCGCCGCTTTCAGGTAAAGAAATATAAAGCTGCCCAGAGTTATAGATTGCTCCGCAACAGACTTAAGGCACAAAGGGTATTGTGGAGCGTCTGCTTTATTTGAAAAGCTACCCTGGTCAGCAAAAGCACCCAGCAAGGAGATTTTATGACGCCCCGTATTAGAGCGCCAGAACTTCCCTCAACCCAACCCTGGCTGAATACAGACCGCCCTTTATCCCTCAAAGAGTTAAGAGGACGATTAGTCATTCTGGACTTCTGGACTTACTGCTGCATTAATTGCCTGCATGTCCTACCTGAGCTGAAATACTTGGAGCAAAAATATAAAGACAGCCTCACAGTCATCGGCGTCCACTCTGCCAAATTTAACAATGAGAAAGAAGTTGAAAATATCCGTCAGGCTGTCTTGCGTTACGATATCGAGCATCCGGTCATAGTTGACAGTGGTTTCAACGTCTGGGAACAGTATGCGGTGCGAGCATGGCCGACTCTGGTGATGATTGACCCCGAAGGTTACTACCTTGGCAGTGTATCCGGTGAGGGCCATCGAGACGACCTAGACCAGATAATTTCTCAGTTGATTTTGGAACACAAAGAGAAAGGCACCATAAATTTCCACGAGCTGAGTCTTTCCCTAGAAAAACAGCGGCAACCTCTGGCAACACCCTTGGCTTTTCCTGGTAAGGTACTGGCGATCAATGCGGGTGTTGATAGAGGCGATTGTCTGTTCATCACTGATTCTGGCCATCACCGCATTGTTGTCAGTGACACTACGGGTAAACTGCTATACGTCATTGGTACTGGTCAACCAGGTTTAAGTGACGGTTCCTTTACAGAAGCCCAGTTTCATTCACCTCAAGGAATGGCCTTCGATGCAGACAATCAACTTCTCTACATCGCTGATACGGAAAACCATGCTCTGCGTCAAGTTGATTTTAAACATCAGACGGTGAAAACAATTGCTGGTACTGGCAAGCAAAGTCACCAGATTGTTCCTCACAGTGGTGTTGGCTTGGAGACGTTGTTGAATTCCCCTTGGGATTTGGTAAAAGTAGGAAATAGCCTGTTCATTGCTATGGCTGGGCCACACCAAATCTGGGAAATGCAGTTAGATATCGGCAGGGTGAGAACCTATGCAGGTACAGGGCGAGAAGCTTGCACAGATGGTTCCTTAACCGAGTCTACTTTTGCCCAGCCTAGTGGCATTACTACTGATGGACGAGAGTTGTACGTCGCCGATAGTGAGGTCAGCTCTATTCGTGCTGTTGGCCTAGGCGAATCGTCTCAAGTCCGTACCGTGTGCGGTAGTGGAGAGTTATTTGGTTTTGGGGATGCTGATAGTGAAGGCTTCGATGTGCGATTCCAGCACTGTTTGGGGGTAGAATATACCCAAAATTATCTCTGGGTTGCTGATACCTATAACCATAAAATCAAGCGGGTTGATCCCTACACGGGTAGTTGCCTGACGATGCTAGGAGATGGCACGGCTGCTCATCAAGATGGGCAGGGCAAAGGTACGCGATTTAATGAGCCCTCCGGCTTAAGTGCGCTTGGTTCTGATCTATACATTGCTGACACGAATAACCATGTTATCCGTCAAGTTACCTTGGACACGCTAGTAGTAACCACTTTGCAATTTCCAGGGTTGTGTGCTCCAGATATCTGCGTACCCGCTAGTCTTTCATAAAGGGGGAAGAGTGCGATCGC
>CAZZWA010000196.1:0-10493 GCA_964657555.1 uncultured Microcoleus sp.
GTTTAATTAACTTCTTTCTCATAATAGGTGATTTTTTAGGGAGATTGTAAGTGCCTAGCGAGACTGCACTAATCAGCAGATACTGACAACACAAAAATTATTGACATGCCCTCTAAATTAAAACCGCGTGCGTTCTGGCGTTGGAGAAAATGTGACCTCAAAAACTGCACCATGCTGGTTGTATATCTCTAGTTTGCCCTTCAGTTGCCGTGTCAGAGCCCGCACCAAACGCAATCCTAGAGAATTTGTGTGCTGCAAATCTAACCCCTGTGGCAATCCGATTCCAGTGTCCCGCACGACTAAACACACTTGTCCCTCTGAGTTTACCGAGAAGTCAATGCTGATTTCACCAGACTGTTGCTTGGGAAAGCCATGTTTAAGAGAGTTAGAGACAAGTTCGTTAATCAACAATCCACAAGGAATGGCAGTATCTAGATTCAGCGATACATCCGACACTTGCAGCTTGAGGCGAATCAGATTAGAGCTAATATTGTAGGAAGAAAACAGGTTCCTGACAAAGTTTTGCACATACTCAGCAAAGTCAATTTTGGCCAAGCTATTCGACTGGTAGAGTTGTTCATGAATCAGCGCCATAGAGCTGATGCGATTCTGGCTATCTGTCAAAATAGACAGGATTTGCGGGTCTTCAATGTACTGCGACTGCAATGAGAAGATGCTGGAAATCACCTGCAAGTTGTTTTTGACTCGATGGTGGACTTCTTTGAGCAGGAGTTCTTTTTCACTCAAGGAAGCTTTGATCTGCTCTTCTGCCTCTTTACTCCGCTGAAGTTCTACTTCTAACTGCTCGTAAAGTTCAGATTGCTGAATGGCGATCGCCAATTGGGTTGCCAATGAGGTAAGTAACTCAATCTCCCATTGCTGCCATTGTCGGGGAGCAGCACAATGCTGAGCAATGAGCATTCCCCACAACTGCTCTCCTTGCAAAATGGGAACCACCAAGTTAGCTCTGACCTGAAATGAGGCTAGCAAACTAACATAGCACTCAGCCAAGTCCGCTGTATAAATATCTTCCACTGCTTGAATGCGACCTTTGGTGTATGGAGCGATACAGCTTTCCTGAGCAAGACAGGCATCTAGGATTTTGCGTCCGAGCATTGGTACCCACTCAGGACTAACTGATTCTACAATCACAACCCCGTTCCAGTCTGGCTCGAAGCGATAAATAATCACCCTGTCAGTCTTGAGGAATTGGCGTACCTCAGCTACGGTAGTGTTGAGAATCTCACCCAAGTTTAATGACTGGCGAATCCGCCCTAGCGTTGCCCCCATCAGTCTTTCTCTATCTACCTGTTGCCGCAGCGCTTGCTCAGACTGCTTGCGTTCGGTAATATCCTCGATCATGCCTAGAGCGTAAATAATTTCGTCAGCCTGATTGCGGATTGCTGTTGCCGTCAAACTTCCCCAGATAATTTGCCGATTCTTTTTGATGTAACGTTTCTCAATTTGATAACCTTTAATCTTCCCTTTTAACATCTGCTCAGCATAAGGCTGCTCTTGTTCTAGATCTTCAGGATAGGAAATGGCTGGACAGGAGTATGCTGTCAATTCCAGCTCTGTATAACCCAACATTCGGCTGAAAGTTGAATTCACCATGACGAAACGATAGTCTGAGGTGCTAGCAAGGGCAATGCCAATGGGAGCATCATCAAAAATCCGCCGAAATCTTTCTTCACTCTCGCGCAGTGCTGCTTCTATACGTTGACGTTCGGCAATCTCAGCTTGCAATTGCTCGTTGGTCTGTTGCAGTTGTGCCGTCCGTCGCTCTACTCTAGCTTCTAGTTCCTGATTCAGTTGTTCCAGAGCTACTTCTGCGCGCTGGCGTTCTGTAATGTCTACCGAAACCCCAATAGTGCCGATCAGTCTCCCGCCCTCATCGTGAATCGGGGAGTCGATTGCCATCGCGGGAAAAGTCGTGCCATCCCGTCGCCGCACCAAAAATTCTCCCGACCAACTTTCTCCGTGTTGCAATTGAGACAAAATTTCCGCAGCTTGTGCTTTTGTCGTTTCAGTTACGAGGACATCCGCTGCCGAACAACCCACTACTTCTGCTGCTGACCAGCCATAGAGAACTTCAGCATAGCGATTCCAGTGGGTGATGTTGCCTGCCAAGTCAATAGCAATCACAGATTGCTCCACTGCATCAAGTAGCCGCGCCTGAAAGCGGATTTTTTGCTCTGCTTGCTGGCGATCAGTGATATCTGTTGTGCTGCCGTAATAATAAAGTACGCCCTCCTCGTAAGCAGGTCGAGCGATGATTTCAAACCAGCGAGACCCTCTGTGAAGTGTGTGAAAAAGATAAATAACCTTATAGGGTTCGCCTTTGGTGATGGCTTCCCAGGCGATCGCGATCGCCTGTTGCGACTCATGCCCGGAATCTATTTGCTCGTCCCAAATTTGATAATTCTGAAAAAATGCCTCTTGAGAAATACCACTGATCTCCGTCACGACATCACTGGCATAGATAAATTGCCTGGTGGCAGGGCAGAACTTCCAGACAAAACTGGGCAGCATGTTGAAAATCTGACCAATCTCCGCAGCACTTTGCCTAATTAAATCTTCTACCCGCTTTTGCTCAGTAATATCCCGTGTGACGGTAGCAATACAAAGCGGTTCACCACTGTTGGGGTTCTTGATCAGAAAAACATTGATATACACATCAATGGACTGATTGGTCTTAAAGTGGCAAAACTGTCCTGCGCCTTCCCAATGACCAGTCGTCATCAGTGCAGGTACGGCGATTTCTTGGAACCGTTTTTTGGATTCTTCGGTATAGTAATCAAAAATATTAGTGGCAAGTGTCTCTTCCAAGCTTTCTAAGCCAACGAGTTGGCGTCCCGCTTGATTGATGAAAAAGGGATTTCCTTCCAGCGTTGCCATGCCAATGAAATCGCTGCTGTGCTCAACCAGGGCAACAAACTTTTGCTGGTCTTCCATGACGAGTTGGCGCTCAGTGATATCAATACAGGAGCCAATATAACCAGCAAAGCTGCCATCTGGGAGAAAGCGAGGAATACCAGAATCTAAAATCCAGCGGTATTCACCATCGGCACGTTGGAGACGGTACTCCATTGTCAATTTTTGGCGGGCGTTAAAAGCTGAGAGATAGGTATTTAGGCAGTCCTGAAGATCTTCTGGATGTATACCTTCCGTCCAACCATTGCCGATTTCCTGCTCTAGAGTACGTCCTGTGAAATTCAACCAACTCTGATTGAAAAAATCATATAACCCATCACATCCTGACATCCACAACAACATAGGGGTACTGTCTGCCATGGATCGAAATCGTTCTTCACTTTCCCGCAAGGCAGCTTCGGCTTGTTTGCGATTGCTGATGTCGCGCACCACGATCAGGACTTCATCTTCCCCACTGACAACGATGCGAGCCTCTTGAGCGCGGATTTCGCTGTCTAAAGGCAGACTAAACTCATAGATTTGTGGAGCGCCTGTTTGCAGCGCTTGCTCCACGTAATACAGTCTAGTTCTAGCTATTTCTGGTGGCATGACCTCGCATACGTTTTTGCCCAACATGTCAGGAATAGGTATCACAGTCTGGAAATCTTTTGCTGGGATGACATCAAGGTAGGTGCCATCTCTAGTCATCCTAATTAGCAAATCTGGAATGGCGTTGAGCAGGGCGCGATTTTTGGCTTCACTCTCCCGCAGTGCCTCCTCTGCTTGCTTGCGCTCTGTAATATTGATGCTGCTGCCAATCAACCGATAAATCTGAGATTGTGAATCTCTTAGCGGAGTGAGGGTGGTTAGCCACCAACGATCTGCACCCCACTCTTCATAGGAAATAGTTGTCCCTGCCTGGACACACCGGGTATAGTTAGCAGATAAAGCAGCAGCATCAGCAGGAGAAAATAACTGCTGCGGCGATTGACCCAGAACATCCTCTAAGGGCACTCCGATTAACCTTTCATGAGCTGCTGGGTTAAAGCCAGCAAAGCGGAACTCATCCCCTGGTAGCACATCGACGACAAAGATTGCACTTGCAGCCCCATCATAAATGCTGCGGAGGAACTGTTCGCTTGCTCGCAGTTTGGCCTCCACCCGTTGCCTTTGGGCCAGTTCTGCCTGAGCCTGCTCAAAAGCGCTAGCCTGTTGGATCGCGATCGCCAACTGCACCCCCAATTCATCAAGCAATTTTAATTGAGCAGTTTGCCACTGGCGCGGGTCAGAACATTGATGAGCAATTAACAAACCCCACAGATAGGGTGTATGGTGTTCATTTCCTACTTTCAGCAAAATTGGGACAACCAAATTAGCTTTGACCTGAAACTGCTCTAGTAGCTGGAGATGGCAATTGCTCAATCCAGCTTCATAAATATTGGCGATCGCCTGCTTGCGTCCTTGGTGATACTCTGAGCCTCCTCCCTGATGAAAACAAGTATCTTGAATGTTGGTGCCTAAAGCCGTCCTCCAACCCGCCCCTACCGATTCAGCTATAATAGTCCCACTCAGATCAGGGGCAAACTGATACACCAGCACTCTGTCGCAGGCAAGCAGTTGCCGTACTTCTGTGACGGTAGAGTTGAGAATTTCTTGCAAGTTGAGGGATTGGCGAATGCGGAAAGCAACTTGAGCCAGGAGACGCTCTCGTTGTGCCACTTTATAGAGTTCGGCAGCATGTTGCTGCACCTGTGGCGACTGTTCTGCATGGCGATGCCACAACTCAACTTTTTCTGCTTCTAGTTGACATACTTGGCGCTGTAGGAGTTCCAGAAACCCATAGAGAGTGACTACTCCCACCAAACAATCCTGCTCATCCACAATCGGCAGATGCTGAAGGCGATGCCGACGCAGCAAATTTAAGGCTGTGAAGCCATCCTGAAACTCATTGGCTTTTAGAGTAATCACCTGTTGGGTCATAACTTCAGCAACAGTCAACTGCTCTAAGTTGGCGCCAGTTGCTGCTATCCTGACCACGTCCCGTTCAGTGAAGATGCCGAGCAACTGAGATGCCATCACCAAGGCGTAGCTGGAGTGCTCCTGGGCACTTAAGCTACAACTGTGACTCTGTGCCTTACTCATGAGGGTGATCGCTTCTACCAAGGGTGTTTCAGGAGCAACAATTAAAGGATGACGATCAATGATCTGCTCTAAGTAGAGGGCATCAAGAGACAGGTTATGCTGCTGCATGGCTGGTTTGGGTTGCGAGGTGATGTGTTGTTTTCTGAGCAAGCGGCGGTAGAGCAATCTGCGATCAAGAGAAAGCGCTACGACTGCCTATCCCTAAAGCTTCAGCATTTCCAAGATTCAGGGACTAACCAGTTGGATAAACGCGGCTTCATAACATCTAGTTAAGCGCATCTACCATTGCCTTATACAACCGGGTTACTACGTAAAATTGGCCCTAAGGAAACTACAAGAAATAAATTATTCAATGACTGCATCTAACACAGGTATCAAATTTTGCTCCCCCTGCTCCCCCAACGATTGGGTATTTTTTTATTTTAAAGTCCCTAACATCTCCTCCTTCCACTCAAGAGCAGATTCGTCATCTTCTAGAATTGGCTAAGCAAAATCAGTTATCTCTGTCTGCGGATAATTCCTTCTATTTTGATTGCTGTTATAAAATAGATATTTTACAGAGCGATAATAGTGATCTTTCCCTGAGATATTAATATTTTTCCACTAATATTGAGGTATGGGTAGACAGCTAATTCTTGTACAAATGTATTCCCACTCACTTCCCCTCAGTCCCCTCACGGGTTGGCGGGAAAACAAGATTTCTTGCTCCCTCTCCTTAGTAAGGAGAGGGTTGGGGTGAGGTAATGACAGAGTTTCTTGAGAAAGTGAGATACCCGCCCGACTTTCTCTATAGCCCACTATTTATCAATCCGCAAGGGAGCGCAAACCCTCACCTCAAAAATTGTTGCTCAGGCTGTTAGGGCGTTCATGCGCTCAGGCTTTAGCAACTCTTTGGTGCTAGTATTTGCGCCCAATTTAATTGCTGTAGCTTCATATTCTCTAGCAAATGTCTACCTTAAGGATGAGAGGTAAGACCCCTCATTAATTCACTAATAGTAGCTTTCATATCCATAAAAAATGAAGATAAATTTCGCTTTAAAAAATATAGCTTGCGAGATAGACTATATAGATATAAACTGTCTTTAGCTCAAAAAGTATTTAGGAGACAGATAGGTATGAATAACACAAAAGCTGAAATAAGAGATGAAGTTCGACAACTTGCAGAAGCAGCTTTCCACTTAAAACTTATTTCTGGCTATGGCGACGGGCCAGATAGTAAGGAGTACCAGATTGTCTGCAATGGCAAACCCAAACACTTTCAGCTAGAAGAGGCTTACTTTTTCTTGAGAACATTGATTAAGCAGTTGCATAAATAGACATTTCCCTTGAAAACCCACGGTTTCAGACCTGTCCACCTTGTGAGCTGATCCTTCACCCAATTGCGGGTGAAGTTTTTTGCTATTGATTGAGTAAGTTTTGTGACATTTATTTAAAAAAATCAGGCATCTACTACAAAATCTCAGCATCTAGTCAAAATAAAGCGCTAGCTCCAAAGGAGCCGCTACGCTAACGCTAGAAAATTTACGATTAAATTAAGGACGAAGCATTCGGGAATCAGAATTTGGGGGAATTTTCAGAAATTGTTGCCAGTAGGGTCTGTTCTAGGATTTAACCCTATGGTATGGTGCGGGAAACCCCCCTGTTGAATGCGAGCAACCAGTCCCAGCAGTTAGCCCTGATGAAAAGTAAAATAGAGTTGGGTTAACTATAAATTTTGCAGCTCATTACTAACACAGGTGTCGTCAGAATCACATAGTTCGTCCTTGTACACCATCTTGTAAGCCATAAAAATTATTCGACGCGCTAAATTGTCAGAAAAGCCGTTGCAGGCAACTACAAAAAAGTATGAAGCTGGTAAACACAAAGGGTGTTCTCGCCTCCAGTGCTGTCTTCGTTAGCGTATTACTGTCGGGTGTCAGCCTTGCCCAAAGCCCAAAACCAGAGGCTTCCAACCAACCATCTGCTGCACCTACAGCGCCAGCGATCTCCACGCCACCTGCTAAACATCTGGCAGATGCCGCCCCCATAGCACCTGAAGCACAAACTGCCTCACACTCGACAGCATCGGTATCAATAACTCCTTCTATAGACACTTGGATGGCTGTTGGTGGAGCACTCATATCTGCCGTGATTGGGGCAATGTTGCAAAGTGTATTTGCACCGTTGGTGCAGCATCAACTGGAGCAGAAACGCAAACTCAGAGAGCAAGAGGCAGCTGCAAGGGAAGCATATGAACGGGAGCAGGCAGCTCTTGCCCAACAAGAACAGACTTTTAGAGATAGTGTCCAAGTCTATCGGCACAAACTGCTTGCCGAAATTAGGAATATCAAAATCCTCGATATGCCCAGCTCTCTCCAGTTGGAGGACATTTATGTGCAGTTGCGGGTGCGGGAAGAAGAACCCCTGCGCTATGCCAAAGAAGAGGAGATGGCACCGTTGGCATCAGGAGAACCCACGGAACTGCTGCGACGTTCCCAGGCACACTTGGCAGAACGGGACGAAATCGCTCTGTCACCAGAAGATGCCTTGCTCAACTTCCGACGGATGGCTGTGCTGGGCGATCCGGGGGCTGGCAAAACTACGATGCTGCGCTACCTAGTTCTCAAAATGGATCGAGATGATGAGCCAGAGCTACCTTACTTGCCCGTTTACGTAGAACTGGGACGGTTTGTAGAAAGTGGGACGAACGATCTACTCCATTTCATTGCCGATGACTGGGACAAGCGCTATGGCTTTCCCAATGCCCACCCCTATCTAGAGCAACAACTGCACGAGGGAAAAGCTGCCTTGTTGTTGGATGGACTTGACGAGGTGCTGGTGGGTGCTACACCTGATGAGGCACAGAAAGCCTACAAACTGGTAGCTGATGAAATCAATCGCCTAGACACCCGCTTCGCGATCGCTCCCATCGCGGTGACGTGTCGCAAAGCTGGCTGGCGTGGGGGATTGAAAGGGTTTCAGACGCTAGAAGTTCTGGATTTCAGCTGGGAGCAGATTCAGCAGTTTGTGAGTAACTGGTTTAAATCAAACCCTGCCAAGGCAAAAGGCTTGAGACAAGCATTGTGTCTTAACCTGCGCATGCAGACCCTGGCGGCCAACCCTCTGATCCTCTCACTGATTGCGATCGTCTACGAAGAGCAGTTGGAATTACCAGAGCGACGAGCCGAGTTGTATAGTCGCTGCTGTGAAGTCTTGCTGCGGGAGTGGGACGGGCACCGGGGCATCAAGCGGTTCAGCCAGTTCACCGCAGACCGCAAGCGCGACCTCCTGAAAGAGATGGCTTGGTATTTTCACATCGACGGGCGTCGCTACTTCCCAGAAGCTGAGTTGCGGCATCTCGTTGCTAATTTCTTACCTACAATTGACATTCCGACCTATGAGAACAAAGCCATCCTGGAGGAAATTGCCGCTCAATATGGTCTTTTGAAGGTGCAAGCTCACGGATGGTACGGTTTCCTCCATTTAACGTTTCAAGAATTCCTTGCTGCTCTCGCCGCTTATGAGAGAGGCGCAGCTGGATTGCAGGAAGTTGTCGCTCATCGCTCTGACCCTTGGTGGGAGGAAGTTATCCTGCTGTTGGCCGGACGCATGAACGATGCTACACCATTGCTGTTGGGACTTTTAGGGCTGCCGCCAGAGCAGCCGTTACCAGCCGGAGAACTGGCTGCAAAAGATGACCTGTTTCACAGTGACTTGCTCTTAGCAGCCCGTTGTTTGGAAGGGACTCCGATAATTCGGATGCGGGGCTTACGCGATCGCCTATTTGCAGAGGTGAAAAAGCTGCTGGAGACCTCGCCCTACAAGTTGGACTGGCAGCGAGCCGCTACAGTTTTAGTGGAAATTGGTGGCGCAGCTACGAGAGATGAGCTGCTAGCGATGTTGGCAGATGATAGCATTGAGCGATGGAAGCGATGCCGAATTGCATCAGCTTTTGAAGAACTTGGGGATCAGAGTATAGCTGTGCGCTTGCTGGAACTTTTGCAGAAGGAGACAGAACTAGATCCAATCGTGCGCGAGTACATCCTGTCTGCGCTATCTGAGTTGAAAGCCACCTTTGCTGTTCCTCATCTGTTGGGCATGCTTAAAGCTAATCGAGACAACTATGGGATTCAGGAAAAGATTGCTGAAGTTTTAGGCAGCCTAGGCGACAAATCTGTAGTGCCTGAGCTGAAGTCGATGCTGACTGACCGGAAGCGAAATGACTGCATCAGAAGTTCAATCGCCCTTTCTCTGGGAAGTTTGGGTGACAAGTCTGTGGCTCCTTTGCTGCTCGCTATGCTGTTGGATAAAACTACAGCCCCCAGGATGAAGCCAAGCTTGGCTCAAGCTTTAAGAGATTTGAAAGATAAATCTTTGGCTAGTACTCTGTTAGAACAGCTTCAGAATGAAACCATTGATTGGCAGATTAGATGGTTGTTAACAGAATCCCTAGAAAGTCTACAAGATGGTAGAGAAGTTGCAGGCAATGTCTCTACATCCCTCAGGGAAATGCTGGAAAACCCAAACATCCATCAGGGTGTCAGGGTAGGCATAGCAGCAACTTTGGGGGGAGTACAGACTCCCATAGCCGATATCCTCCGCGAAGCAATAGAAAGCCAAGTTGTGCCTCCTAACTGGTCTCTGGGAGACCATGTGGAGATTGGCTATGTTTGGCAACGTATAACTCGCACTCTTCATAGCTTGGGTGATGACTCGGTTGTGCCAGCGCTGGTAAAAGCATTTAAGCAGCGTTTATCCATACAGGACAATGGTGCTTTGTCTAGCAAATGGTTTGACGAGGTAAAAGGCATAGTCGTCGCTGCCTCCGAGTATAAGCCTGAGACAGTATGCGAAGCTATGGCGCACCCAATCGCCAAGCAGGTACTGGGAATGTTGAGAGAACAGCAATGGCAGTCATTTCAAGACGAGCTTCTAGAGCTGCTGCCTAACCTAACTACCAAGTCATTAGTGCCTGAGTTATTGATGCTACTAGCAGAGCGAAAAAGGTACAACGTTGCTGAGAAAAGATGGATTGAGATTGGTCAGGCAATTGCCCGAGTTGCCGATGATAGTAAAACAGTTAAAGCTCTGTTGGAAATGATGCCTAAAAATCCTAGGAGCGAAGAGGAAAATCATATAGCACAAGGAAGTTACGTCGCACTCTATACAGTCAGCCGACGGGCTGGAGTACGGGTGAGTCGTGATCAACAGATAGAATCTCTTATGGCAGGGCTACCAACTTATGCCGAGACAGTTAGGTAATCGGTAATTGGAAGACAGGAATACGTCCAACTCTAACCCTTTTTCCCGATTACCAATGACCAATTACTAACCAAAACGGTGCTGCCCTAGCTTAAATAGGTAGCCCGATCAGCTGGCTTTTTGATGAAAAAATTGGTAGAGGTTAGTCTTACCGAGCAACTTTTCAGTTCTCCTCACACCAGAAAAACTGAGGCTTA
>CAZZWA010000197.1:0-10473 GCA_964657555.1 uncultured Microcoleus sp.
GCGTGCCGCAGGCTTACTCCTTTTTTACGGATCATGCCGCCTTCTAGGGCGGTTTCTTGTTGGCAGTTATGTCGCTACCAGTATCAACAATTATGGATGACGAATCGGTCTAATTATCTAATTTATCCTTATAAGTCCGGTGGCATCGGACTTGCACCCTCACCCCCCAACCCCCTCTCCCATCAAGGGCGAGGGGGAGCAAGATACAAGTCCGATACTAGCGGACATGATATAGTTCGTTAATTTAACTTAGTTCATAGCAATGAACCATTAACAAATCGCCATTTTTTGTGAGGAAATTTTACTCAAAACGCTGTTGCTCAATTGACCAACGCTTTAAGGTATAGGTGTTAGAGCTGTGGAGGACTAAAGCGGGTGGACCGCCATCTCCCATGCCTGCGATCGCCACCAGCGATTGCCCCGTATTGTTGGTAAATTCGCTATATATCAAAGCACCCGTATCACCAAAAATCATGGTGCGATGCCTAAACATCAGGCTACTCCTAACTGAGGGTTTGGCTCCTGGCTGTTTTGCTAACAATGCTATGTCGGGATAGATAGTTAGCACGGCCTCGGGCAGATTATTGCTAGTCAGGTCAATAGTTTGCACCGGCCAATTCCCGAGCAACTGGAGCATCGCCTGCAAACTGGGAATTGGTCCAGGTGACTGGATGCGGGCAGTTTGCAACTCGCTCCATAGCGTCGGCAGGATAATTGCTGCCCACTGGGGCTGGGTCTGATTAAGGTCTGCCAAGGTGATAGAATTTGGCTCTAACCACTGGAGGGCTTTCTCTGAGTGCGCTAAGAAATGAAGGTCAGGGAATTTCGGGTTTTGAGTTTTGAGTTGTGGACTCTTGAGAGATGCTAGTGAGATGCTGGGAGGGAGTTCACCAACAGCCAACAGTTGTAGTACCCCATTCTTGATTTGAGCTGCTTTCACCGTCGCCGTCACAGTTTCCTTGTGTCCGTTTGGCTTCCAGAGTGCAATCTTCATCTGGGAGTCTGTATCTAACCCGAGCAGTTGCCATAGTTGCGATGCCTGTGTAGCCGTTAGCAGTGTCAAATCAGCAAAAGGCTGCTGCCGCCAGATCTGACCGTCATTAAAGGTAGTGATCTGCACCTGATACCAGACTTGTTGGTCTGACTTTTGTAGGGACGGGGGAGGGGAACCATTACTTGCCTGTGGTTGCAGCCAATTTGCCGAATTCACCTGCTCAACCAATTTTGCGGGGCCGATAATTTGGCTGATATGACTGCCTGCTGGTAAAGCGGTAGTTAATGGAGCCTCCATCTGGTCGAGTAATTGAGTAATCCAAGTAATGGTTGTCAGTGTATGAAGCGGCTGCTGCTGCAACCACGCGATCGCTTTTGAGCGCCCCTCCTTTGCCGCCACAATCAACGCTCCCCATGCTTGGACGTCGCTTTGGGCTGGGTTGACCTTCATTGCCGCTTCCACACGTTTCCACAAATGAGTTGAATCTGCTTTGAGCATGGTGACCACCTCAAAACGCTGGGCGAACTCGGACATCTGGAACGCCTTCAGGGCATCTTGCCAGCGACCATCAATCAGATTGACCAGAACTTGCTCTGTAGGACTAGCCCAAGGTTTCTTCGCCTGTTCTTGAGTGACTTGCGCGTGCAAGCGAACAAAATCCATTTGCGCTTGGGCACTATCTGACCATTCTTTGGCTCTCAAGGATTGCAACCATTCTAAGGCTGGAGACCACAAACCACTTTTAGCCAGTATTAAGGCATTCCGATACTCTTGATTGTTCAAAGCAGGTTCTGCCAGGGAAATTTCCTCTAGATGAACCGGGTCTGGCAGAAACAGGCGCTGTTTGAGCTGGTAAACGCGAAAGTGAGGTTCCAAACCCACCTTTTGATCGATCGCTAATTCTGGCGAATCACTTTCTACCCCTTGCCAGTAAGGAGTTCTCCCCATGGGAGAACTCCACAACGGCAGCATCAAACTTAAGTGGGTCGTTGCGGGATTATAGTGAAGTACCTGTCCGTAAGTTACAGGCGCATTACCCGATACCTTCCCACTAAGATTCAGCCAAACTCCTGATTCCGGTACTTTGCCCTCAAAGCGACTCAGTTGAGTCAGTGGCATTGCATGGGAACTCTGATGATTTTCAGATTCGGTATGATTCAGGGAAGTCATAACAGCAGATTCTTCCGGTCCAGCGATTTCTACTTGACTGACAAGCTGGTAATATTTATCCTTGTCTTTCGTTTCGCTAGGTTCGGTCAGCTGATAAACCCTAAGTTCAACAATTTGTCGGCAATCAGCTGGACAATTAGAACGCTGTGATAACACTGGCAGGAGTAAATCAGAAATGCTTTCCTTACTCTTCAACGGCAGGATGGCTCCGGGTATTAATCCTTTTTGGCTAATCCCGGCTCGAATTTGAGCAAGCGTCTGGGCTGGTCCTCTAGTTGCCACTGGGATGCGCGTCCACTCTGGTAAAAATTGATTTACCCAGGTGGCGGCATCTGGGTTGACAATCAACTGAATACCCAGACTCGCACCACCGACAATCAAACCAGCAGCACCTAGTAAGGTTGCACTTGCTGCCAGAGTGGTCATACAACTGCGAAAAGGCGACTTTTGCACCGGCTTGGGGCGGCGGGCTATAACTCGACGTTTTCTCGCCGTTGTCTGCGACTTAAGACTATCTCTATGCTGGGGGCGACGCTGGTCGGTGCTCATTGTTCATTGAAGAATTGAATGATTAGTAATTGGTAACTGGCAAAAAAACAATTGATAACCGACAACTGGCAACTAACTCTTTCCATTACCCATTACCAGCTTTAGCAAGTGATGTTTAATTATGCCTGTCTTGTTAACACCTGTTCATAAAGCGCTCCCACCCGCTCCCAAGTGTATTCTGATTCGATCAGCGATCGCCCATTGCGAGATAGTTGCTCTCTCAGTTGAGCGTCTTCAAACAATTGGCTGATTGACTTAACATACTCCTCAACTCGGTTCGAGCGCAATGCCCGCACTGGCACATCAGCACCATCAACAGCTAAACCTTCCAAACCGCGATCGCTTCCTACCACTGGCACTCCGGCTGCCATGGCTTCTATAGTTTTATTTTTAATGCCAAACCCAGTCCGCATTGGGACTACGCAGACTGTGGACTTGTGTAGGTATTCAACCATTGAGGGTACGCGTCCAGTTACGGTTATTCCAGGATACTTGCCTAACTCTACAACTTCCGGTACAGGACGAGCCCCCACTAGCTCCAGCGTTGCATCTGGATACCGTTGCTGAACTTTCGGGAACACATCCAAGCTGAAAAAGCGCACTGCATCAATATTAGGCGTGTTATCCATTGCCCCAATAAAAATCAGTCGGTGTCCACCTGGATCGATTTGACGGTAGGGAAATTGGTTGAAATCCACTCCATTCGGGATAACTTGAATTTGCGCACTGGGATTAAACTCTTGGATCTGCTGCTTATCTTCTTCTGTCGTCACTGCAATTGCGGAAAATTTGGCACAATAGCGCTGCTCGTATCGGCGCAACAACGGTAGATTCAGCTTGTCTCGTAGCGGTTTCTCTGATGTGCCTGTTTCCAGTTGGTTCTTGCACGTCCCGTAGACAGAACTATGGATGTTTACCACCGTGCGTAGAGGCAGTTGTTGCCACTCTGGACGCACGTAAATTTCATTCACACAATGCTCGCAAGTCATCGCCTCAAACTTGCCAGCAGCCACAGCCTCATCTACCCACTGCTGAATTTGGGTTGAGTAGCGATGCAGCACGCTTGGTGGTGTTCCCTGCTGTAAAAACGCACCAAAGCGCTGTACTTTTTCGATGAATTCTCCCTGGGTAGACGCTAAAGGAGAAGGAAAAACAACTAGCTCTTTCACGTATTCGCGTAGTGCTTCTATTTCTGAGGCGCTGGTATCTTCAGTGCGCTGAGTCACTAGGATGATAGAATGGCTTTGAGTAAGATACTTGAGTAAGTTAAACGTCCTAACCTGGGTTCCTCCCCGCGTTGGCGGATAGGGAAAAGTGGAAGATAACATTAAAATTTTCATAATAAACTATTTATTGTAAATCTGAGTAATGATTTTACTACATGGAGTTGCACGGTATTTATACTCTAGCTAATGATGTTGTTTACGAGCAACTCGTTGCTCTGCTCAACAGCATTGAGAGAAACGTCAGTTCTAATATTCCTATCTGTATCATTCCTTTTGATAACAAAATTGACCGGGTGAAACAGGAAATTAACTCCAGACCTAACGTAATGCTTTTTGATAATTGGATTTCTATTCAGCGTTGGGAAGATTTTGCTAATCAAGTGGTGAGGTCTCACCCCAAAGCAATCGAGACAAAATTATCGCATCCTAGGTGGTATGGAGGCTCTTTGCACAGAAAATTTGCTGCCTTTGACGGGCCTTTCGAGCAATTTGTATTTTATGATAGCGACAGTTTGGCAATGAAGCCGCTTGATGATGTATATGAAAAGTTAGACAGTTACGACTTTATTTTTGATGATTGGGAACACAAAAAGCCGGAATCAATGGCGGCCTTAAATATCTCTTTAATCGATAAAGCTGGTTTTTACTCTAAAAAGGAAATATGGTCTAAGCTTCATTGTTCCAGCTTCTTCGCTTCTAAAAAAGGATTGTTTGATGACAAAGAGCTTTTGCTAATGAGGGAACGCTTGACTTCACAAGGGGAAGTTGAATGGATCAATGGTCGAGGATGGTGGGATGATGCATTTTTGTTTAGTTACATGACCCTCCGATGCGATCGCCCCCAATTCAACTTTACTTTAAGTCCTAATGGGAAAGACAGAACTGGCAACTGCGCGGATGCCGATCCATTTGTGAATATCGATAATGTGCTATACAACCAGGAAGAGTTGAAACCGATTCATCGGCTTCACTATATGAACTACCCATCTATTGGTTTTACTCGTTTGTGTCAAGGCGAAGATGTAAATATTCGTTACAAAGATGTATTTTTGTATTATCGCTTTTTGCAGCAGCCAGAACAGAAACCAAAGGAGCTGAAACCACCCAATATATTAGTAAAAACTAGCCGAAATATCCAACTTATTGTTAAAAAAATTCAACGAACTCTTTCCTAGTTAACCTGTGAGTGTGTTTTAGTTTATGCCTAAAGTTAGCGTTTGCATTCCAACTTACAATCGAGCCAAATTTCTTGTTTATGCTGTTGATAGCGTTCTTCGTCAGAGTTATACAGATTTTGAGCTGATCATCTGCGATGATGGTTCTACTGATAATACTTCCGAGATAGTGAGTCAGTGGAACGAGCCACGCATTTGCTATATCAAACATCCTGTTAATATTGGACGTAGCAATAATATGCGCTCTGGGTTTGAGGCATCGGTTGGAACTTATTTTATTAAATTCGATGATGATGATGCTCTCATACCTCAGTTTCTAGAAAAAACTGTGGCGGTGTTAGAGGCAGAAAAGAGTGTAGACTTTGTTTGTACCAATCACTGGATAATCAATCAGAAAAACGAAAGAATTGAGTCAGCTACAACAGCGAATTCCACTCGGTGGGGAAAAGACAAGCTCAAGCAGGGTGTGATTTCTGACTTGATGACAGAAACTTTTAAATATCAAAGCTTACAGGTTGGTTCCACGCTGTTTCGTAGAGACTGTCTGAATGATGTCAATTACATGCGTCCGGAAGCCGACGGATGTGAAGATTTTGATTTGCTGGTAAGGTTGGCGATTGCTGGCAAGCAAGGATATTTTCTGCCAGAATTTCTCATGGAGTACCGCCTACACGGTGGTCAGACTAGCCTGAGGCAAAATCTTCACTTTTTGTCGGCTAAAGCTTTCTGTATCAGTAGTTATAAATTTCCCGATCAGGAGTTAGAGAAACTGCGGTTAACGAAACTAGCTGGGACGCAGCAAGCTCTAGGTTTAAGAATGATTGAAAAGGGAGATACTTTAGAGGGTCGCCGACTATTGCGGGAATCGACTCTAGTACTAGGAAGCTCTCGCAGAACTATGCTTGGTTTGATACTGTCTTACTTACCAGTGAGTTGGCGGCAATTGGCTTTCCAGAGGTTTCGTCAAATTCGCCCCAAAGACTATACTGAACAGGTGCGAGAAGCGGCTACTTGAGCGATTTTAGGCTACTTGCACTCTGGTAGAAAATATACCTATTTTTGTAATTAAACTTAACATTACTGGCTGTAAACATGAATGAAGAACTAGCTCTATCTATCGTTACGCCTACTTTAGGAAAATTTCCTGAATATTGGCTTGAACAGTTGTTAAATGTTAGAGGTTCTGTTCAGTTCATTTTAGTTTATCCCCCTGGGGTGACTATAAAACCTATAGATGACCCCAGAGTCAAAGTTTTAACTAGCCCCTATAAGGGTGAGGTAATGCAAAGGTTCACAGGACTACTAAATGCATCAGGGAAGTATGTTCTGGCCTTAGATGATGATGACTTTGTGCATCCTGATATCCTAAAATTGACAACAGAGTATTTTAAGAGATTTCCTCAAAGCTGGGTTTTAAGATTAAAAGTAGAGATCATAGACTTTTTAAATGTAGAACGTATTAAAAAAAATTGGGAAGACATGCCTGATATTAATCAACTAGAAGTATGCAGACAAAAGCAGGGGAAATATACGGGTCTGCTAGAACTTCCTATTGCTCCTTTAGATAAAAAATTTGATATTCGTCTGGCCGTCTGGCCCTTTCTAAAAAGAACAGATATGAATGGTATACACTTTGAGAATTTTAATAATAGGGTTTGGAGAAATGAGCTGATACAGCAAGCACTTGCAGATATGTCATTGACAATGAAAGTTGGGGGGGCTTTGACGTGGATACCAGCCTGGAATCTTGACAGATCGTTAGGCTTATTTGTGCAAGCCAAGTTTTTCCATAAGGATGCAACTATAGGTCACTGGATGCCGCAGCCAGAACAAGTGAGATATATTGGTAAAGATCCCGCCTTAAAAGAAGCTAGATCCCATTTAACGGCAGATGCTTTATTAGTTAAACGTTTTCCCCAATATGGATACTTCTGGAATCTTTTCTTTAGCCAATTATACGATGTACCGAAGGTAGTAGGTAAAGCCATAAAGAGGAGATATTTAAAAAAGAAGTAAAATTAAATCCGTTTAATCATTTCGTTTAGGGTTGGTAGTTATATGACCGAAAAATCACAGCCAAGATATTTCTATATTTCTTAATCTTACTGGCCTTGCAATCGGCTGAACAGTGTTGATGATTGTGGAAAGCACTCGGTGTCGGCATAGACTGCTAGACTTTGCTATAATACTTCACTCGGTCACAAGCTGGCATTTTTCGCTGGAGTTGTTCATAGCTCATAGTTCATGGTCTATTGATACTCTTCCCCAATGAACAATGAACGACCCTAGATGATCGCATGGAAATTAATGAGCTGAAGTTCCTCCTGAAGTTGTTGGGCTTTCCCGATTACCGGGCACTCTTATCTAGAGCTGCACCCAATTCTATAAAGGTAGCCGCAGAGCGAGAGCAGATTTGTCACCAACTGCGCGATCGCCAGTTGGTAGATTGTTCCTACGAAGTGACCAAACTCAAGATTGCTCCTCCGGGTAAAGCTATCCTCAAGCTAGATCCTACTGGGTTGCCGTTAACAGAATGGGAACTCAAGGTACTGCGGATGTGTGAAAAGGGCGGAATGACTCCTGGAAGGACGGGTGTTCCAACTACGGAACGACAGGCAATTATTCAAGGTTTGGCAGACCGGGGTCTGATTGAGCTGGAGACTAAAATTAAAGAAGTCTGGCTCTCTCAGGGAGGACAAGAGTTTCTTCGGGATGAGTTCAACCCCAAAGGCTCTGCCTACGCGATCGCGCTGAATCTGGTAGGTAACTACCTCCGCTTTTTGCGAACATCCCTGCGCGTCCAGCCAGATAGTGTCTCCCCATCGACAACGGCACTTAGGAGTCAACTGACTGACGAACAAATGTTGCAGATGATTAAAGACTTAGACCGCCAGTTGGTTACAGGCAACTATTTGCCAATTTTTCATTTGCGACAAAAGTTACAACCTCCCCTATCAAGGGAGGACTTAGATCGAGCGCTTTATCGCCTACAGCGAAATGACCAGATTGAGCTGAGTGCGCTTGTACATTCCCAAGACTATACCCAAGAGCAGACCAGTGCCGGAATCCGCCAGCTTTCAGGTAGTCAGCTGTTTTTTATTAAGGTGACGGAGCACTGAAGATCAACGCTCCGCCTCTTCGCACTCTTAGAATTAATATTGCAACAGAGGTATAAGCCGCATGACATCTATCAATGAAATTATTCTCAAAAGTACCAACCCCTTTGATAACTATCGGTCTGTCAACTTTTGGCACCAGCAGCAAGACTCAGAACCTACAGTTGAGTCTATTCATCAAGAAGCGATCGCGATCGCACAAGCAATACTTAGTCAAGTGGCTCAAGATCATCGCACGCGCACTGTGAGGATCGAAGGCGACCCTGGTTCTGGCAAGACTTATTTATTAGGTCGGCTGAAACGCACCCTCAACTCAAAAGCCTTTTTTGCCTACATCCCTCCCTTTCCTCAGAATGACTACCTGTGGCGGCACATCTTGCGCTACACCGTGGATAGCATGGTACAAATCCCTACCGGACAGCAAAATTCTCAACTGCTGCTCTGGCTGACTCATCTGTCTATCTTTAAGAAACGCCCTTTGAAGAATAGATCGCTCAACGAGAGCGTCTTGAATTGGCTGCGCGGCGATCGGCAAAAATTTATTAAAGAACTTAGGGATATTTATCAACAATCAGGCATCAACAATGCCGATAATTTTTTTGGAGTACTGTATGACCTCACAAATCCAGCATTATATCCCTTAGCTTGCGAGTGGTTGCGGGGAGATGATTTGAGTGAAGAGTCTCTAGCAGCATTGGCAGTTAAACAATCTATTGATACAGAAGAAGCAGCTTATGAGACTTTAGCTAATTTTGGCAGAATTTCTACCGAAACACAACCAATCGTGCTTTGTTTCGATCAGTTAGAGAGCATTGCCCGCTTGCCAGACGGCTCTCTCAATCTCCAAGCTTTGCTTAATGCTAATACTAAGCTTCACGATGAAAACAGAAACTTTTTAATCATTATCAGCATCATCACTAATACTTGGAAGCAGAGTGAGGGTAGCATCGACCAGTCTCACAAAGACCGGCTCGACCAACATATTTATCTAAAGGCAGTCAACTTAGAGCAAGCAGAGTTACTGTGGGCTACTCGTCTTCACCCTCTACACCGTCAAGCAAATCCTCAGCCAGAGTCTCTCATTTATCCTCTAAATCGGCAATATTTAGAAGCACAATTTCCTGGCGGCAAAACGACTCCTAGAAATACACTTATTCTGGGACGAGATATATTTCAAGAGTACAAAAACTGGCTAGCAGGAGGTGTTTATGGTTCATTTAAGCCATCTAGTAGCATTGAGCCGAAGAAAACCGACAAGTCGGAATTGCTGGCAAGTTTTAAACTGAAATGGTTGGAAGAGTTTGAGGAAATCCAGCAAAGCATTACTCAAATTCGCCATTTTTCTTCTCCAGAACTCATTCAAATGCTGCTTGCAGCTATCGCTGCCCTGCAAATGGAGGAGATTAGAACGCCGCTATTGACCGGAACAAAATTTGCTAATTATTCACTTGGCTATCAATTTCCAAATCAGTCTAGACAGGTAGGTATTGTCTGGACAGAAGACCAAAACATGAGCACTTTCTTTTATGTAATGGACGCTTGTCGGAAGGCAATTGAGCAAAATCCGTGCCAAAATCTGCAACTTATTCGGGCTGAGAAAGTGGGAAAACCCAATCTCCTAGGTCATAAACTCTATGCACAAATCTTTACAGGTTCTACCCATCGTCACATCACGCCCCATCTCATCTCTGTTCACTACCTAACGACCTACTACAGCTTGGTTAAAGATGCTCGTGAGGGAGACTTAGTTGTTGGCAGCGAAACCTTGGGTTTTAAAGATTTACAAGCTCTCATTCAAGAGTCTAAGATTTTGCATGATTGTCCCCTATTACAAGATTTAAAGGTTGTTTCTAAGCAAGAGCAGGATACATCTGAAAAAGCGAATAGCAATGGGAGACAGAATGTCAATGTTGAGGGTGAGGACGCTCACCAGGAAATCAAAGAATTTTTATTGACTTTAGTTCAATCTCAGCAATATATGGGACGAAAGATTTTGATTCAAAATACTAGAAGCAAGTTTTCTCAGGTGAATGAATCCCAAGTTCAGCAACTCGTTGAGCAGCTGTGTCGGACAAAGCAGCTACAAATTATGAATCCTGACGAGCAGCCAGAGGAGCAGTTGGTGCGGTTAGGCTCTCATTTCCAATAAGCAAAGCTAGTTATTAAGTCAAGTATTGCGCATTTAATAGCAAATACGGTTAAAATCTAATTCTTGGCTCTCGTTCTCAAGAATCGTCAGTTGC
>CAZZWA010000198.1:0-3376 GCA_964657555.1 uncultured Microcoleus sp.
TGATACCTAATATCTTAGAGGTTAGGTGGCGGATTTGTATTGTATCTGACTAAGAACCGCTATAACTGCGTGATCCCCTGATCCCAGATTCATTCACTGAACGCAGCGGAGTCAGCCCTATCCCCTCACTTCTTGCCGCTACGCTTTTCTGGAATGCGCGCACTTCACTATCCGTGAGTAGGGCAAGATTGCCCGCCTCGCCTCTTTGGTAATGGGTAATTGATTTTTTAACTATTACCCAAATTCCCATCCCGCAAGCGGTGCGGAGAGTTTTAATTTAAGTTCCTTTTTAACTTATCAATCTTTCCTGGTCAAGCTTAGTGAATGTCAGCATATTAAGTAGTATAAAGTTTAATATTTCATAATTCTTCATACTTCTATACAGCAATCCTAAATGAGATGCTCTGCACCTCTCCCTCTTGTTCGGACACCAAATAGGGCTGCTATATCCCCCATTTCGTACTCGCCACTCGCACAATCGGTATTTACAGAGTTAGAGGGCAATAATTGGTAAATAAAGATACTTGATGTCCGAGTAATAATCTTGTCTCCAGTCCGTGAAATATACTCATAGTGAGAAGTTCACCAATAGAAATCACTCTTATTTTCGCAAACAGGAATTACCCTTCCTAATGTCATAATCACCAGAGTTGTCGAAGCCAGGGCCATCTGGGTTTTTTCCCCCATCAACAATGCAGACTAGTTTAGAGCCAGCTCGCAAGACAATTTTGCCGTGTTGTCCTGCTGACCCTCCGTCTCCTGCTTTAGTATCTTCCCAAGTAACTCTGTAGATGCTGCCCCCATTACCAGCCCATGAAGGCTGGGAACGGAATGTTGTGTTATTTCGGTCAATCTCAACACCTTTAGGTAGAGTGATGGGATAAGAGGCGATTTCACAATATTTCTCACCGTAAACTTTAGCTAATTGAACTGGTTTTCCTACATCTTGTTTCATACAGAGAGTGGATTGATCTTTCCCCTCCCCAGTACCGTCCATACGGGTTTGTTTAAACCATTGTGATAATTGTGAAACGGCAATGTTTACCTTAGCCCCATTGATGAGGCCTTCAAGTGTTGGTAACAACAACAATGCCAGAATGCTAATAATGATTAGAATTATCAGCATCTCTAAAAGTGTGAAGCCTTTCTCTGGACGCTCAGCTTTAAGAGCAAGTAGTATAGTTTTCATGATGGCACCCTGAATTAAATCTCCGCTCTTTCCAAGAGCGACTCATCAGAAAAAGCAAATTTCTATTCTTATTTGCAGACGGATATTTACAGATATAAAAAATCTTTCAAGGCTATTTTGATAGACTTGATGAATGGCATATTTTAAAAGAATTTATGCCTGTAAATTCTATTATTAAGTAAGTGGATATAATTAAACTAAAGATGCTTTAGGCTTATAGCTGCGATCAGGGCGCTCTTATACATCGCAACTATGAACTGTAATTTATGCATGTCTACCTACTTACTCTCACTCCGGTGAATCTATACTAAAATTTTCCGTCAGTTACCCTAAGCTTGTAATCAGTAAATTAGCTAACTTTTATCAGAGCTTCAGCGTATTTCAACTGATTATTTATTGATGCCAAGCTGCACTAGAGACAGAGGTAAACTATGTCAATCGTAAAATTACTTAAGACGACACCAAATTCTGATAATTCTAATCAGATGACAAGTCTGCTACCCAACGGCGGCACTGGCCTGAGATTTCTTGAGCAACATCATGGCGCTTTAGAGTTTTGAGGGTTGCACAGCAAGTTGCCTCATCCATACCAGTACCTTGATGAGCTTGAACAAGCGTTAGGAAAATACCCAGGCCCCTATTTTGTTAGAAATTTTAGCCTAGCTTTCTATAGCGAACAGTTTTATAGCACCACTAGCAGAGCCAGGGACAACAATCCAATAACGACGGGCGACTACTGTAAATTCTTCACTGACATCACAGGCAATAATCTTGCCATCGGGGGGGAGTGCAAGAGCCGTAATTAGGGAGCTATAACCTGTAAAAACTTCGAGTTCTAGGGTTTTCTTGGCTCTAATCAGTCAGAGTAAAAGGGACATGAACTGCCCTTGCTCGGGTGAAATCTGCATTCTGGTGGGATGACGGGCAGTTTCTTCGCGCAGTCGAAACAGAATCTCTGGCTCTCGCAAAGACACAGATAAAAGATAGTCTTAGAGCTGATCGTCTAGATTGATGGTTTTGTATGACATGATGTGTCCTCAGAAGTGAGCATCTACACAAGTATGGCTGTTGCTCACTAATAAACCGTTATCGGCTAGCTGATGCTACAGAGTTGGCAGTCGCTGTGCCGTAGTCCGCGGGTTCATTGCCTGGTTTCCATTTGATGTTGCAGCCAATGCTGGGTTTTTGGTCAGGGTTAACTGGGCGAGCCTCTAACACCGCAGAGATCGCTGCTCGTAAGTCTTGACCTGTCACTGGCAACCCGTTGCTAGGACGGCTCTCATCTAACTGTCCGCGATAAACGAGATGCAAAGTGCTATCAAATAAGAAAAAGTCTGGGGTACAGGCAGCTGTGTATAGCTTTGCTGTTTCCTGGCTCTCGTCATAGACTAAGGGAAATTGCAACTCTAAATCTTGGGCAAACGCCTTGAGGTGTTCAGGTGCATCATCGGGATACTTGGTGGCGTCGTTAGCACTGATTGCCACAATACCAACCTCTTGATCAACATAATCTTTGCCAAGTTGTGCAAGCTCTGTCTGGATGTGCTTCACGAAAGGGCAGTGGCGGCAGAGGAAAATAACCAGCAGAGCTTTTTTGCCAGCAAAAGTTGCCAGCGAAATCGTCTCGCCTGATACCACATCTGGCAATTGAAAATCGGGTGCTGGAGTGCCTAGCGGCAGCATTGTTGAGGTGGTTCTAGCCATGATTTTATCCTTTGATATTTAAAGCTCTATAAGTCGGTCGATTTACTGTACTAGGTGTGGACAAGCAGGAGTATTGCACAAGTTTTTGGCAAAAACAAGCCTGGTTTAGCTTTGACTTTCCTTTCCTCCACAGGGAAAGGGAAGATTGTCCAGGCACAGCAAGCACAGAATGTTGTTGGAAGTGCCAGGTTGTTTAACGATGGCGCTTTTGTCCAGAAGGCTTACAGAGTGCGTCTCGAAGCAGGGAAACAAGAGTTGCAGATTGGCATTCCACCGCATCCTACTAACGGTCATGAGGAACGCTATCCCAACAAAGCGGACTACTAGTAACCTGTGCAATACCACCAAATAGCGTTCGTTGCAACACAGTTGTTAGGCTGCTGGCTACGCAGACTAATTTAAGTAATGATCCAAGAACTTATACGCCCTTGAACGCATCTCCTCAGAGAATATGTGCTTACCGGGATAGATTTTCCGTTCCAG
>CAZZWA010000198.1:3476-10423 GCA_964657555.1 uncultured Microcoleus sp.
ATGTTCTCAGCAATCGTGATTGTTTTAAGTATCACTTAAAACTCCACCGTCAAAGGCGCACGAGGGAAGGGGATCACATCCCGAATATTGCCCATTCCAGTCATAAACTGCACAAGTCGTTCAAATCCCAAGCCAAAGCCTGCGTGGGGAACCGTTCCATAGCGGCGCAGATCCAAATACCACCAGTAATCGGCTGTATTGAGTCCCTGCTGTTGAATTCGCCGTTCTAAAACCTCTAGACGCTCTTCCCGCTGCGATCCCCCAATGATTTCACCTATTTTTGGAGCCAAGATATCCATTGCCCTGACGGTCTTTTCGTCGTCACTCAGGCGCATGTAGAAGGCTTTAATCTCGGTTGGGTAGTCGGTAAGGATGACAGGCTTTTTGAAGACTTCTTCAGCCAAGTAGCGCTCGTGTTCTGACTGGAGGTCAAGACCCCACTTAACAGGATATTCGAATTGCTTGTCAGCTTTTTCCAAAAGTGCGATCGCCTCTGTATACGTCAATCGCTCAAACTGGTTATTGATGATGTTTTCAGCTGTGGTGAGAACAGAGTTATCAATCCGCTGGTTGAAAAACTCCATGTCTTCAGGGCATTTATCCAGCACCGACTGAAAGAGGTGTTTCAGGAAGGCTTCGGCTAAATCCATGTTGCCCTCCAAGTCACAGAAAGCCATCTCCGGTTCTACCATCCAAAACTCGGCTAGGTGACGGGAGGTGTTGGAGTTTTCTGCCCGGAAAGTGGGGCCAAAGGTATAGACGTTGCTAAACGCTGTTGCCATGACTTCAGCTTCCAACTGTCCGCTAACAGTTAGGTAGGCAGGGCGACCAAAAAAGTCTTTGCTGTAATCAACCTCTTTTGCTTCTGTAAGGGGGATCTCTTTCAAGTTGAAGCTGGTGACGGTAAACATCTCCCCTGCCCCTTCACAGTCGCTGGCGCTGATAATTGGAGTGTGAATCCATAAGAAACCTCGCTCTTGAAAGAACTGGTGGATGGCGTTGGCACAGGCATTGCGGACTCGGAAGACAGCACCAAAAGTGTTAGTACGCGCTCGCAAATGGCCAATATCCCGCAAAAACTCAAATGAGTGCCGTTTCTTTTGCAGCGGATATGTCTCGGGATCGGCCTCGCCGTAGACTTTCACTACTGACGCCCTCAGCTCAATTCGCTGCCCTTTTCCAGGAGAAGGAACCAGCACTCCAGATACTTCCAGGGAAGCACCCGTATTCAACTGCTTGAGTACCTCAGCATAATCTAGCAGATCTACATTCAGTACAACTTGCAGGCTAGCTAGGGAGGAGCCATCGTTGATCTCCACAAAGGTAAATTCTTTCAACTCTCGTTTTGTGCGTACCCAGCCCTGAATTGTCACCTGTTCATCAGGCTGACCACTTCGCAATATTTCTGCAATCCGTCGATTCACCATAAATAGTTTTAAATTGTAAGGGCGGGTTTATCAGTAAATCTAGCATTCCGACAAGATTTGCAGCCAGGGTAGTTTGAGCAGAGAAAGAATAAAGTGAAAGTGCTTCCACTCTGGCGATCCCCGTGGAGTTTGAGTTGGGGAACTAATCCGGCAAACGCAGATATCATTTTCATCTGCGTTGGAAAATTCACATCATAGCTATCCGGCGCAATATTTCAAAATCCAGCCTATAACAATGCCTAGTCCTGCCAACCGGACTGCTTGCCAAAAAGGTTCCCTCAGACTACGCCAGGAAAACAACTGGCTTTCCAAGTTCAGTTCTATGGTTTCTAACTGTTGTTTAAGCCGACGCAGTTCTACTTTTAGAGTCGGCAAGTGGGTTCTCTGCCACTCTTGCTTGACTTGCTTTAAGTCTTGCTGGAGTTCTGCCTGCCGTTGCCGATCTTGCTGAATTTGAGCATAACGTTCCTTGAGAGCCACAAGCGATCGCTCTACTTCTTCCATCTGTTGCTCAAATTCGACTTCACTGATGCCGCTAGGCTCTGGTTCTGGCTCTGTAGGAGATGGCCGAGACGGTCTGGTCGGGGGCGTCATGCAGTAGATTAAGAGTAAGTGCGAGTTTGACTACAAGTATGCCTGAACCAACCCAGCTCATTTCAACCGATAAACTAAAAGACTTCAGTACTCTTGAACTTGCTCAAGCCCTGGCAGAGCGCTTGGCGATCCCGCCCAGTGACTGGCACCGATTAAAGTCTAATCGCAAAGCTCGCGCTAGTGAGCAAGCTGCTGCGGCACTGGTCTTTCTCCTCAAGGAGCAGCCCGAAGAAGCGCTACCGAGATTCCGTCAAGCTGTTGGCTGGCTAGATCGCTCTATTTCAGCACCACCTTGCCCAACTCACGGACAGCATAGCAGTTAACGAACCAGCGGTTGCCGCCTTCTCTTGCCTTTCACTTCTTTGCAGAGTCTCAGCTCTGTACCTTGGCCTTGAGAGTTCCAGTGGACTTGGTCAAAGATTTCGTGGAGGATACACATGCCTCTGCCGCTTTCTGCCTCTTGGGGAGGGAGGTACTGAGCGGGATCGGTGTTATTGCAGTCATGGGATGGTGAACAAAAGCCCGCGCCTTCATCTGAAATGACCCACCAGTAACGACCGTCTACCACCGAGAAACGGACTGACACTGTCTTACTAGGGTCTAGGTTGTTGCCGTGCCTCGCTGCATTAACTAGCGCTTCTTGCAATCCTAGCCTTATTTCTGCCTGCCACCTTGCCGGGATCTGCGCCAGCAGCAGATCCAGGATGGGACAAAGGTAGAGGGTAGAAGGGAAGCGAATCGTGCCCCAGTCGCGTCTAATTGGACGCCGTGAGATAGCAATCACTCAAAACACCTCTAGCTCTCATTCAGTAGACTTTACATGCTGCCTGACCATCAGGAGCGTTTGGCTCAGGTCAGACTGATTTGCTGCTGCCTTCTTCCATTGGAGTACTCGACAAACTGCAAGGTTCCCAATGGATAGAAGCAATATGTGCTATGCATACACTCGCAATTCAAGCTAACTTTGCAACTCTAGAGGGGTGACTTTATTTCCCGTAGGTTTTAGATAAAAGTTGCACACTATTCCATTGTAACAAATCAAGCTTAAAACACCAAGCTTACTCAATAGCCCAGTTAATGTGACAGGAAGGCAGCACACTCAACGTGAGAGGTCTGGGGAAAGAAATCAGCGGGTTGTACGTGCGTTAACTGGTACCCGCCTATCTCTTGCAAGATTTTCAGGTCTCGCGCTAGGGTGGCTGGCTTACAGCTAACGTAAACAATGCGACTTGGTTGAATTTGCAGCAGGCTATCAAGAACAGCGCGATCGCACCCTTGACGCGGCGGATCTAGTATCACGATATCTGGCTTTATGTCAAGATTCGGTAACAAATCTTCCACAGTCCCTACCTGAAAGGTCGCGTTAGTAATGCCATTGAGCTGGGCATTCTGCTGAGCTTGCTGCACTGCTTCTGCTTGCATCTCTAGACCAATTGCTTGCTGCACCCGTCGAGCTAGGGGCAGGGTGAAAGTGCCAATGCCACAATAGGCATCGACTAATAATTCGTCCCCTTGCAAGTTCAGCTGCTCGACAATCACCTGTAACAGTGCCTCAGCAGCTTCTGTATAAATCTGAAAGAATGTATCAGGCAGTAGTTGCAACTGAAGACCAGCAAATTCCTCGCGCAATTCAGGCTGACCAGCAATACAACGAGTTTCTGTGCCAAAAATGACATTGGTGCGCTCGGGGTTACGATTCAGCGATACACCCACCAACTGAGGATACCGAGTCAACCATTCCTCAGCTTGAGCTTCGATACCCACTAAGTTCCAATCTGCAACTACCAGTGTCAGCGACATCTCACCAGTGTGTCGTCCAATTCGCAGTGACAGGTGACGAACTTTACCCCGGTGCAGCCGTTCGTCGTAAATTCCCCAGCCCCGCTGCTGGATATCTTGCTTAACTTCTGCTAGCAAGGGATTCAACCGCAAGTCTTGCACGGGGCACTGATTCAGGTTAATCAGCTGATGGCTGCCTTTTTGGTAGTAGCCCGCTTGCACCTGACCAGTTGATGACCTTCTTAAGGGATAGGTAGCTTTGTTGCGATAGCCCAAGGAATCTGCGGCTGCCAGAATTGGGGCAATTGGCGGCTGGAGTATGCCGCCAATGCGTTCCAAAGCTTGGAGTACCTGATTATATTTTGCTGCCAGCTGGTACTCATAGGCGACATGCTGCCACTGACAGCCGCCGCACTTATCAGCCACAATGCATCTGGGGCGAATGCGGTGGGCAGAGCTTTCCAGGATTTGGTGCAGCTTGCCCTGGGCATACTGGGGTTTGACTCGCACGAGCCGGACTAGAGCGCGATCCCCCGGTACGGTATCCGGCACAAAAACCACTCTTCCCTCAAAGCGACCCACTCCATCACCATTGTCGCTCAGGTCAACAATAGCCACCTCCACCAACTGACCTTGTTGCCAGCTGTCTTGAGCGGCATCACCAACACTACTATTTAGCAAAAAGTCTGTGGACATAGCTCCTCCCCCCTGTGATTTGCATTCCTAAGAGCCGCTAATTTCAATTCCTGATAGGGAGTTAAGTCGGTAGGAAGGAGGGCTTTCATGACCTCTACATCGCAAGTATAGCATTACAGACATCGGTAAAACTAAATGGTATAAACTACAAATGATATCTGAAGTATCGCAAACCCATGACTGTAATTAGCCAAGTTATTCTCAAAGCTGACGACGAACTTCGTTATCCCACCTCTGGGGAACTCAAGAGCATAAAAGATTTTTTGGAAACCGGCGTACAGCGGACGCGGATTGTAGCGACGCTAGCTGAAAATGAAAAAAAGATAGTTCAGGAGGCTAGCAAGCTGCTTTGGCAAAAACGCCCTGACTTCATTGCTCCTGGCGGTAATGCCTATGGTGAACGGCAAAGGGCGCTGTGCCTGCGTGACTACGGCTGGTACCTACGCCTGGTTACCTATGGTGTCCTTGCCGGTGATAAGGAGCCAATTGAAAAAATTGGTTTAATCGGGGCGAGAGAAATGTATAACTCCTTAGGCGTACCCGTCCCAGGTATGGCTGAATCAATCCGTTGCTTAAAAAAAGCTTCCCTTGACTTACTCAGTGCGGAAGATGCCGCAGCGGCTGCCCCCTACTTTGATTATCTTATTCAAGGCATGTCCTAATTCTTAAGCTCATTTTTTTCATTGGCGGCAACAGATGTGGTAATGGACGTAACAGATGACTCTTAGTTCACACAGAGCAGAGCGCCCATCTGTTACATTCACGACAAAATCTGTTGCCACCAATGATTACAAAGATAAAAAACCGACAGTTGTAGAATCTGTCGGCAAGTCGTGTGTTCCCTATTGATGACTCGGCTAGAGTTCAGTCGTTTATTAGTATGACTATCTAGCCTGCTCAAAAACACGATCTCAATCATCTTCATACTGTGATCATCGTCACAGTCAGGAGAGGAATCATGACAGGATGTTGCTGAATGTCTTTCGTGAAAAAACTGCCTTGGGCCTCCCTAGCTCTGGTGATATTTACATATGGTGTTTTTGGCTGGTTGTATGCCCCTCGAATCTCTAGGGAGTATTTGCAGTGGGAAACCGATGTAGTGTGGGAAACAGCCTTAGTCTTGCTAATTTCTCTGGCTTTGACTGTTGGTGTGATGATCCTGAGAAACTATATAGACACTCTTCTGAAATCAGATCTTAGCGCCTTCATCACAATAGTTGTGATTTCTTTTGTTGCAGTCATAATACTACGCTGGATTGAGATTTCAATTCGGATCTTGGTTCTGGTTGCGGCGGGCGCTTTGGCAAGGCTAGACCTTCAGACAGCAGGTTTTAGTCAACTGCAAGCATTTTTAATGCTGACTTTTGCTTCGCTGGCTGGGTTTGGTTTGGGTTTGGTGTTGAATTTAGCTATTTTAGCTAACGGTCACTTGTGGCCATTCTCTAGCTAAGTAGGTCGATAGCGAAACCCATCAAACCTTTGCCACTGTTGGGCGTTATCTGATTTAGAATCCCGCCACCGCACCCATGAGCGCCAATTCTGACTTTGCATATGTTTCCTGCACAGGAGAGATATATTACTGTGTAAGCAATTTTTCCCACGAAAGGACTTCATGGATGCGCCCCCGTTTGAAACTGATTGGTCTGACAACGGCAACTCTGGTGCTGGCTTTAACCGTTTCCTCTTTGCCTACACCTCATACGCTGTTGCCTGTGTTTGCCCAAACTTCTCAGCAGGGCAAGGCAGAAGCAGATCGATTGCTGAAGGAGGGAAATGCCCAACGAGATGCGGGGAAAAATGAGGTAGCCCTACCATTGCTAGAGAAGGCGCTGAAGTTATATCAACAGTCAGGCGATCGCGCTGGAGAGGGTCAGGCACTGAAAAGTATTGGTGTTGTCTATCTCAATCTTCAGCAGTATGAGAAAGCCATTGCGTATCTTCAGCAGGCATTAACCATCTTCCCACAAGTCAAAAACCGTGATGGTGAAGCCAAGGCACTGAATAATCTGGGAGATGCGTATAATTCACTGTCGCAGTATGAGAAAGCCATTGCGTATCTTCAGCAGGCATTAACCATCTTCCAACAAGTCAAAAACCGTGATGGTGAAGCCAAGGCACTGAATAATCTGGGAGATGCGTATAATTCACTGTCGCAGTATGAGAAAGCCATTGCGTATCTTCAGCAGGCATTAACCATCTTCCAACAAGTCAAAAACAGTAATGGTGAAGCCAAAGTACTGAATAATCTGGGCACTGCGTACCGACACTTGTCGCAATATGAAAAAGCGATTAGCTATTTTCAGCAGGCTTTACCCATCTACCAACAAGTTAAAGACCGTAATGGTGAAGCCAAAGCACTGAATAATCTGGGCACTGCGTACCGACACTTGTCGCAATATGAAAAAGCGATTAGCTATTTTCAGCAGGCTTTACCCATCTACCAACAAGTTA
>CAZZWA010000199.1:0-10422 GCA_964657555.1 uncultured Microcoleus sp.
ACTAATCAGCCAATTTAGAAATTTGTATTTAAAAGTTGATTAAGCGCTCCTAACCCTTACCCACAAAATATCTCGCGGCAACAAAAATTTTGTAAATGATTGCAGATCCCTTAATATTTTGTTACAAACAAGAGAGTAAGCACTCTCGTGGATGCAAACAGCATGATCGGCGGCCTTACTGGTTTCACGAATAATTCAGGCACGGACTGGGGAGAGCGTATCCTCAATACCGTCGCCAGCAAGACGATTCGCCACCTGTTTACCCAAAGCGAGTCTGTAGAAGTTGCTGTGCGCTGCTATCCCTCCAGCAAACTTTTACAAGGGAGTATTGACAGTTTCAAAATGAGCGGTCGTGGTCTAGTGATTCGACGCCAATTCAGAGCCGAGGAAATGTCATTCGAGACGGATGCCGTCTCAATTGAATTCAGTTCCGTAATCAACGGTCAGTTGCGTCTCAAGCAACCCACTCAGGCAGTTGCCCAGGTCAGCCTATCCGAAGCAGACATCAATCAAGCCTTCAATGCCGAGCTGGTGACAAAGCGTCTGCAAAATATTTCCACCCCAGCCTTAAGCGAACTGTCTGGCGGTGCACCCGTTTCTTTCTCGGAAATACAGGTGCAACTACTGCCAAACAATCAAGTACGAATTTTGGCTAAAGCTGATTTGGGGGAAAGCGGACAGGTGCCAGTTGGGATGACCATCACTCTGGGAGTTGAGCGACGGCGTCGGATCACTTTTAAAGACCCCAAGTTTGAAGCAGCAGATGTGCCTGAGTCTTTAAGGTCTATTTCCGAGAAGTTGACAGCAGCACTGGCTGAGGTTTTAAATAACATGGTCGATCTAGATCGTTTCGATCTAGATGGAGTGACAATGCGTATTAATCGCCTAGAGACTCAGGGTAAAATGCTAATTTTCAGTGGCTACGCCCAAATTGAGCGTGTTCCCAATAATGGCTAAACGTAAACACTTGAATGCCAATTCAGCATCTCTTGAGTTTGGGTGGGGTCGTCATGTGGCCCCTGCTGTGATTCTCTATCGCGGCAGTAGCGCTGATTTTAGAGCCTGTTTGGTTTTGGCTGCGGGTACAAAGGCGGCAAGAGCCTTTGGTGCAGGAAGTTATCAAGATTGATCAGCACAACCCTCAGTTGGCTTTTCAAAAACTGGAGCAGAATGCAGAATAACGATCTACCCATAGCACGGATTTTTTTGGCAGCTTTGGAACTCGACCCGCCCAACTTAAAGGAATTTCGGCTAGCTTGAGAAAGTGCTGCTCAAGCCGAGTTACCTTTGTTGAAGCGGTTTAATCACTTCTTTGTGAAAAACTCCAAGTTTCAAAATGGACAGAGTTGATCTAGCTCAATCTCCACAAATAACCCATCTGGATCGAAGCTCCAGATGGGTTATTTTAAGGAGAGTGTTCCACAAAAATAAATATCCAACCGCTAGGGTTATTATTCGTCTTTAGCCGCAGAATTATGACTTGATGCTAATGACCAACAATCTATGACACAGCCCTTACGAGAGGAGCATTTTTTAGTTGGAGTTCTCTTAGTGACCTATTCCCACATAATGGAAACCCGCTTTTTCCAGTTCCTGCCGCTCTAGGAAGTTGCGGCCATCAATGATCACGGGATTATTCATCAGCGCTGCCATCTTGACGTAGTCTAAATTGCGGAATTGCTGCCAGTCTGTCACTAGTACTAAGGCGTCACAGCCATCAGCCAGCCGTTCTGGGTCGGTTTCCACAATCACGCCACTCAAACCATGCCGTAGACCAGTAGAGGAAACAATTGGGTCATAAGCTTTCACTTTCGTTCCCAGTCGGTTCAGTTGCTCGATCAGGTTGAGAGCAGGGGCATCACGCATATCATCAGTATCGGGCTTAAAGGTTAAACCCAGCAGTCCAACGGTTTTACCCTTGAGGATTTTGAGCACCTGTTGCAATTTTTCAATAGCAATAAGGCGTTGCCGTTGATTAACACTCACAGCCGCTTTCAGCAGCTGGGCTTCATAGTTATAGTCCTCAGCTGTGTGAATCATCGCCAAGACATCTTTGGGGAAGCAGGAGCCACCCCAGCCAATCCCTGCTTGGAGAAACTTACTACCAATCCGGGAGTCTAAACCGATGCCTTGGGCAACTTGAGTGACATCAGCCCCCACGCGATCGCATATATTAGCGACTTCATTAATAAAGCTGATCTTAGTTGCTAAAAAGGCATTTGCAGCGTACTTGATCATCTCAGCTGAACTGAGGTCTGTCACCACAACAGGAACTGGCGGCAAAGATTTGTCTTGAGCAAACTGGCGCTTGACGATCGGAGTATAGAGTTCTTGCATGAGGGCGATCGCTTTGGAACTATTACTGCCCAAGACAATTCGGTCTGGGTTAAAGGTATCAAAAACTGCTGAGCCTTCACGCAAAAACTCTGGATTACTGACTACATCAAAGTGTGTGTTAATCTCCATACTGCGCTCTTCACTACCACCACCCACTGTCACAAGAGACTTCTGGCGCTCTGCAACTCCATCTAGCACAATCATCCGCACCCAGTCGCCCGATCCAATTGGTACGGTAGACTTATTAACTATAACTTTATAACCACCACCGAGATGAGAGCCAATCCCACGAGCCACAGCCTCGACATAGCGAGTGTCACTCTCACCAGTGGGCAATGCTGGCGTTCCCACCGCGATGAACAAAATTTCTCCATGATTCACTCCCGCATCTAAGTCAGATGTGAACTCAAGTAACCCCGCTCCCGATGCAGACTGCATAATCTCTGACAGTCCTGGCTCATAGATCGGCGACTGTCCAGCCTTCATCAACTTAATTTTTTCTTCATTGTTGTCAACACAGATTACATGATGGCCGATATGGGCTAGGCAGGCCCCGGTTACTAAGCCGACGTATCCGGTACCGATGACACAAACTCGCATAGCACTGAATCCTCTGTTAGTTGTTAGTTGTTAGAGAAAAGGTAGCTGAAACTTAACGTTTGGGGAAGCGATAGATTGAATTCTATAGGGCTTTCCCCTGCTTGTCCTGTTTTATAGTTCCCCTACTTGTCCTATTTCTATAGGTACAAGCCAAATTTTTTCTTTTATCAAGAAATCTCGAGCTCCTACCAACTTCTGCAAGTGGAAAACTAAGCTCCCTAGAGTTAAAGGTGATAATAAAAACTAATACTTAGGCTGGATAAGGTTTTTAGATACTCCAACCGATTGCGTTTGTATTAATTAACACACTATAAAAATCTCAGAGAGCCTGGTCTTCTTTTAGGGAGATACTACGCGAGATTGAAAATCTTCTACTGTCAGTTTTAAACCCTCCCACAGCGGCACTTTAGGCTGCCAACCAAGCCAATTTTTAGCACGGGTAATATCCGGTTGCCGCTGCTTGGGATCATCTTGCGGCAAGGGTTTAAATATAATTTCTGCATCTGGGTTGACCAGGTTTTGAATTTTTTGCGCCAGCTCTAATATAGTGTATTCATCGGGATTGCCCAAATTAACAGGCCCGATATACTCACCGTTCATTAACCGAATCAGCCCTGCCACCAAATCGGAAACATAGCAAAAACTGCGGGTTTGTGACCCATCACCATATACTGTTAGTGGAATTCCTTGCAGCGCCTGAACGATAAAGTTGCTGACTACGCGACCGTCATTTTCCAACATCCTAGGTCCATAGGTGTTGAAGATGCGAGCAACGCGAATGTCCACACTATTTTGCCGGTGATAGTCAAACGATAAGGTTTCAGCAATCCGTTTCCCTTCATCGTAACAAGCACGAATTCCAATTGGATTGACGTTACCTCGATAGTCTTCGGTCTGAGGATGTACATCAGGATCGCCATACACTTCAGACGTAGAAGCTAGAAGAAATCTTGCCTTTACCCGCTTGGCTAAACCCAGCATATTCAGCGTCCCCATAACACTCGTTTTCACCGTCTTAACGGGGTTGAACTGGTAGTGAACAGGGGAAGCGGGACAGGCGAGGTGATAAATCTGGTCTACTTCTAGCCGAATTGGTTCTGTAATGTCATGACGGATCATCTCAAAATAGGGATGATCCAGCCATTTCTGAATATTATGCTTTCTCCCAGTATAGAAATTATCTAGGCAAAGCACTTCATGCCCATCTTTCATTAGCTGATCGACAAGATGGGAGCCAACGAAACCTGCACCACCGGTGACTAAAATTCTCATTAGTTACTGACTCACTATGGTTAGAATAGTTATCTAAAGTCAAGCCTTACTCTATTGACAACATAGCTTAACAGCATGATTGAGAGATACTGCTCAGTAGTAACACTTTAAAAGTGAAGTGCAGCCGTCTATCTAAGCGATCAAACTGTCAAGCAAGCTCCCTTGGTTCAATAATTTTAGATTAGTTAGGAACTATTTGAGTAAACCTTGTATTCAAACTTTGTCTATGAAATTGATTTTAAATATAACTGAATATTGTTAAAGTACGCAAGATTTTTTTAGTAACTTTAAACAAAAAATATGATTTGAGACGTTGTGTGAAGAACGGAATAAGAATCAGCCAATTTTAAGGGGATATCGGTGAATATATTAAGATAAAACCGTTATTCCCTAGCTAGTCGGCTGGATTAATAATGCATGCGTTCAAGCGGTATTTCAGAGACCAAACCCGCTATGGTTTAGGAGTACTTGGCCTCTTGATTATTGTCAATCCTTATAAGGCTTGACGTGATATGGAGACAATTTCAGATGCTACTCTCAATCCCTTAGAAGCATTTTAACAGCTCCACTGCTAAGATTGATCGAGACGCAGCACTGCCATGAATGCAGATTGAGGGACATCAACCGTACCGATCGCCTTCATCCGCTTTTTACCCTTTGCTTGCTTCTGAAGCAGTTTTTTCTTCCGCGAGATATCTCCTCCATAACACTTTGCCAGCACATCTTTTCTGATGGCCGGGATCTGTTCGCTCGCAATGATGCGACTGCCAATGGAAGCCTGAATGGGAATTTTAAACTGGTGGCGAGGAATCAGTTCCTTGAGCTTTTCTACCAATGCCCGACCGACGTTATATGCCTTGTCACGATGGACGATCATAGCAAGGGCATCAACAGGGTCGTTGTTGATTAAAATATCTAACCTGACTAAGGGGTTCTCCCGATAGCCGATGAGCTGATACTCCATGCTAGAATAGCCGCGAGACCTTGACTTCATCTGGTCAAAAAAGTCTGTCACTACCTCTGCCAAGGGCAACTCATATGTGAGTGTCGTCCTTCCCTGCGTCAGATACTTCATGTCCTTGAAAATCCCACGCCTGTTTTGACACAGTTCCATCAGGGTGCCGACATAAGTTTCTGGCGTAATCATGTCCACTTTGACATAGGGTTCCTCAATTTTTTCCCGTTCCTGCGGTCCTGGTAGAGTACTGGGATTATCGATTAATAGCACCTCTCCCTTGATAGTTGTCACTCGATACACAACAGAAGGAGCAGTGATAATTAAATCCAGGTCGTACTCTCTCTCTAACCGCTCTTGGACAATCTCCATGTGTAACAAGCCCAGGAAGCCACAGCGGAAACCAAATCCCATCGCGCTGGAGGTTTCCGGTTCGTAGGACAGGGCAGCATCATTGAGTTTGAGTTTTTCGAGAGCTTCTCGCAAGTCTGGAAACTGGTCAGCATCAGTAGGAAACATGCCACAAAATACCATAGGCTTGGCTTCTGTGTAACCAGGCAAGGGCTCGGCAGCCGGGGCAGAAGCCAGGGTAATTGTGTCTCCCACGCGGGCGTCTTCCACAGCTTTAATTGCAGCCGCTATGTAGCCAACTTCACCAGCGTGGAGTTCATTCACCTGCACCTGGGTAGGCGAAAGAACACCCAGTTCGTCAATTTCATATTCTTTGCCAGATGCCATCAGGTGGATGCGATCGCCTTTTTTGACGGTGCCATCCATCACTCGAAAGTAAACAATCACACCCCGATAGATGTCGTAGTAGCTATCAAAAATCAGCGCCCGCAGTGGTCTAGATACAGTTTCTGGCGGCGATGGTATCAACTCAACGATAGACTCCAGAATCTCGTCAACTCCGATACCCTCTTTGGCAGAAGCCTTAATCGCACCACTACAATCAAGCCCAATGATTTCTTCAATTTCTCCTTTAACCCGCTCTGGTTCTGCTCCAGGCAGGTCTATTTTATTCAGAACTGGGATAATTTCCAGATTATGTTCTAGGGCCAGATAGACATTGGCCAGGGTTTGGGCTTCTACTCCTTGGGAAGCATCAACCACTAGCAGGGCCCCTTCGCAGGCTGCAAGAGAGCGGGAAACTTCGTAGGAGAAATCTACATGACCTGGTGTATCAATCAGATTGAGAACGTATTGCTGACCATCACGAGCGGTATAGTTCATACGGGCAGCTTGCAGCTTGATAGTAATGCCGCGCTCCCGTTCCAAATCCATGTTGTCCAGGAACTGTTCCTTCATCTCCCGGTCATTCACGGTGCCAGTGACCTGCAAGAGCCGGTCTGCCAGAGTCGATTTCCCATGGTCAATGTGGGCAATGATACAAAAATTACGAATGCTAGAGACGGGCACGTCAGTCATAGCTTAAGATCAAGGAAGGAGCCTGAATCACGATAGTCATACATACTTCATGTATTTTAATACTTTACCTGTTTGGTGGCAGGGGATTGCTGTCAGATGTGACGCCTTCACCGAGCCTGTACCTAAATAAACTCTTTAAAGACCGACTTCTGTAACACAGGCGTGAAAAGTTCATCTTGACATACCATGCATTCTTTCCCGGAGTTTGACCAAATTAGCAGAGTTTATAGTTTTCCTTCCATAGGCGATCATACAATGCATATATAGGGAAGGTTAAAGTGGTTGCCTATCCCTAGTCGAAGAGTGCGATTTACCCCAAGCGTTCCCTGCCCTAAAAACCTAGCATTCAGCGATGGCAATCTCCAGTGCGCAATGGGTTAATATTTGATAACTTCATCCTTGCAGTGCTTATGAACGACCAAGCCACATATTCCGAGGGGTCTTCTGAAAAGGTAGAAATTTCTATCCACCTTGACTCTGAATTGTTAAATCAAATTAAGCACCTGACGAATGACCCCAGTAGGATCATTGAAACAGCCATCCGGCAGTGGCTAAGAGGAGAACTCGAGCGGGATGATGAACTAACCCGCACTTTTACTCGAAATCCTCCCGTACCACCGCGAGGTGAATGGAATGATTAGCAAAGGATACAGAAGAAGCATAAATTTGGCTTTGCCTTGAGAG
This sequence comes from uncultured Microcoleus sp., assembly GCA_964657555.1. GTDB lineage: Bacteria > Cyanobacteriota > Cyanobacteriia > Cyanobacteriales > FACHB-T130 > CAZZWA01. Next base: position 7,277 of record CAZZWA010000199.1, read on the forward strand.
CAGAGTTTGTAGGGACGGCATCTCACCAAGCTTGATACTTAGTATTCCTTGGACATCGTACGTTTGCAGTTTCCAGGTCAACTTTAATGAGTGCTCCGGCTAATTTCCCACTGGATTCTATAGCGTCACCCAGTTTAGAATTGGCTCCTGCATCAAGCAATTCTGGCTTTTTGCAGAAGTTGGGGGCTGAGTTGGTATTTATCCAAGATGCACTTGGTCAGTATTTATCATTTTATTTGCAAAACGCCCAAAGCTATGGCTTAAAATTCGACCAAGTTGTGGGAATCTCCTGCTTTGATACTTTTAGTCCGGTGGATAAGGATGCCTATCTGGCACAAATCCAGAGGATTCTAGAGCAACGGATTCCAGAAAGTTGCAGTTATTCTTTTGGTCGTCAAGGGGAGTATTTTCGATTTGATTTGGTCATTAGTCCCATTTTGCAACCAGATGGAACGGCAAAGGCAGTGTTGGTTATGGGATGCAAACAGCCTCAGCCGACCAACTCAACATTGCCATCGGGTGTGGATGCCAACCAAACGCCACTAACCCCGATCGCTAAAAATATCCGGCGGACGCTCGATCTCGACACCATTTGGCAGCAAACGGTAACAGGTTTGGGTAAGACACTCAACGTTAGTCGCTGCATTATCTGCTCCTACAAACCTAACAATCCCAAAGTGCGGGTAGAGGCGGAATATTGCCAGTCGCCGTTTCGTTCGATGCTTGGTCAATATTTGCATCTCGACGAAGAGCCGGAGCTTTTACAAGCAATATCGACTCTTGAACCAGTAGCGGTAGAGCGGACAGAAGAAAATATCTTACAGCAGCAGTCGGTTCTGGTGGTGGCAACTAGCTATCAAGACCAGCCGAACGGCCTGATCAGCTTGCAACAGTGCGCCTCTGGGCGCACTTGGAGTAACACCGAACTCGATCTAGTGCGGGAGTTGGCGGAGCAAGTCGGTACGGCGATCGCCCATGCCACGCTATACAAAGAATTGCAAGGAGCTCGCGAACAAGCAGAAGAAGCTTCGCGCCTCAAAAGCGAGTTTCTCGCCAATACCTCTCATGAACTGCGGACGCCCCTCAATGGCGTCCTCGGATTCCTCAAGCTGATTTTGGAGGGGATGGCTGACGATCCAGAAGAGCAGCGAGAATTTATTCAAGAAGCTTATGATTCCGGGCTGCATCTGCTCAATATTATTAATGACATCCTAGATATTGCTAAGATCGAAGCCGGTAAGATGGAGCTGAAGTTCGGACAAGTGAGGTTGGACGAGCTATTTAGTGATGTGGAGGACTTTATCAGACCTCTGGCACAGCAGAAAAACTTGAGCTTCTCTAGCGAAATGCCCCCTACTCATGATCAAGTGATTCTCTATGGTAACTACCAGCGACTTCTCCAGGTGATGTTAAATCTGGTCGGTAATGCTGTCAAATTCACCCACGAAGGTGGAGTTACTATCAGCGCCGAGATCATTAAGAAGAAAATTACCTTCAACGAGCAGGAACTCCCTGGCGTGGTGAAAATTGGGGTGGCTGACACTGGGATTGGCGTTTCTCTGGATAAACAAGATAGATTGTTTCAATCATTCAGCCAGGTAGATGGCTCTCGCACTCGCCAGTATGGTGGTACCGGCTTAGGATTAACGATTTCCCAAAAACTGGTGGAAACGATGGGCGGGGTCGTCAATTTCTACAGTATGGGCGAAGGCTTGGGTTCTACCGTTACCTTCACCGTGCCACTGTTTCAGACACCAGTCATGATTACAAGTAAGGATCTGACAAGTTGAGCAAAACTTGGCTTCCTCTACGGCTGCATCCTACCTGACCATATCCATAAGCGTTAGTTATGTTGATTGCCACAAGAACTGGGAATCAGGGAACTCGCTCAAGATCAATATCCCTTGTGGGGTCGCAATTAGCCCTTGGTCATTGGTATTGTGAGCGTAATAGCTGAAAATAACCATAACACAATCAAGGAAAAAAAGCTGTTTGCAGCTAAGCACCTGTAAATACTCTACAGAAGATTCCTACACTAGGAAAGGAGTTGATTTAATCAAGGTTCTATGACTGAGCAAACAGATGCTCGTGACTTGTTTCGGGCTGCCTACGAAAACCGCTATACCTGGGACTCTAACTTTCCCGGCTACAGTGCAGATATCGAACTGAAGCAGGGAGATGAAGTTTACAGTGGTAAAATTCGCGTCAATCGTGACCTTAGTGTGGAAGTCACTGGGATAGAAGACGAACAGGTGCAAGAGAGCGTCTATACTCAGATGCGTGATGTCATCACCCATCGCAAACGTAATCCATTTGAGGTATCCCACGGCAAAAGCACCTTTAGCTTAGGCAAAACCGACGAAACTGGTGCCGTCGAAATTTTGGTTACAGGTGATACCATGGGGTCTAACTACAAAGTCCGGGGTACTGAAATTTGCCAGGTGAGCCGGGTGATGGGTAGGATGGCTTTCGTAATTGATACCCAGGAAAGCTTAGATACGGGAGAAGGATACGTATCCAGCCGCTATGATGCGGTATTCCGCAATCCTCAGACGAATGAAATCACTAATGTTTTGAAGTTTGAGGAAGCATACAGTAAAGTTGGCAATTACTACGTCATGACTCATCAGGTCGTCCAATCCTACCAGGACGGTAAGCGGATAACAACCGAGTTTAATTTCTCCAACGTGAAATTGCTTGAACCAGCAACTGTTTAGGGCAAGCACTTGTGGCGGCTAAGTGGATCTAGGATCGACATATAGCCGCAATTAACCAAAAATTCTGCAAGGTGAACTATGTCTCAAACTATGGAACTGTCAAATGAAAACGTCGAAAAAGTTCTGGATGAACTACGCCCTTACTTAATCTCTGACGGGGGCAATGTTGAGCTAGTAGACATAGACGGGCCAGTCGTTAAGCTACGTCTCCAAGGAGCTTGTGGTTCTTGCCCTAGTTCGACTATGACCCTGAGAATGGGGATCGAGCGCCGCTTGCGCGAATTCATTCCTGAGATAGCCGAAGTTGAGCAAGTGATTTAAGTTCCGTGCTTGATGCGGCGCGCTCCCTGGCGCGTCGCTTCCGGTTCATGGGCCAGTTGAGTTTGGAGTCTAGCGCCAGAATGCCAAGCTCAACGTGCAAGAGCAGCT
>CAZZWA010000200.1:0-5166 GCA_964657555.1 uncultured Microcoleus sp.
GGCTAAGTTGGACTTAGCGTATGTTTTTGGTCGGCTACTATGGATAGCTGTCAGCATTTGCCTAAACACACGACAGCTTAATAGATCACTCACCCAATTTCAAGGCAATTGTGTCATTATGAGCTAAGCGCTAGCAATCTCGTTGTTAGCGTTAACACATTCATGCCCGTCAGAACCCTAGCAGTTGCGCTAGCATAGGGTCACGTTAGCCTTAACGATCATGTACAAGTGTAGCAGCACGCCAGGACTTCGGCCATAGAAGTTTTAGGGAATTGATATGTAGTGGGGTGTTGGCGCTACTTGATAATCAGCCTCTGTCGGCTCAATCAAGTAAACAGACTTAATTTTAGCATAGTGCAGCTTGGTAGAAAACCATCAGTTAAAATACGCTTAAATACTGATTGCCGCTGAGGAAAACTGACAGAGAATTTGAGTAGGAAGCAACTAGAAGCGCATTAGCTGCCGAGCTGCTTAATCTTTCCTTAGCAAATGGCTTATAAACTACAAATATCCGAGAAATTATAGGCATCCAGGTTATTGTTAGTATGAATTTTGAACAGAATTATCAACTGTGCTTAGAGAAACTAATCTGGGTCATCGAACAGCTAGAGGTTAAAGCTACTCCCACTCAACTTTCTAAAATTGCTAAGCTGATTGTCCAAACTATGACTGGCCCTTGGCGCTATTTTCATTCGACCGATCACATTTTTGAAGTTGGTGGATATAGAGACGCCATTGAGGTGCTAGCGGCTTTATTTCATGATGTAGTATACGTGCAAGTTGATGGAAGTGTCAACTTTAACCTCACCTACTATATTGCTTCCTTTATTGAGGAGGATAGGGGAGAGCTATTAATTCGGGAACAAAGTGAGTGCGGGCGCGATTCCACCTTTGAGATAGTGACAGCAGTATTTGGTTTTGTTCCTGGTCAAGTGCTCTCTCCTGTAACAGGGCAAAACGAATTTTTGAGTGCGGTTGTCGCTGCCAAAGTTCTGGAGCCTTTTTTGAGTCTTCGCCTGATAGTTCAGGTAGTGGCTTGTATTGAAGCCACGATTCCTTTTCGGTCGAAGTCAGCATTGGGTTTAAGTCCCAGTGAACTCTTATACCAGCGCTTGATATCAACAAACAATCATTTTAATCTACAGTTAACAGACGCAGAAACTATTCAAGCGGTGAAGAGGGCAGTGAGATTAACCAATCGAGATGTCGGTAGTTTTGCCTATCCGAATTCCGCAGTCTTTTTGTCCACCACCTGGAGTTTATTACCTGAAACCAATCATAACCTCCAGAAGTCTGGCTCTTACACAGTTCGCGATTACCGAATAGCTATGCAAAAAATGGCAAAATTTATGAATTTTCTCAAACCAGAACTGATTTTCAGACAGTTCCAAAAAGAGCCAGATGAACAAACTTACCAAGGTTTGCTAGAGCGAGCGAGCAAGAATCTTGAAGTAGCACGGCTTTATTTGGATAGTAAACTAGTTGCCAGTGCTATCCTTGAAGCGCTTTCTTTACGCTTGGGAGCGGATGTTTCCCTAGCAATCATGATGGGAGAATTACCCGACACAGGACTTTCGGTGGGTCGCTTGGGAGATTCTTTTCCTGATCTTTCCCATCCCTATCAGCCCACAACTGATGTTGAACAAGAAGTATGGAATTTGCTGGAATTCGGACGAAGTGGTAGTTCTACTTATGATTTAAAAACCTCGCCTTTGACTACTTTTGTAGTAAAATGCATAGGTTTTGATGAAATAGAAAAAGTCCGAGAGCGAGCGCAAGAGTTTTTTGAAGAAATTATTTCCTCAGAAGATTTCTTGGCTAGCTGCAATGCCAATCTAGTCAGAATTATCATTAACGAAATCATAAAACTTTTTGAAAATCGCATAGCATCCTTATGTAATTCGTAGTAACGAGTGCATCCAATTCTTAAAAATAACTAGTCATTATTGATTTTGCTAAGCCCACCACTCTTCAGGAGATAGCCAATTATAAATTACAAACTACGAATTACTAAATGAAGAAAAGTTATAATAAAAGAAACGCTTCTCATCAACAGGCACAACATCAGCAACCAGTGCTTGTGCTCATCATCAAATCAGGGAAAAGCATCACCCAGTTAATGTTGAGTACACCCTAGCCGCAAACAGACAATTGTGCTTGTTAATAAACTAGCTCAACTCACTCTAGATTCAAGTCTGGCAGATCTCCCTAGCCATGACTTTCAAGTTAGCTCAGCAACCTTAGGAAATGTTGTTGCTAAAAAGTTCCAGCAGCAGCCAGATTTACCAGGAGTCATGCTTACTAACAACAGTCAAATCGTCGGCATGATTTCTAGGACTCACTTCTTTGAATGGCTCAGTCGTCCCTACGGGCTAGAGATTTTCCTGAAACGTCCAATTCAATCTCTGTGGACGATGATTGCAGATGCTGAGGGGATTTTTAATGTGGAAACATTAGTAGAAAAATATTTGCTACTGAGTGCGACATGCTCTATTGACAAGGCAGTAGAACTTGCCCTCAATCGTCCAGCATCTTTAATCTATGAACCAATTATGATTGAATGGCTAGATGGACAGCTGCGGTTACTTGATATGCAGGTGTTGCTCTTAGCTCAATCCCAGCTATTTGCTCTAGCAAAAAAAGCTGCTGATGCTGCGAACACAGCCAAAAGCGAATTCCTAGCTAACATGAGTCATGAGCTGCGCACTCCTCTCAATGCTATCCTTGGCTTTACCCAAGTGATGAATCGCGACGCATCACTCTCTGCCGAGCAACAGCAATATTTAGGGATCATTAATCGCTCTGGCGAGCATTTACTAGAATTAATCAACGACATTCTGGAAATGTCCAAAATTGAGGCAGGCAGGCTCGCTTTTCATCAAAATAGCTTCGATCTGTACCACTTGCTAGACAATCTCAAAGAGATGCTGCAACTCAAGGCTTTATCTAAGGGTTTACAACTAAATATTGATTACACCTCAGATGTTCCTCAGTACGTGCAAACCGATGAAGGTAAGTTGCGTCAAGTTTTGATTAACCTCTTGGGTAATGCGATCAAGTTTACCCAAGAAGGTAGTGTGTCTGTAAAAATTAAAAATGCAAAATGCAAAAGGCAAAATGAACAGTACACTCACCTGCTCCATTTTGAAGTTGAAGATACAGGACTCGGCATTGCTCCACAGGAAATGGACAAATTGTTTACCGCTTTTGGGCAAACGGAAACAGGTCATAAATCGCAACAAGGAACGGGGTTAGGTTTAGCAATCAGCCAAAAATTTGTGCAGTTGATGGGAGGAGAAATCACTGTCAGCAGTACCGTAGGAGAAGGAACCAAATTTGCTTTTGATGTCCAGATTGCCCTCGCGAATACATGTTCAATTCAGACGAACAAACAAACCGGCAGGGTGATTGGGGTAGCACCTGACCAACTAGAATATCGCATTCTAGTCGTTGAGGATCGCTTAGAAAGCCGTTTTCTATTGGTCAAGCTGCTGAAGTCTGTAGGCTTCTCTGTCTGTGAAGCTGAAAATGGTCAACAAGCCGTTGAACTTTGGTCGAGTTACTCACCACATCTAATCTTGATGGATATGCGGATGCCAGTGATGGATGGGTATGAAGCCACTAAAAGTATTAAAGCCCATCTCAAGGGTCAAGCGACAGTAATTATTGCCCTGACTGCTAGTGCTTTTGAGGAGAATCGCTCAACTGTCTTGTCAGCAGGCTGCGATGATTTCATGTCCAAACCCTTCCGAGAGGAAGTGCTCTGGGAAAAAATTGCTCAACATTTAGGAGTGCGCTACCTTTTTGAAGAGTCAGTAGTCAAAGACAAAGATGCTCAAAGTGAGTTAATGCCAGTTGATCAATCCCTCAATTTTCATCTATCCAGAATGCCGAGGGAGTGGGTGGAACAATTGCATCAGGCGGCGCTCAAATGTCTAGATCATGTGATTATTCAGCTCAGCGAGCAAATCCCTGAAGCCCATGCTCCTCTTGCCAATGCTCTCAGGAATTGGGCAAACAACTTTCTTTTTGAGAAAGTCATAGATCTAACTCAACAGGCTCAGGTTGCAGCATGAATCACTATCAAGCTGAGATCCCTAAGGCAAATATTCTGATCGTTGATGATCTGCCCAACAACCTGCGCTTATTATCAACGCTACTAGCAGATCAGGGGTATGAAGTTGGCAAAGCGCTGAATGGTCAGATGGCATTGAAATCGGCACAGGCAGCACCACCAGATCTAATATTACTTGATATCAATATGCCAGAGATGGATGGCTATGAAGTCTGCGAACATTTAAAAGCAAATGACCAAACCAGGGAAATTCCTGTGATTTTTATCAGCGCTCTTGATGATGTCTTAGATAAGGTTAAAGCCTTCAAAATCGGCGGCGTAGACTATATTACCAAGCCATTTCAAAACGAAGAGGTGCTCGCTCGCGTCCAAACTCATTTAAACCTCCAGGCGCTACAAAATGCACTGCGCAAAGAACAGGAAAAGTCAGAGCGCTTATTACTGAACATTTTGCCCCAGGCGATCGTTAAGGAGTTGAAACAAAAACCAGGCGCTACGCCCACACAATCTTTTGCAGAAGCAACGTTTTTGTTTGCCGATATCGCTAGCTTCACTCCTAATTCCAGCTGTATGCCTCCTGCAGAAGTGGTCAACTTGTTGAATCAGGTGTTTTCTACTTTCGACCAGCTAGCTGAACGGCACGGTGTTGAGAAAATTAGAACCATTGGGGATTCTTATTTTGTAGCAGGTGGACTGCCCTTGGTGCGGCAAGACCATGCCGAAGCCATTGCTGAAATGGCACTAGATATGCAAAAAGCAATAACTCGTTTCCTGTGGCCAGACGGTAAATCTCTGGGCCTCCGGGTGGGTATTAATAGTGGAGGGCCAGTGGTAGCAGCAGTGATTGGCATTAAGAAATTCGCTTATGATGTCTGGGGAGATGCAGTGAATCTTGCTTCTCGAATGGAGTCTCAGGGAGAAGCAGGGAGAATTCAAGTGGCTGCTGCTACCTATGAGCGGTTGCAGGATCAGTATGAGTTTGAGAAACGAGGTGCGATCGCAGTTAAGGGTAAAGGGGAAATGACGACTTACTGGCTGATCGGGAAAAAGGGGCACTAGTGATTAGTGGTTAGTAGTCGAAATCCTGATTT
>CAZZWA010000200.1:5266-6839 GCA_964657555.1 uncultured Microcoleus sp.
ATACCATGAGTTGATATTTTTCCTCAGCCAATCGGTAAAGGCGACGCCATACCAGACGATTGGTAAGCACCACCAAAAGCGACATGACCACTGTCGCTGCCAAGAGCAAGGCGAAATTGCCCTTGTCTGTGGCTTGAGAGATGGTTGCACCGAGTCCCGTAGTACTAATAATATGCCCTCGAAACTTCACGTACTCGCTAACAATACTGGCATTCCAGGCTCCACCTACAGCAGTAATGATACCAGTGATTAAGTATGGGAAAATTCCGGGCAAGATCAACGTTTTCCATCGCTGCCAACGGGAGAGCTTGTAAATCATCGCTGCTTCCATCAGGTCTGATGGAATCGCCTGCGCTCCGGCGATGACGTTGAACAAAATATACCACATGGTTCCTAGCATCATCAGCAGCACCGAGCCAATCTCAAACCCGCCAGGGATTCGAGTTAACAGCAGCAGTAGAACTGGGAATAAGGCAGTTGCTGGCACTGAAGCGGCAATTTGGACTATGGGTTGCAAAAGTTGCGCCAGACGGGGATTCCGACCAATTGCCACTCCCACGGGCACAGTCCACAGCAGAGATAACACTAAAGCACTAATCACCCGCAATGCTGTTAACAGAGCCGCACCGATCACTGTTTGCCAATCAGCCCAGCCCAGCTGGTGCAGCAGCAGTACTGCTTGCCAAGTTCCAAAGAATACAATGACGGCGAAACCTCCCACAAAAACCCAATTTAGCCAGTAACCTAACTGAGACGGCTCTGTTGGGATGTTGGGTCGGGAGTGAACCGGAAAAGATCTCACTAACCCTTCGTCCAAAGACTTCTGCAACGGTTGCCAAACTCGATCGCTTAAGACTCGCAACGTCGGACTTCGTCGCAGAAAATCTAACACCCACGATGACGGGGAGCTTTGAGCTTCAACCATCTCCATCTTAAACTTTTCTGCCCAGGCAATTAAGGGACGCCAGATAAAAAAATCAATCAGTGCAATTATGCTAATCAAGACACCTAAGCCCCAAAGGATAGCTTTCGTGTCTTCTTCGTTGGCTGCCTTTGCCAGAAAAGAGCCTAAGCCTGGTAAGCGAAAGTCTTTATCGCCCAGAGTAAATGACTCAATCGCCATCAGAAAAAACCAGCCTCCAGCCCAAGACATGACACTATTCCATACCAAGCCGATGGCACCTGCGGGTAATTCTAAAGTCCAAAACTGTTGCCAGAAGCTGAGTCGGTAAATGCGGGCGGCTTCTTGTAATTCTCGCGGGATGTTAGAGAGAGATTGGTAAAAACTAAAGGTCATGTTCCAGGTCATGCCTGTGAAAATCAGCAGAACGGCTGCGAGTTCTACGCCAATCCGCTGACCTGGGAAAAGGGCAATCAGCGCTAGAGTCACCCCTGGTAGAAACGACAAAACTGGAATTGACTGCAAAATATCCAGTAAAGGAATAAGAATCTGAGCGGCAATCCGAGAGCGATAGGCACTATAGGCATAAACAAGCGTAAATACTAGAGAGACGAAATATGCCAGCGTCATGCGCAGCAAGGTTTGGGCGGCATAGCTTGGTAAAGCGTTAGG
>CAZZWA010000200.1:6939-10421 GCA_964657555.1 uncultured Microcoleus sp.
ATGCCAGCGTCATGCGCAGCAAGGTTTGGGCGGCATAGCTTGGTAAAGCGTTAGGATTCGTGTCAATTTTGTATTCAGCACTGAAGGGGCCGACGAACCGGGAGGCCGTTTGGACGATCACCAGAATCAGGGAAATGACTGCCAAAATTAGTAAGCCGTCTTGCCAAGTCCAACCAAGCCGTCCTGATGTTTGATTATCTGGAGTGAGAGATCGAGTCATATCAATGTGGATTTTGCAAACGCAGATAAACTTCTAACCAGGTTAAGCGCTGGGAGCTAGAGAATCCGGACTCTCGACTTCAGACTCCTGACTTTCTAGGAAGATTTCTCCTGATGGCTCATCGTAACTATATAGCTCTGCATAACGACCCCAATCAATGGCTGTCTGTAATTGCCTTTGTGCTTCCTCAGCAGTAAAGTGGCCTTCAAGAATATCCAGAACCAGTTCCTCTGGGATGCGCTGATTTCGCTTCGCATGCAAGAGATTGCGGATTTGCTGCACCAGCCGGATGCGAGCGAGGAGTTGAGTACTCACTTTTTGTTTGCGTTCGTCAATGCCACCAGCAATGAACTGTTGGCCTAAGGGGGTGAGACTGATGTCCCCTTCTGCCAGTTGGACAAAATCCATCAATTTCGCACCTTCGACAATCGGCAGAATATCATCGACCTCTAGCAGTAATTCTTGAGCGAGACGATAGAGGTCTTTATTTTGCCGATCTTCTAAGAGTTCCAAAAGACCTGCAATTGAGCCAATTCTCACCTGTGGCAACGACTGATACTTTTGGGGAGGCGGTGGTGATTTAGCGTCAGAGACGGTTGCAGGCGTCTCGACTGGTTCAGGCATCTGGTCTGGATTAGTGAGGATTTTATAAACTTGGTCTACCAATGCCTGAAAGCTAGGACTTTTGCGATCGCGATAGTGGGGTAGCGTCACTGCTAACTCAGCTCGTATTCGTCCAGGATTACGCCCGAGGACGAGAATTCGGTCTGCTAGAATGACTGCCTCTTCAATACCGTGAGTGACAATTAAGATGGCTTTGGTGGGGATGCGGTGCTCTAACCACAGGTCTAATAACTCAAAGCGTAAGTTTTCTGCTGTTAGTACATCTAAAGCCGAGAACGGTTCATCCATACATAACAGTTCTGGTTCAACAGCCAGGGCTCTTGCAAATCCTACCCGTTGGCGCATCCCGCCGGAAAGTTCTTTGGGATAAGCATTCTCAAAGCCATCTAAACCGATAACGTCAATCATCCGCAGAGCTTTTTGCCGCCGAGGATCTGAGAGTTCCCCTTTTGCCTTTAAGCCCAGTTCTACGTTCTCTAACACTGTTAACCAGGGATACAGAGCAAAATTTTGAAAAACAATGGCTACACCTGGATTCAAGCCAACTAGCGGACGATTGTGGTATAAGACTTGCCCCTTGGTTGCTGGAATTAAGCCAGCAATCATGCGCATTAAGGTAGATTTACCAGAACCTGAAGGCCCTAATAAGGCAACTATCTCCCCTGAGCGCAATTCCAAGTTGATAGTGTCAATAATCACAATTTCCTGACCATTGGGTTGCTGATATGACTTTCTGACGCCCTCCAAGGTGATGAGGCTCTCTGTAGCTGTTTGGACGACCATATTTCTCCTTTGTATTGTTATCAATACTGATATCCTGCACTTTTGGGAAGTCCATTGAGCAAAAAAAACTTGTCAGTGGGCAGGATAGGAAAGGCTTGTTAGCAGGTTAGATAGGGAAAAGCTGATCTTTCTGAAAGATCAGCTAAGAATGTACACAAATTAGCACTAATCAGAGGCAATAAGAGTTAGACGCTGACACTTCCTGGTTCTGGCTCTTGGTCTCTAGATTAATTAAGCGATTAGATCTAACCCATGTCTGTAGTGAAGCGCGATCGCGCTTCACACCACTTGTCCCTACATAGAGTTACAAAAATCAAAAAGGCTCCTGCTTTGACACAGGAGCCTAAGAAACTATTTAGTTATGACAGATTAGGTATGACAGACAAGTATGCCAACTGGCAGCTTAGTCTAGTGGATTCATGGACATAACTGGTTCAGTTTCGCGGTCAATGCCTTTCTCAAAGCCAGCAACAGCAGCGCGTGCGCGACCTGCATGCCACAGGTGACCGACTAAAAAGAAGAAGCCCATTACAAAGTGGAATGATGCTAACCAAGCACGGGGAGACACATAGTTAAATGAGTTAATATCTGTGATCACTCCACCCACAGAGTTGAGAGAACCCAGAGGTGCATGGGTCATGTACTCAGCGGCGCGACGAGCTTGCCAAGGTTGAACGTCGTTCTTGATTTTGTTCAGGTCAAGACCGTTGGGACCGCGCAGAGGCTCCAGCCAAGGGCCACGGAAATCCCAGAAGCGCATCGTTTCACCACCAAAGATGATTTCACCAGAGGGAGAGCGCATCAAGTACTTACCTAGACCAGTAGGACCTTGGGCAGAACCAACGTTAGCACCGAGGCGCTGGTCGCGAATCAAGAAGGTGAGAGCTTGGGCTTGAGATGCCTCAGCGCCCGTTGGGCCGTAAAATTCGCTGGGATAAGCAGTGTTGTTAAACCAGACGTAGCAAGCGGCAATAAAGCCCATCAGGGACAAAGCGCCCAAACTGTAGGAGAGATAAGCTTCTCCAGACCAAATGAAGGCTCGACGCACCCAACCAAAAGGCTTGGTGAGAATGTGCCAGATCCCACCAGCAATGCAGATCAGGCCCACCCAAATGTGACCGCCGATAATGTCTTCCATGTTATCGACGCTGACAATCCAGCCGTCGCCACCGAAGGGAGACTTGAGCAGGTAGCCAAAGATCACAGCTGGGTTCAGAGTGGGGTTGGTAATCACACGGACGTCACCACCACCAGGTGCCCAGGTGTCGTACACACCGCCCACAAACATAGCTTTGATTACCAGCAGGAATGCACCGAGTCCCAGCAGGATCAGGTGAATTCCAATGATGGTGGTCATCTTGTTCTTATCTTTCCAGTCATACCCAAAGAAAGAGTAGTACTCTTCTAGGGTATCAGGGCCACGGACGGCATGGTATATACCACCCAGACCCAGAACAGCAGAGGAAATCAGGTGCAGAACACCAACAACGAAATAGGGAAATGTGTCAATTACTTCACCACCAGGGCCAACACCCCAGCCCTGCGTAGCCAAGTGAGGTAGTAGGATTAAGCCCTGTTCGTACATGGGCTTTTCGGGCACAAAGTGAGCGACTTCAAACAAGGTCATCGCTCCAGCCCAGAAGACAATTAGACCAGCATGAGCGACGTGAGCGCCCAGCAACTTACCGGAGAGGTTGATCAGACGGGCATTACCAGCCCACCAGGCAAATCCGGAGGATTCTAGGTCGCGATTGCCCGCAACCGAAGCGTTATTAGAGAGCGTTACCACGCGGTAGTACCTCCTCAGGGAACTCGAAGTTTTCATGAGGCTGATCTTGAGGAGCCATCCAAGCAC
>CAZZWA010000201.1:0-1751 GCA_964657555.1 uncultured Microcoleus sp.
TACTAGGGTGTTGATGTTGTCAGAAATTATCTCAAGATTCTTTATAATTCCCCAAGGGCAGCAGGAACAACAATGTAGCCAGTAGTAGCATCGCCCAGCACTAAATTCCGCTCTAATCCCCAGTACCACCAATGCGCTGCTACATAGGCACAGATGAGGGCATCCAGCTTATCCTCTAATGCCTTGAGAGCAGCGCCTGTGCTGGGAAATTCAGTCCCAATTGCATCGACAAGGTACAGGCATCTTGCTTGTGACATAGGACTTGAAGAAAGAGTAGAGGGATTGAGGCAAGGGATAAGAGTGGGTAGGATGTCTAGAATATACTGATGGAGTTTCATCAGTTCTGAACGCCGTTCTGACAGACGTCCTTTTTTGTATTTGAGGATGCGCTCTAATCTAAACAGATGAACTGTAGCTGGATGGGGAAATACTTCAATTTGAAAGCGTCCCAGTTGTTGCGGCTTAATTGTGGGGGCGTGAGCAAAACCCCGTGCCTCCAGCTCCAAGCCAAAGCTGACTGTACGCTGAGCAAAAGCAAGGCTGAGATTGGCTGGATAGCAACCAGCGTGGTAGCGCCCAAAATATTTGTGGGTGAGTTTGTCGGGTAGCCGCGTCCCAGTCGCATTTGGGATGAGGGTGGGGGCGTCTACGGCAATCATAGCTGGATCTGACTCCCCATTATCTGAAGTAACATTCTGTTGGCGTAAGGTTTGCAAGGGAGCAGGGGAGCAGGGGAACAGGGGAGAGGTTGAATCTAAACTTCCCTCTGACTCTCTGACCCTCTGCTCATCTGCTTTTATTGCTTCATGGGGTAGATGTGACTTGGTATTAATTAGAGGACATGGTGCCCAAGTATCAACCCAGTTAAGGATATCTTCGATAGCTTCTTGGCGATTCAAATCCAGCAGATGCAGCTGATTATCTTCCCAAGCCAAGCAGCACAAACCACTGGGTTGCGATCGCCATCCCAAGTCAATCCCTAAAAATTTCATCACTCAGCAGTCAATCGCTTGAGATACGTTTAGCCAAATCTTACCTTAAACTCATCCCCTGCCTATAGGCATTAGCAGAGCAGCACGTCAGCGCTAGCCTTCCCGAAAGGTAGTAAGGGGGATTTCGTGGTCATGGGTAAGAGCTAATTGGTTTTCTGGCTTTCTACCCGTTACCCATGACCGAAGTCCATGCTGTCTCCCCTGTGCTTCTATCTGGGGAGGAATCGCTGACTTTCTGTCAATGAATTCCTTGAAATTTCTTTATCTGGGATGTTAAACTTAAGTATCAAGTTTAGGCTGAGTTCCAACACTCTTTGCTCAATAGGTGCATTTTGGGTAGTTGCTAGAGAGGCAGGTATTTTGCCAACCTCGAGCTGGTGGGAGTGTTAAATCCACAGGTATTTAAATGCTAGGCAGCAAAAAACCTGGCTTTGTGTCAAGGGTCATAGCCAGGGTGCATGTACCATTTCTTTATTACGACGCATGGTGCTGGTAGCATCCGGAAGAATTGAGCTAGCGGTCGCGGGGTATAACCAGGAGGCGAGTGCAGGCAATAAAAAACCCCCGGCTGTGGGGCCAAGGGGTGTAACCAGGGTGCATCTACCACTTCTTTATTACCTATAGTTCTGTTAGCATCCGGAAGAATTGAGCTAGCGGTCGCGGGGTATAACCAGGAGGCGAGTGCAGGCAATAAAAAACCCCCGGCTGTGGGGCCAAGGGGTGTAACCAGGGTGCATCTACCACTTCTTTATTACCTAT
>CAZZWA010000201.1:1851-6067 GCA_964657555.1 uncultured Microcoleus sp.
CCAGCTATCAAGCCGAGGGCGAGTAATCAGGGTGCATCTACCACTTCTTTATCCAGCTTAATACAGGCCCGCTCCGGAAGAATTAAGACGGTATTTGTGGAGTTTAACCTCGATCCCCCAATCCCTTATCCCTTTTTAGGAGAAGGTGAGTAGATAATTTTAAAGTCTATTAAAGATCAATTATTCATGGTTTTTGATTTCTAGGGTATATAAAATAAATTCTTGCTATCTGGAATGAGTAGCCTGCTGCTGATGTCACAGTATTGATGTAAGCATAGCTAAATTCCTCTTTCTGCGTGTTGAGATACATTAAACTTTCAACTTAACAGACTTTCCCCTAGGGATATTTTGATTGCTTTTTTCTCCAGAGTGACGAAACGTTACCCTACAATTATCACCCAGAGACTCGCCGCCAAAACTAGCGCCCCAATATGTTGCGGCAAGAGCGATCGCATTTGTTGACGCGCAATCTTCTGCGTGAGTATCACTGTTAAAAGCACCGAGACAATCAGCGTCGTGCCTTGTAAAAACTCAATCACAGCCGGGTGAGCCACCAACACTGGCAACCCCTCACCGTTGAGACCAAAAGTAGCCAAACTTACTGGCAAGATGCGTCCAGCTTCTCCTAAACCCAGCTGCAAATAGTGAGTCAAGTTTGCTCCCAATACCAGTGGCAAGTACCCATAAACTAACTCTATAAACCTTCGGGGCTTTGGATTGTGACTTTTGACCTCATCTATGTAATTGCCCAACCAGTGCAACAGATGGATTCCGCCATAGGCCAACAATGGGACACCAGCTGGAATAATTAAAGCTGCCAGTGATAATCCCAAATGTGGCCAGAACTGAGTCAATTCTATGTGCAAACTCAGAATTGATTGCAACTCTGGTAAATGGTGGAGATACACTCCTCCCAACAGCAACAGCAACAGAGCCACTTCATAGGCGTGGGGTACATGAGTTGTCCACAACTCAATTCCAGGTGGGCGCAAATTTAGCTCTACTGAGCGGTGGGGACAAGCTTTGAGACAAGTCATGCACAGCACGCAATCTTTGTTGTCTTCCAGTTGGGCTGGGTGAGAGTACAAAGGACACCCTGCTGTGTCCAATCCCTCCCCTTTTCGCGGGCCGCCTTTATAACATTGATAAGTGGTACATTCAGCCGAACAAGTACCCTGTTGTGCCCTTAGCTCAATCATGGATAGCTTGGCAAACATCCCATTCATTCCCCCAATTGGGCATAGATACCGGCACCAAAACCGCCGCTCAAAAATTGCCGAGAAAATCATGGCACCGGCAGTAATTAACAGCAGCAAACAAGCAGAAAGGTAAGCCGTATTTTCTAAGTCCCAGAGTTCTTCCCATAGAAAAATTAGGGTAAATAAGCCAAACAGGAACCATCCTCCCCACTTCTCAGCTGACTGTCGGGGCCAACGCTTCAGTTGTCGCCCAAACAGCGAGGTGGAAAGCTTCTGGGTGACCTCTCCATAAATCATGAAGGGACAAACAGCGCACCACAGCCGTCCCACAAAGGGAAAGCCTAGCAACACCAAAGGCCACCACCAAGCCCAGAACATGTTTAAAGCAACATTTTCAGCACGGTGCTGGGGGCCAAAGAATAAAAGCGCTACGATGATTGCAAAAAAGCTCAGGGTAAAACCGTAGTTAATTTGGTCTGGCCACCAAGGGCTACGTAGAAACCGTCGCAGTCTGGGATAGGCATTCAATAGGTTGAAGCGAAATTGCTTTTTCTTGCTCTGTACTGCCCAGAAGACCTCTTCAGTTAGCTCTTTCGTACCAGCAGATTGAACGAGTGCCCGCTCAACGAGATTTTCCAACTCTTTGAGGTTACCGGGAAAATCATATGCTTGTAACCGACGCAGGGCTTCTGGGGTGACTTTAGGTTTACTCACGCCTTTTGCCCGACTAAACAAGCTAATGTAGTATTCTACCTGGGCTTCGATATCAGCTTTTCGCACCCGCAGTGGTGGTACTTTAATTAGATGGCCTACTTGGCGCTCAAGCGAGGGCAAGTGTTTTTCTGCAATCATGATAATACGGGCTCGACAGGTGCGGGCTTGGGCCGATGGCTCTCCTGAACGACTAAATGGGATGTAAGTGTTTGTTTCTAGCAATTGAGCCAGTTTTGGCGTTAGCTCTGAAGGCAGTTCTTGGATGTTGTTGAGTACTAAAGTTCCTGCCCCTACCCATTCAATAAGCCCAGCTTTGCCATTGGCACGACCAAACAGATCAGCACCACTAGACTGGAGGATACTGCAATCTAGCTTAATAATCGGTTCTCGTCGCTGTGGGGAA
Organism: uncultured Microcoleus sp.; assembly: GCA_964657555.1. GTDB lineage: Bacteria > Cyanobacteriota > Cyanobacteriia > Cyanobacteriales > FACHB-T130 > CAZZWA01. Next base: position 4,168 of record CAZZWA010000201.1, read on the forward strand.
CTGAAGTGAATCAGAGCAGCAGTATTGTCTTTTTCCAGTCCTGGTTCTCCAAAAATTAGCACTGGTCTTCGGTCTTCATCTGCCTGTTTAATTTGCTGCCGCAGACGCACGGCATAGCGGCTTTTGCCCACAATCCCCCGTTTGGCCTTGGGAACTAGATAAGTCCGTAAGGCAGATTGGCGCTCTTGCTCATAGCTCAGCAGAGAAGATAGCTGAGCGAGTTCTGCAACTAGCTGTTGCGAGAAAGCTTGGCTAATTTCTGGATATTGGGCAACTAATTGCTGAAACTTCTCGGCTGGAATAAACCACACAATGCAGTCGCTGAGAGCAATTGCAGTGCGCTGAGTCAGCTGGTTTAACAGCAGCTCTTGTAAATTAATAGTGGCTCCAGGGAGTAAACTCAGAACCCAAGCAGAACCCGTCTGACTGGTGCGATCGCTCTCTACTTGCCCTTGGATGAGAATATAGAGACCTGTTGGTGATGTGTTTTCTACCACCAAGCGTTGGTTGGCTGGAACGACTTGTTCTTCCACAACTTGGGCGATCGCATTTATTACTGGTTCGGATAGAATACTGAGGGCTGTCCGTTCTTGTAGCCATGTCACCGCGTTTTTTGATGTCATGGTTAATTCTCAAATTGACTATGTTTGACATACTATTATTTCATTATAATAATTTTATATTTACAAATTTCGTTACAAAATAAAAACATAATATGTCAGAGCTGGCTAATCTGTGGGTTCCCTTGGCACTGCTGGGTTTGATTGTACTAGCAGCTATTTTTTTTAGCCGCAGTACCTGAATAAGGGTCGTTTTCAACGGTTTATTCTTAGCTGATTTGTCAAGATTATATTTTAAAATTTATGGCTAGTATTTATCGTATTATTGCTGATGCATTATTTGATATTTAAAGTGTTTTTAATCAACACATCCTAATTTTGAATTGCTTTGCAAAAATCTGCCTCTCCCTCATACCCCAACCTCTTTTCCCATAAAAGGGAGAAGGGAAGTAAATGATATCAAAGTCTCTCTTCCTCAAGGAAAGATGGATTTAGGGTGAGTGTCAATGAGGAATTTTTAACAAGAAGATACTCCCTTTATTTATACATACCTACTTCTTCAATAGTTGCGTTGCCGCCTCAACTGGTAGAGGTTTGCTAAAAATGTAGCCCTGCATGCCATCACATTTAAGGGCGCGTAAAAATTCTAACTGCTCTGTTGTTTCCACTCCCTCAGCAATCACCTTTAAATTCAGGCCTTGGCCCAGAGCAATAACTGCCTTAATAATGGCAGCATCCTTTGCATCTGTCATCAAGTCACGAATAAATGAGCGGTCAATTTTCAGCTTATCTAGTGGAAAGTGTTTCAAAAAGCTCAGTGAAGAGTAACCTGTGCCAAAATCATCCATAGAAATATGGACTCCCTTAGATTGCAACTTCTGTAATACCGAGATTGTTAAGTCTACATCCTGCATGGCAATACTCTCTGTGATTTCTAGTTCTAAGTAACGGGGGTCTAGTGCCGTTTCTTCTAGAATTTGGACGATAGTTTTCACCAAATTTCCTTGCTGGAACTGACGTGCTGACAGGTTGACTGCCATACATAGCGGTGGCAACCCGATGGACTGCCAGATGCGATTTTGAGCGCAAGCTCTCCGCAGAACCCATTCTCCAATTGGGCAGATCAGACCAGTTTCTTCTGCTAGCGGAATAAATTGATTAGGTGGAACTAATCCCAGCTCAGCAGACTGCCAGCGAATCAGCGCTTCCATGCCCACAATCTGACCAGTCGTAATGTCTACTTGTGGCTGATAGTGCAACATAAACTCTTCGCGTTCCAACGCTTTGTAGAGCCTGCTCTCTAGTACCAGTCGCTCCAGCGCTTTGTTGCCGATCGCAGG
>CAZZWA010000201.1:6167-8589 GCA_964657555.1 uncultured Microcoleus sp.
TGTAGAGCCTGCTCTCTAGTACCAGTCGCTCCAGCGCTTTGTTGCCGATCGCAGGTGTGTACAACTGATAGTTGTTGCGGCCTTGTTGCTTGGCTCGGTACATGGCAGCATCGGCATTTTTCAGCAGGGTTTGGGCGTCTTCTCCGTCATAGGGAGCTAGAGCAATACCTACACTGGCTTTAACGTAAAGCTCCTGATTGTCGAAATGAAAAGGAATGTTGAGGGTACCCAGAATTCTCTGTACAATCTTGGCAGCTTCTTCAGCACAGCTAATCGGGGATAGCAAAAAGGTGAATTCATCCCCTCCCCAGCGGGCCACAATATCTCCTTCCCGCAGGCGACTTGTCAAGCGTCGAGCTGCACTTTGTAACAACTGATCGCCGATAGCATGACCGAGAGTGTCGTTAATTGTCTTGAAGCCATCTAGGTCGAGAAATACCACTGCTAGCATTTCCCCCCTAATTTTGCAGGTTGCCAGTGCCAAGGAAAGCCGATCATCAAATAGCAGCCGATTGGGCAAACCTGTCAATTGGTCATGAGACGCCTGATGCCAGATCATCTCCTGAACGCGCCTTTGCATCACGGCCATGTATAGGTGGGTTCCTACAGCTTGAGCCAGTTTGAGTTCTTCATGCTTCCATTCTTTGACCTGTCCTTTGATGATTTCTCGCCAAGCGTCAAACGATTTGCGGGGAGCTTGGTTGCGTTCGTCGGCATTCCAACGTCCTGCCCATAAGGTTTCTGTTTCCATCTCATTGCGGAAGATAGTTAAGCACCCCACGCACTGCTGATGATACCGCAGGGCAACAATGAGAATGGAGCGAATGGTAGTGGATTGGAAAGCAGAGGCTAAAGAATTTAGCTGCGGTTCTTTATAAAGATCGGGAATGATGCAAAGGTGCAGGATAGGACTTTTGCTGACAAGAGATTGCTCGTGACAATAGCCTTCAGACAGTCCCGGCAACCAAGTCTTTACAGCTTCTGGATCGTCGCTGAGTTCTGGAGGAAGTGTATCTCCAGTCAAGCTTATGAAGTTTTGCCAATAGGGGGTTTCTTCAATCCAAGGCAAGTGTGGCTGGTTACCACAAGTGAAAAGTTGAGATGGCAAGCCGTCACGAGCCTTGTTGATATATAGCCGTCCGCCAGAACCTTGTAAGGCTTTAACGCTCTCCTCTAAAACAGTCTGTCGGATCTGTATCATCGGTTGTGGGGAATGAAGCAGACCGCTAATTTGGTTGATTATGGCTTCCTGATCGGTTTGTTGTCGAGCCCGACTGAGAAGATTGGATTGGGCGATCGCGATCGACAGTTGATCCACCAGTAGCTGAACAATTTGCAACTCGCGTTCAGAAAATTGTCGTTGCTGGGAGTGGTGACATGCCAACAACCCCCACAAATCGTTTTGATGGAGAATTGGCACACTTAGGGAAGAATACACCCCCATTAACTCCAGATATTTCAGGTGACAGGGATCGGCTGGGCAATAGCGGATATCTTCTGTGACTAAGCTTTGGCCAGTCAGAGTGCTATCTAACTGCTCTTGAATCTTCAGTCCAGCAGTCACATCCACGATCACTCGCTGGCGGGCTTTGAGAAATAACTCACGGGCATGGGGTGGAATATCTTCAGAGGGAAACCGCAATCCTAACAATGAAGGGAGCCGATTTTCGTGAATGGACTCGGCAATGACTTCGCCGCATGCATCTGGAGCAAATCGGTAAATTTTGATGCGATCAATACCTAAAAATGAACGTATTTCCTGCACGGTCGTCGTCAAAATTTCTGGCAAATCTAAAGACTGGCGAATGCGAGCCGTAATTCGATTCAGCAAACTCTCCCGCTCGTGGCGACGGTATTCTTTCCGCCTGATTGCAGGCTGGGAGGATTGTATACTTTTTTTACGAGCCATTCAGTTAAACCTATAAGCGTTAATTTATCTAAAACATTGAGCTAATATGGTGGTTCGCTCTCTTGGCTTGATTGCTAAATTTTTCTATTCCTATGATAACAAATAAAAATAACTTTATTGTAATTACAGACAAAGTCCCTATTCAACAGTATTAGTAACGAAATAAATTGATTTCTTAGCAATTTAATTAACACCAAATAAATCTATAAGATTCAAAATCGATTCACTGAAAGCGGCGGTCAGACCTATCCATGCATTTCGATATACGTAAGTATGGCAAGATTGGCCGCCCCGCAACTTTGGTATAGTTAATGGGTAAAAAATCACTTACCAATTACCGAAATCTCCAGCTACAAGGGGATGGGAATTTAAAATTTACTATGAACTTTAAGGTTTACATATTTTAGCAAGGTTTCTAGATCGCCTTCACACCACCTTAATAAACATTTAGGTGGAATTTTCGCTTTAGTGGTTAAAAATGTCAAAATCAAAGGTGGCTGATGTCCACATAAA
>CAZZWA010000201.1:8689-10419 GCA_964657555.1 uncultured Microcoleus sp.
TTTCGCTTTAGTGGTTAAAAATGTCAAAATCAAAGGTGGCTGATGTCCACATAAACAGAAATTGTTAAACAGAAGTAGGAGTCAGGGTGAAAGCACTCACGTCACAACTTGAAAACATTGTCGGCACAGAGGGAGTTGTACAGTGGGAAGACTTAGAAGTCATTGGGCAACAACAGATAACTCAGGCGATCGCTCCTGGTATTATGCCTGATTGCATCGTTTATCCCAGCACACAGGAAGCACTCGGCGAGGTGATAGCCTGTGCTCACCACAATAACTGGGGAGTCTTACCCTGTGGCGCTGCGAGCAAATTGGGTTGGGGTCATCCAGTGGAAGGCATCAAGATAGTGGTAAGCACCAAATACCTCAATCGCTTGATTGAGCATGCAGTAGGCGATCTAACCGTCACTGTAGAAGCAGGTATGCCATTTGCCCAACTGCAAAAGACTTTGGCAACAGCAAAACAGTTTCTACCCCTCAACCCAGCTTATCCCCAGACCGCAACCCTTGGGGGTATTGTTGCTTGTGCTGATACTGGTTCCTGGCGTCAACGCTATGGTGGTGTCCGGGATATGCTACTAGGACTTTCTTTTGTCCGTGCAGATGGTAAGCTTGCCAAAGCTGGTGGTCGGGTGGTGAAAAATGTCGCTGGTTACGACTTGATGAAGCTGTTCACTGGCTCTTTTGGAACATTGGGAATTGTCAGTCAAGTTACGTTTCGAGTTTATCCCCTGCCAGAAGCATCTGAAACAGTGGTTTTGACTGGGCAGAGTAACGCGATCCGAGAAGTTACCAAAACCCTACTTGCTTCTGCTTTAACTCCCACAGCAGTTGACTTGCTATCAACCAAGCTGGTAGAGAGGTTGCAGGCATTGTCTTTACAGGGTTTTGGTCAGGGCACAGGCTTGGTCGTCCGTTTTCAAAGTGTAACAGCCAGCGTCAAGGAACAGGCTGCTCGACTCCAGTCAGTCAGGCAACAGCTGGGTTTACAGGGCAGTAGCTGTTCAGGGGCTGATGAAGCTGAGTTATGGCAGAAATTATCAGAACAAATGCAGGCAGCCCACACAAAGGCAGACATAACTTGCAAAATAGGAGTGTTACCCACTGCCGTCGCCACAATCCTGACCCAATTGGACGCTCTTGCCCCCCAGTCAGTTATGGCTCAGATTCACATTGGTAGTGGCTTAGGAGTACTGCGGTTCGATAGCACAGATGTGAAGCCTGAAACCATACAAAAAATGCGATCACTGCTGGTTTCCCAAGGCGGCTTCCTCACTATCCTGGAGGCACCTGTCACGCTCAAACAACAGCTGGATGTCTGGGGCTATACCGGCAATGCTCTTGATTTAATGTATATCCTCAAAAAGCAATTTGATCCACAAAATCTCTTGAGTTCCCATCGTTTTGTCGGCGGTATTTAGAAAGTTACAAGGTTTGAATATTTGACTTTTCAGCGTGTCAGTTTTCCCACCTGTAACTGATCAGCCCTGGCAAATCCATTGAATTAAAAGGAAGCGAATTACCATTTCCATGCAAACTTCAGAAAATCCGCTCGCAAAACTGTCGAACTCGACCCCAGCAGCATTAGCTAACTCTGCTGCCCTCGCCCGCGATCAAGCAGAGGGTGGGGGAGAGAGTGGTTTTGATGCTCACAAACCTCCTGACCCAAAACTGATTGACGCCTGCGTTCATTGCGGCTTCTGCCTCTCTACCTGTCCCAGCTATCGGGT
>CAZZWA010000202.1:0-1149 GCA_964657555.1 uncultured Microcoleus sp.
TCAACCCTAAAACTTCCGTATAATATCACGATTTCAAAAATATCTGTAAAGACGATAGCAGCCTTTCGGTGCGCGTCTTGACCTAATTGAATGTCAATTAAATCTGCTTCTAAATCATGGATATCCTCAGGAGAATGTACAGTCCACTGGATATCGCGACAGTCCAGAAAAGCTAGCTTATAAGGCAGACGGTCGTATGTAGGATCGTACACGCATTCAAGCAAGATCTCATTTCCCCACAAAGATACCTGTACACTTGTAATTAAGGATGTAAAATTGCCCAGACCAATCGGCTTCAAGTATTCCAACATACTAATTCAACCTCACGACTTCTCTACTATCCTGAGCACCAGGGATTTGATTGCCAAATGCATCGCGTGTTCGGACTAATTGGCCATTTTCATTGAGAGTGCTAATCGCCAACAGCTATGTCAAACCCCCGTCATTGGCTAAAATTTGCCGAATATACCTTTCTCGTTGCGTCAGTCTTGGGGACAGCTATTACTTTGTTGTCTGGACAGGCAATCTACATGGCATTGCCGATGTCTGTTTCTCTGTTGCTGAATCTGATTAACCGCCTTCGCCTTGAGCAACAGATGAAAAGACGTATAACCACTGCTATGATCAGGCTACAAGAGGAAATCTCAGAAGATATTCTATCATTAGAAAACAAAGTTTTAGACCAGCTCAGTCAAAGCAAGCAGCTGATTCTCCCCTACTCACCAAGGGCACAAGAAACACCATCAATAGTGCCTCACCAGGTGCGAGAGGAGATTACGGTTCTACAAACTCAGATAAAAAGCTGTCTCTCCCAATTAGAGGCACTCCATCTCCAGCCAACTAATAAAGATATCGCCGGACAGAAGCGATCGCTCGCATTGCTACAAGACCAGTATGCCAATTTGGAGAAATCCTTGAGCGACATGAGCGAATACCTAAAGAATAATTCATCGCTACCAACAAGAGTAAACTATTTGGAGCAGGAGTTAGGGCAGATATCGGCAGCGATCGCCGACCTACAGAACCAGATTAACTCTCGTATAGACCCCAAAATAAATCTGAGTGAGCCAGTCACAGCTATTCAAGTTGCTTCCCCTGAATCTGTGGAGAACCAGACTCAATCGCCGCTATCTGCACCAGTGGCACCCC
>CAZZWA010000202.1:1249-4086 GCA_964657555.1 uncultured Microcoleus sp.
AGTTGGGATGAAACCATCAAGCTGTGGCAGCTAGACACGGGAAAACTGATTCATACCCTCACAAATCACTCTGGTTCAGTCCGATCTCTTGCGATCGCCCCAGATGGAGAAACTCTAATTAGTGGCAGTTTTGATGCCACCATCAAGCTGTGGTCACTTAAGAAGAGGCAATTGATCAGCGTGCTGACAGAGTCAGCCGGACAAGTTTACGCGATCGCTCTTAGTCCAGATGGGCAAACCCTCGCTAGTGGTGGCGAAGACGGGATCATCACCCTATGGAGGCTTGATACCTGCAAACAGTTGGCTATCCTCACAGGAAATTCTGTCAACGCGATCTATCGCGCCTCTACAATTTGGTCACTCGTCATCAGTCCGGATGGGGAGACTCTTGCTTGTGGGAGTGGCGATGGCACCATCAAGCTTTGGCAAATATACACTCGCGAACTGCTGGGCATCTTCCACGGACATTCAGGACAAGTGATGTCACTTGTCATCAGTCCCAATGGGCAGACTCTGTCTAGTGGCAGCGTGGATGGCACGATCAAACTGTGGCATCTAAGCACAGGACAACAGTTGTGTACCTTGAAAGGAGATTCATCTACCTCAGTCGTATCTATAGCAATAGATTCTCATGGCAAAACTCTTGCCAGTGGCAATGTCGATGGCATAATCAATGTTTGGCGACAAGATTAATTTGTATAGCTTATTAGATGTTGGTTAAATTGAAATCTTTGAGAAAACTGCTCTGGCGATCGCTCTTGGCGATCTTAACTGTCATAGGAACGCTTTATCTGTTCCATCCCTCTGCCCAGCCGCAAGACATACCGACGCCCAGGATCGCCAACAATCCCACCGCGATCGAGAATCAAAAACCAGGCACAAAGGACTGGCAACTGGCAAACCCAGCAACCAAACAAGAAATTGAAGGCTATGCCTCATTAACCAGTGTGAATCGCGGCAGTAAGATCAGCCTCTTTGTGAATACAAAAGAGCCAAAGTACACAATTGAGATTTTTCGCATGGGCTGGTATGACGGCGCTGGGGCGCGTCAAGTGGCCCAAGCCATTACTAGAAAGGGAGTTAGGCAACCACCACCACTTGAGAATCAAGCCAGTGGCTTGGTGGAATGTGATTGGAAAGACCCCTATGTCTTGAGTATTCCCAATAACCCAGATGACTCAACTGACTGGGCGAGTGGTGTTTATCTAGCCAAGCTCACTGGTAGCAAGACTGGCAAACAGAGCTACATTATGTTTGTGGTCAGGGATGATACGCGGGCATCTAATATTCTGTTTCAATCGAGCGTCACCACCTTTCAGGCTTATAACAATTGGGGGGGTAAGTCGCTTTACAGGTGGAACAGTAAGGCAAAACAGGCTTATAAAGTTTCCTTCAATCGCCCCTATGCCGCCATACCAAAAAAGATAGCTGCCTATGGCACAGGTGCAGGTGAGTTTTTAGCCAATTTTCAACCGTTCAGCGACATCCCCAGTGCTGGTTGGGAGTACAACATGGTGCGCTGGCTGGAAAAATCAGGCTACGATGTTACCTATGCTACAGATGTTGACACTCATACTAATCCTGTGGATGTAGTGGATGGAACGTCCATACTGTTATCCCACAAAGCCTTTCTCTCTGTAGGCCATGATGAATATTGGTCGTGGGAGATGCGGGAAAATGTGGAGGCAGCACGGGATCGGGGCGTCAGTCTTGGCTTTTTTTCTTCCAATACCTGTTTTTGGCAGATTCGATTTGAACCCAGCCGCATCACCAAAGCGCCAACCCGGACAATTGTTGCCTATAAGGAGTTAGCTTCTCTAGACCCTTTTGCCAGAGATCGCGATCCCACGAACGATAATCGAGTCACAACAAAATGGCGATGGCCACCAGTGAATCTTCCTGAAGATGCTTTGATTGGCATTATGTATGAAACGAATCCAGTCAAGAGCGATATCGTTATTGATATCGGTATTGATAATAGGTCAGACTGGTTACTTGCAGGAACAGGTTTAAACAAGGGCTCCCATTTACCAGGATTACTAGGCTTTGAAGTAGATAGGATGTTTAGCCATGCACCAGCAAATACTGTTCGCATCGCCCACTCACCTTACCGCTATAAAAATCACACAAGATATTCAGATATGACAATCTACACTGCACCCAGTGGTGCTACTGTTTTTGCTGCCGGATCTATGCAGTGGAGTTGGGGATTAGACGATTACAATGCACCCCAGCTGCGTCCTTCCCGTTTAAATGTTGGTGTCCAGCAAATCACTCGCAATGTTTTAGCACGGATGATCGGAAAATAAGGCTCACCTTTGTGCCTAACCCCGTGGAAGGTAGTGTTCAACGTCAGGTTGTGGTTAAAATCCATGCTTATAAATCTTAGGAAAATAAAATATTTGACTATCAGCAAAAAATTCAAACAACCACTTTACTACTTTAAAAGATGCACACAAATGATAAAGTATTCATTCGGCTAGCCAACTAAACAATTGACCAACACTGAGACTGAAGGATTCGGCAAAGGGTGGGACGGGAAGGCGATCAACCTCGGCTTCAAAGACTGCAATGCGTTGATCGACAAAGTAGACAAAAACTAATTTCTCATCAGGGTCAATCAACCAACCCATGTTGGTGCCGTGGGCAAGACAGTGGAGAATGTTGCGGATGACTTTGGTTTGGCTTTGGTCGGGGGAAAGGATCTCTATAGTCCAGTTGGGAGCGATCGCGAAGGTGTTGGCGACTTCGCCGTTCTCGTCGCGGGGAATGCGTCCCCAAGTGAAGACTGCAATATCGGGGACGATTGATCGACCTCCAAACGTACAGCGTAGTTC
>CAZZWA010000202.1:4186-7205 GCA_964657555.1 uncultured Microcoleus sp.
AATGCTGACCAATAGTAAGGGTGACGAAAAGGACTCTTCTTAGCGACAGGTGGCTGCTGGCTTTCACCTCGTTGCCCAACCGATAGTGAAGTCATAGTGTTAGGATGTCTTTGCACGTTACTTGACGTTGACACATTTTCTATATCTTGACCATTCAAAAGCGCTAATTGGGCTTGACGCAGTGCCTCAGCTTTCTTTTCTGGTGAAGTTGGCGTTTCCTTAGCTAGGTTTTCGTAAAAATGCTCCATCAACAGGCGAGTACTGCGATCCTCAACGTTCCACAAAGACGCAATTACAGTTTTAGCCCCGCCTTTAAGAAAGTAATAGCCAATAGCGGCAATTTCCTTACCGTCCATTCCAGGGCCACCTAATGCAGTTTCGCAAGCTGACAGCACGACCAGATCGACATGGTGTAAATTCAGCCAGGTTTGAATCTCAGGAATTTCCATCTTTTCACCTGTGCCTAGTAACAAATAAGACTTATAGGCTTGTCCTGGTACAAATCTGCTGTGGGTAGCTATATGTAATATTTGATAACTGGGTAAGTTGTTTCGTAAAGCAAAAAAGTCAAAGGCTTTGTTGAGAAATTCTCGACCAGGAAAAATCCCCTTTGTCTTACCTACCTCTTGCCGCACGATCGCATTTAACTCTGGTGGCACATTAGGCAATGGTCCAAAACCCGCTATGGCATCCGATACTCCTAGTGCCAGAACTGTGGGGTCTCGATTGTTAGCAAGGGGCGCTGCGGTGCTTAACGCTATTCTCGTACTTGTGTGGTGATCAACAGTTAGAGGCACATTAGTGAGATTAGCTGATAGTATCGTGGAAACAGAGTAATTCTCAATCAGGTACTGTTTGCCATCAAACAGAGCACCTATAGGAATATAACGGGTTGAGCGGTCTAGAGAGAATACCAGGTTATGAATATGATTCGCTCTCAGTTCATTTTCCACAGGTTCGATCAACCAGCTATACAGTTGCTTACCCGTCGCTTTTACCTCGTCAATATTAGAAAGACGATTTTGTAATAACTGGCGAAACCTCAAGACTGTTGCTGCTATCTGCGCTTGACTGACATTTCTAACTTCCACACTTTTGAAAATGCCCCCTTTTGATGCCCACATTATCCAAATTTTATCTTCTAGCACCAAGGGATAAATCAGTACAGTATCTGGTTGGGCTTCCACAATTGCTTGAGCCTTGAAAGCAAACTGGTTGGGGTCAACAAAAGCTTCATCAGTAGCGCGATAGTTGCGAATTTTTACTTCTAGCTGTTCTAACTGTTGCTCATATTGCTTGGTTAAAATTGACCGCCTCTGAGACAACTGCTCTAGCTGAGCACAATGAGTTTGCTCGCATTTATCAAGCTGATACCCGAAAGCAATTAAGCTACCGTACTCTTTAAGCACCTGTGCCTCGGTAGGTGTTATCAGCAAACTGGGAGCATGACTATTTGCTCTTAGGCCGTCACCAGTGTACTCACGTAACTCTTGCCCTTTTAGAAGTTCTAGTACCTGCTGCGCTTCGCCAATCCGCTTTTGGGATAGAAGTAAGTTGGCTAAAGAGCGATAAATATTGGCAGTTCTTACCCCATTAATATCTTGAACTGCTAGGGGAAAAGATTCTTGTAACCAAACTGGCAATCCAGGAATTAACCTTTGAACTTGTTCTTCCTTATTGTTAATTGCTAGCTTGTAGTAAGTAATAGCAGTTCCGACTAGATTTGCTTTCTCATATAAATAAGCTAGTTCTGCTTTTACACTATAGATATCAGTAATTGAGATTGCCTGTTGATAGGAGGCGATCGCCAGTTCTGTCTTGCCTGAATTTCTGTAGATGCCGCCGCGAACTTCTAGAATTAAGGCTTCGAGATCTCGATTTTTTGTGTTTCTGGCAATAACCAAACTTTGGTTGATTAACTCAATCGCTGTTAGGGTGTCTCTAGAATGGCTGTAATCTAAGCTCAAAACTATGAGAGCTAAAGCTTCAATGAGCGGATTTTTAACTTCTCGTGAAATTTCTAACCCTTGTTCGGCAAAATCAACAGATTTTTGCAGATTTCCCTGCCCCAGATAAGCAAGACCTTGCATTATAGAGACAGCACTTTCTGTTTGGCGCTGTTGGAGTTTTTGTAAATAATCCCTACTTTGCTCCGTAGACTTAATAACGTTCTGGTATTCTTTCTGTCTAAGCTGAACATCTGCTAGAGTCAACAATGAAGACGCTGCTACCGTGGGAATGTTGTTTTCCTTTGCGACTTTCAATGCTGATCGGGAGAACACCAAAGCATCTTGATTCTTACCGAGCAAACTGTAAATACTGCCGAGAATTGCTAGCGCTTTAGCTTCTGCGTCGTGATCTTCAATCAGCCAAGCAGTAGTCAGGCCCGATATTGCCATTCTCATTGCTTTTTGGTATTCACTAGTATTAGCTGCTGTTGCTTGGTAAGCACTGGCTAATATGACGAAAGCAGCAGCTTGGGCTTGAGAATTTTGGCTCTCTTGTGCCAGTGTCAAGCAAGCTGTGGCAGATTCTATAGCTTGTTCATATTTACCTAAAGAATTGTCAGCATCTGCTAAAGCATTGAGGAGTTTTAGTTCCGTATCACGATCTCCAAGTTTTTGGGTGATCGCTAAACCTGCTTGCGAAAATTCAATGACTTTGTTTGAATCTCCCAGCGAGGTGTAAACTTTTACTAAGTGCTTGATTATTTCGATTTCTTTGGTACTATTGTCGGGATATTTCCTATTTCTATAAATTTCTAGAGCTTGCTCAAAGGATTGTGCTGCTGCTAGCAACTGACCGCTATTCAACTGCTGGATGCCCTGTTGAGACAACTGCTCTGCCTCAGCTTCTAAGTTCAGAGCCTTTTGTGCTTGCGAGTCAGAGGCAACCGAGTTGGAAGCGAGCGCGATTAGTGGTCGCGGAAAACTCACAGAGAACAAGAAGCTAGCAACCGCAAAGCTAAGCAACTTTACAGGTCTATGCATAGGAAGAGTCCAGCCCAGGCTATTGCAGT
>CAZZWA010000202.1:7305-10417 GCA_964657555.1 uncultured Microcoleus sp.
TGGAAAAATATCTATGCTTAACTCTAGTATCGGCTAGAGTAGAATGAAGCTTTATGAACGGAGATGCATTTGCCCAGCAGATCGACGCCATGCGCTGGCGATTGCAAAAGCTATATCAGGACGCCTGTCAATTACCGCCGCAACTAGAGCTGCTGCCTAGAGCCTTTATGGAGCTTGGCACCGCCTCAGAAGAATTGCAAATAGCTCTGGAGGAGCTACGCCAGCAGAATCAGGAACTTATTGCCACACGAGCGCAGGTGGAAACCCAACGCCAACATTACCAGGAGCTGTTCAATTTTGCGCCTGATGCTTATCTAGCGACTGATCCATATGGCAAGATCTTGGAAGTCAACCGTGCTGCTGCCAGGTTACTCCATGTCGCTGAGGAGTTTTTAGCAGGCCGACTGCTCATTGACTTCATCGCCCTTAAACGCCGAATGTTTCACGACCAACTCAATCAAGTCTGCCATAAAAACTCGGTTCACGAATGGGAAATAGCCATGATCCCACATCGAGGTAACCCAATTAAAGTACAGGTGACTGTAGTTGCAGTTCGAGACGCCTTAGGGAAAGCGGTGACATTGCGCTGGCTGCTGCATGAAGTCACAAATCACCAACACTTACAAGAGGTAGCGCCAGAGGGTGACGAATACAATCTTACTCAGTCACGCCCAAGACAGGCTTATTCCAAAGGAGAGGTGATTTCCCTGCAACCCGAAACCGTGTGGGTAGTCTGTCAGGGTTTAGTTAAGCTCAGTACGCTGGCGGAGAATGGCGTGGAGGTACTAGTGGGGTTGACAGGAGCAGGAATGATCTTTGGTTCTGGTTTGACTAACTTGCAAGTCTATCAAGCTATTGCCTTCTCTAAGGATGTTGAGCTAGTGTTCATTCCTCTAACAGAGATAGAGGCATCTCCACGTTTGGCTCAGACTCTTTTACCAAAAATCAACCAACGGCTGCGGCAAGCAGAATCTCTATTAGCCATCTCTGGACAGCGACGAGTTAGCGAGCGCCTATACCGTTTATTGTTGCTGCTGAAACAGGAAATTGGTCAACCCGTAGCTAGGGGAACTCGGCTGGGGGTGCGGCTAACTCACGAAGACTTAGCTCATACCTGTGGCACCACCAGAGTGACAATTACGCGAATGCTTAGTAAGTTGCAGCACAAAGGGAAGATTACCTTTGATGCTCAGCACCATATCATTTTGCTAGAGAGTACTTTTTCTACGGAAAAGCCTGAAATTAGGTCTTAGGTGAGAATTTCAGGCTTTCAAAATTAGCTTTGACTGATGACAACCCATCCCCGCCCTTATAGTTCCGATGCTGTGTCCGGAGCAACCTCAACACCACCCATCTGTATCAGGTTTTGCTGTTCAGTGATCAGGTCAGTCAACTCGTTGTACTTAATATTGATTCTCTCGCAAGCTTGCTTCAGTTCTTGCTGAAAAGCCTTGATATCCTCACCATAGCCACACAGATTGGCAGCAGTTTCAACTCCCTGCTTAGCATTGGCTTTTGCACAGTCAATTAACTCGATATCCTTAAGTGGTGCTGTCGATGCCATAACTCGCTTGCGCCTTCTGTTTGCTAATTTTTTATAGACTAGTAGAAGCGATCGCGAAAACTAATCCCTCTTGAGTCAGAAAGTTGTGGCGCTCGTGATTCTGCTTAGTGATGTAGAGCCGGGAATCCCCGCTCCTGAAAAGCTGCTAAGTGTTGCCAGTATCTGTAAGCTGCATAGGCGAGGGTGACGACGCCAGTGACAATTGCTGATTCATCAACATGGAACTGGGGATGATGCAGGGGATAGTTTGTTTTGTCTGGGTGACCGACTCCCAAGCGGAACATCATGCCGGGAGCGTGTTGCAGATACAGGGAAAAATCTTCAGCTCCCAGAGAGGGTTCAGGTAAAATCTGCACGCGATCGCTACCCCAAGCTTCCTTAGCTGCCGCTTCCAATAACCGAGTCAGCTCCGGATCGTTTTGTACTGAAGGAACTCCCCGTTGGTATTCCACTTGACAGTGGGCACCATAGGTTCTACAGACATTAGTAACAATCTTTTCAATCCACTCTGGTAGATAGGCGTGGGTTTCCGGGTGGAGCGATCGCACTGTTCCCACTAGCCGCACATAATCTGCAATCACATTGGGAGCGCGTCCTCCCTCGATTTTACCAACTGTTAGCACCACTGGTCGTAACGGATTCTGCGTCCGGCTAATTGCTTGCTGGAGAGTTGTGATTACCTGAGCAGCAATCCAGATGGCATCAATTGCCTCATGGGGACGTGCCCCGTGACCCGATTCCCCCCTAATAATAATCTCCAAATTATCAGCTGCTGCCGTCAAAGCTCCGTAACGGACACCCACTGATCCAGCCGGAATGGAAGGGAAAACGTGAAGGCTGAAAATAGCACTCACCTTTTCCATTGCACCATCTGCTACCATCCAGCTTGCTCCTTGGGCAATTTCCTCTGCTGGTTGAAACAAAAAGCGGACATTTCCTGGCAAAGCTTCTCCCAACCTAGCCAAGATCATTGCTGTGCCCAATCCTACAGTTGTGTGTACATCATGACCGCAGGCGTGCATTACCCCTGGCTGGCGCGAACTGTATTCTAGCTCCGTGCGTTCATGAATCGGCAGTGCATCCATATCCGTCCGAATGGCTAGCAGGTGGCTACCATTGTCTTGATTGGCAAGTTCCCCAATCACACCTGTTTTACCCACACCTTCTCGCACATGCAGGCCACAGGATGACAGAACACCAGCAACATAGGCAGCAGTCTGATACTCCTGACCGCTCAGTTCTGGGTGAGAGTGAATATGGCGGCAGATTTCAATGAGTCGAGGTGCTAGGCTTTGAGCTAAGTCTTTAATACGGGTCAGCATCTATGTCGTTGTATAGTTCAGCTTTTACCTCATAATAAAGAATTGTAAAAAAACTACAAACTGTGCCATACACCTAACCCATTAAGTGGGAACCAGCAGGACATTGAATTGCACTCAATCTATCTTTGGGAGCAGCTGGCATGTTAGGAGGTGTGGTAATAGGTCTATCGGTTTCACAAATAGCTGTGACGGTAGTGGAATCTTTGCCCTTTTTGATAGCAAATAC
>CAZZWA010000203.1:0-10335 GCA_964657555.1 uncultured Microcoleus sp.
TTCAGCTTCTCTGCTTCAGCACAAGCCTTCTCATTTGGGACAGACGGATTTACGTTTGATCAAAACACCACGATTGACTTCACCTTCTATGACTCCCATGGGTCTTACCAGTCAGACTTAGGGGTGTACCAGGTGGACAAATCAGGTGCACCTACCTTAGTTCAAACCCTATTTCACGAAATTAAAGGGTCAGATAATGACAGTACTAATGAATGGCAGGGAACCTTCGGGAACTCAGTGGCGGGTGGAGACGCAACTTATGACAAGAGCGGTAATGTGGTAAGTTATGGCCTCAAAACTCAAGAAGTGACGTTTCTGGCTGGTCAACTTTACACTCTCGGACTCACAAGCAGCGACAATAACGTAAATGTGGGGACAGTCTTCTCGTCCACTACCCTGAATCTGAATTCTGATCTGAACCTTCTTCAGTCAACTGATGGTCAACATACTCAGCAAGCTCTTTTCGGGCCAAAAGATGTATTGCTCAAAGTTCTTGATGTGAAGCGCACCACAGCAGTCTCTAATCCTGGACAGTACTCATCAGCCAATCCGTTTGCTGACTCCGTGCTAGTTTCCTTCGATGACAGAGGAAACAATAACGACAGGGACTACCAGGACTACATAGTGACAGCTAAAACAGTACCTGAGCCTGCTAGCTTAGCAGGTCTGGGATTGGTAGCGGGTGGCATGCTATTCTCTAGCCGTCGCCGCAGACAAATCGGTTAACCGGCAACCTATATAGTTTGAACAGGTGAATTTTCAGGTAGTTAGGACTTAGGTATTTTCTCCATTAGCACACCACTTAAGTAGGGGCAATTCCTGAATTGTCCCTACTTAATAAATTACGTAATTTTGTCGAAATTAATTAGTCGATGATCAGTCGGCTATGTATTTCGACAACAAATGCAGGTGGTTAAAATAAGGCTATGTCCCAATCCACCTCTACCTCATCGGAAATGCGACCTCTACTCATCCTAGTGGACGGTCACTCGTTAGCCTTTCGTTCCTACTTTGCCTTTGCCAAAGGACGGGACGGGGGATTAAAAACGAAAACTGGTATTCCTACAAGTGTTTGTTTTGGCTTCGTCAAGTCATTGTTAGAAGTGATGGCATCTCAGCAGCCGCAGGCGATGGCGATCGCTTTTGACCTGGGTTTGCCTACCTTCCGCCACGAAGCCGACGACACTTACAAAGCTGATCGCCCCGAGACTCCAGAAGACTTCATCACTGACCTCAAAAATCTCCACGAATTATTGGATGCTTTCAATCTGCAAATTCAAACAGCCCCAGGCTATGAGGCAGATGATATCTTGGGCACCATGGCCCAAAAGGCAAGTGCTGCAGGTTATCGGGTAAAGATATTAACCGGCGATCGCGATTTATTTCAACTGATTGACCCAGCAAAGGAAATCAGCGTTCTGTATCTTAACAGTACCTTTATCAAGTCAGGTGGCACTGGTCCCACTGATTTTGGGCCAGAGCAAGTTCAAGAGAAATTGAGCATCACGCCAGCCCAAGTTGTTGATTACAAAGCCCTTTGTGGTGATGCATCAGATAACATCCCTGGGGTGAAGGGGATTGGCGATAAGACGGCGGTGAAGTTGCTCAACGACTACGGCTCCCTAGACCAGATTTATGCATCTCTTGACCAGATTCAGGGTGCTGTTAAGAAAAAGCTGGAGGCTGGGAAAGCAGACGCATATCACTCCCAGCACTTAGCTCAATTGGTACTCAACGTTTCCTTAGAGGTCAATTTAGCAGACTGCCATCTGAAGGGTTTTGATGCTGCTGTTTTAAAACCGCTGCTGGAAAAATTAGAGTTAAACAAGTTTTTGGGTAAAATCACGGAAATTCAGCAAGCATTTGGGGGCAAAGCTGGGGACTGGGAACAGGGAACTGGGGAAGGAGGACAAGGGAGCGATTTGGTGAAGGGTGTTGCTCAAAATTCCCCCTTGTCTTCGCAGCCCCCAATTTCCACTCAGCAGCCAGAATTTGAAGACAATGACCTTTGGTTTTTCAGTGCTGACGATACAGAAGCGCAAGAACAACGAACAACATCCCCAATACAACCCTGCATTATTGATACTCCAGCTAAACTGACTGAGTTGGTTAACAAGCTGCAAGCTTACACAGATGTCGCTACACCAGTGGCTTGGGACACGGAAACTAATGCTTTGGAGCCGCGAGACGCCCAATTAGTAGGAATTGGCTGCTGTTGGGGAACTGACCCAGCTGACATTGCTTATATCCCCACCGGGCATAAGAATGGTAACAACCTGGACACAGAGACTGCCCTAGAAGCACTGCGTCCGATCCTGGAAAGCACTACACATCCCAAAACTTTGCAAAATGCCAAGTTTGACCGGCTGGTACTGCGCACTCAAGGAATTCATCTGGCTGGGGTAGTGTTCGATCCAATGCTAGCCAGTTACATCATCAATCCAGAAAATAGCCATAATCTGAGTGACATGGTGCTGCGCTATCTGGGTCTTTCCATCGATAGTTATACAAAGATAGTATCCAAAGGCAAAACAATTGCTGACATCGACATTCAAACTGTAGCCGACTACTGCGGTATGCAAGTGTATGCCACATTCCAGCTTGTACCAAAGCTACGGGAAAAACTGGAGGAAGTCCCCGCTCTGGACAAATTGCTGTTAGAAGTAGAACAACCCTTGGAACCAGTTTTAGCTCAGATGGAATACGTAGGCATTCGTATTGATGCAGCCTATCTCCAGGAACTCTCAAAGCAAATGGA
The DNA here is from genome assembly GCA_964657555.1 of uncultured Microcoleus sp. Taxonomy (GTDB): domain Bacteria; phylum Cyanobacteriota; class Cyanobacteriia; order Cyanobacteriales; family FACHB-T130; genus CAZZWA01. The sequence goes on from CAZZWA010000203.1 coordinate 2,759, forward strand.
ACAAAATTTAGGCTTGATAGAGCAGAAAGCTTATGAGGTAGCTGGAGAGAAATTTAACTTAGGCTCACCAAAAAAGCTAAGTCAGTTACTATTTGACAAATTCGGATTAGACAAAAAGAAATCTCGGAAAATCCAAACTGGTTATTCTACAGACGCAGCAACGCTAGAGAAATTGCAAGGAGATCACCCCTTGGTCGATACCATCCTGGAGTATCGCACTCTCTCTAAGTTGAAATCTACTTATGTAGATGCCCTACCAGCACTAATCCGTCCAGACACCAAGCGAGTGCATACAAATTTCAACCAGACGGGGACGACGACTGGCAGGCTGTCTTCTTCTAATCCTAATTTGCAAAATATTCCCATCCGCACAGCTTTTAGTCGGCAGATTCGCAAGGCGTTCGTGCCAGAATCGGGTTGGCTAATGGCAGCAGCTGACTATTCCCAAATTGAGTTGCGGATTTTGGCGCATCTCACTAAAGAGCCAGTGTTGGTTGAGGCGTATAAGCAGAATGAGGATATTCACACCGTCACCGCTAAGCTGCTGTTTGAGAAAGAAACCGTCACTTCAGAGGAGCGTCGCCTAGGTAAAATCATCAACTTTGGCGTGATTTACGGCATGGGAGCGCAGCGGTTTGCGCGGGAATCTGGGATTAAAGCGTCAGAAGGCAAATTATTTATTGATAAGTTCAATGAGCGTTATCGCAAAGTTTTTGATTATTTAGAGCGGGTGAAAAGGGAAGCGATCGCCTACGGCTATGTCGAAACAATTTTAGGCCGCCGTCGCTACTTTAACTTTGAGGGGGGCAGTCTCCGCAAGCTCCAAGGAAGTAACCCAGATGATATTCACCTCGATAAACTCCGCAACTTGGGACAAGCTGACGCTGGACTGCTAAGAGCTGCTGCTAACGCTCCAATTCAGGGTTCTAGCGCTGACATTATCAAGATTGCAATGGTAAAACTGCACGAGGTTTTGCAGAATTACCAAGCTCGTTTGCTTTTACAAGTTCACGATGAATTAGTTTTTGAGGTTCCTTCCTCTGAGTGGGAAGAATTGCAGTCTAAAATTAAGTCTAGCATGGAAAGTGCTGTACAGCTAAGCGTTCCTTTAGTAGTTGATGTTCGTGCGGGACAGAATTGGATGGAGATGAAATAAGATTAGCTAATTTCTCAAAAAACAGCATAAAAATGGTTGATCATGACCGCTTGTTTAAAGAACTCCTAACTACCTTTTTTGTAGAGTTTCTCGACCTGTTTTTGCCAGAAGTAGCAGCGTATCTAGAACGCAACTCTATCTCCTTCTTAGACAAGGAAGTATTTATCGATGTCACTGCTGGGAAACGTTACGAGACAGATATAGTTGTCAAGGCTCAATTTCAAGGACAAGAGTCTTTTTTTCTAATTCATACAGAAAACCAGGCTCAATATAAAACAGACTTTTCCAAGCGGATGTTTCGCTATTTTTCTCGCTTATATGAGAAATTTGATCTACCTATTTATCCTGTAGTGATATTTTCTTATAAGTATCCCAAAAATCCAGAGCCAAACGTTCATCAAGTTACATTCCCGAATAAAGTTGTTTTGCAGTTCAACTATGATGTCATCCAACTGAATCGCCTCAACTGGAGAGATTTTGTAGGTCAAGGCAATCCAGTGGCTAGTGCGCTGATGGCAAAAATGAACATTGCTCCGACAGACCGCCCAAGAGTGAAATTTGAATGTCTGCGTCTGCTGGCAACCTTAAGACTAGATCCAGCACGAATGCAACTGATTTCTGGGTTTATTGATACCTATTTACGCCTGGATGCAGAAGAGGAAAGGCTTTTGCAAGCCGACATTGCTAAGATGAAGCCAGTTGAGCGAGAGGTGGTTATGCAAATTGTTACCAGCTGGATGGAGCAAGGAATTAAACAGGGAAAGCAAGAAGGCAAGCAAGAAGAGGCATTGTCACTGATTATGCGCCTCCTGCCACGGCGAGTTGGTGCGATCGCCCCTGAGTTGCAAGAACGCATTCAGCAGCTATCGCTCACCCAGCTAGAGGATTTGGCAGAGGCGCTGCTGGATTTCTCCTCTTCTTCGGATTTAGAGGCTTGGTTGCAGCAAGATTCATCTAAGTTGGATGAAGGGGAATAAGTGCAGATGAGCTAGTGTTTAAAATCCCAAGGTTTTGTAGAATTACCAATTGCAGCTAATTTACGCCGTGTAAGTTTAATTAGCACAATTTTGAAGGGAGCAAATTTAAGGGAAGCAAACCTCATTCAGGCAAATTTAGGTGTAGCAAATCTCTATGGAGCAAACCTCAGTAACACAGACCTAAGCGAAGCAAGGCTGCGTGGGGCGCTGAATTTGAAACCAGATCAGTTAAATAAAGCAATCTTCACTGGGACAGAAATGCCCGATGGAACAATTCACGAATAGACTTGCAGCTTTGTCGGTAGCTCTGATACGACCACTCAGATGGGTGTGGAACCAAGCACAGAACAGAAGGGCGATCGCACTTCTATTCCTACTCAGCCTCATAGCTTAACCCTTTCAAATCTCCAGAATTTCAGACTGCTGCCTGAACTCACGCCACCTCTCCACTAACTTAGGCGCGCCATGATGCCAGAACTGAACCATCATATACAGTGCTGTACAGCCCATCACAATTGGAGAAAGCGATTTGAGCCAGGGGATGTCACAGCCTAGTCGAGAAAGCCCCACAATTAAAGCATCGTCCAAGAGACTGAAAAGCAAAAGAAGTAGTTGACGAAACAAACTTGGAAAAGGAGCTTCTGAATCCGAACTCATACAGATAAGATTGCAATGTTGGCAATTTTTTAAAGATCAAAGTAGCCATGCAGTCGGGAAAAATAAACGTGCTCAGTGTGTACTTAGTTTTATCCGATTCTTTGAGTTATAAGTGAGCGAGCGCACGTCCCTACTCTTGCTGTAGTATATACGTCTCTTCTATCCAGAAGTCGCAAAAACCTAGTTTTTTAGAAAAACTGAGTTTTTGACAGCTTATGTCCTCCTCAAAAATCTGCCTCATCCTCCTGGCCGATCTCCTCTGATTGCAGCTGCTGTTGAGAAGAATCAGCCGCTTGCCAGAGAATTGGCAAGAGAGCACCCCCAATCATCCCAGCACCAGCACTAAAAGCCAGCACCAGTCCCACAGGTATCTCAATAGACTGGAAACTCAGAAATTTTAGGGTTACTGACGTGAAATTTTGCACAGAGAGGACAGCGATCGCTCCCACCCAAATGGCTAAAATCAACGATGTCAGAAAATTGACGATGATTTTCATTTTGGCTTCAAGGGATGGCAGGGAGAGTGTTAAGTGTTGTAGGGCGATATCCCTGTGCCCGCCCTACGTATTCAAGACTCACAATTCAAAACTTTCCCATAACCAATCGCTTAAACTGCTACGGGTTGCAGCTGGTTAATTGTCTGTTGCATCTGAGCGGCAATTTTGGTTTGCTTTTCTTGTGAGGTTGTTTCTAGGTAGACGCGCACCAGTGGTTCTGTTCCCGAAGGACGCAAGAGTATCCAACTGCCATCTTCTAGATAGAGCTTAATGCCATCTTTGCGTCCTACTTCTTTTACCTTAATCCCGGCAACGTTTTCTGGTGGATTTTTGGTGAACGAATTGATCGCCGCAGCTTTGTGGGCTTCATTCAAGTGCAAATCGAGGCGCTGATTGTAGAGAGGGCCACCAGCTTCGGCGATCGCTTCTTCCACCATCTGGCTGAGGGGTTTACCTTCATAGGCAATTGCCTCTGCCACCAGCATATCTGCGAGGACTCCATCTTTTTCTGGGATATGACCGATAATGCTTAAGCCTCCAGATTCCTCCCCACCGATCAATACTTGTGTCTGGCGCATTTTATCGCCTATATATTTGAAGCCTACGGGCGTTTCATAAATTTCTAATCCATACTTATGAGCGAGGTTATCTAGCAGATGAGTAGTGGCGACGGTGCGCACAATTGCACCAGTTTTGCCCTTGTTCTTGATCAGGTGACGTGCCAGCAATAGCAGGACAGTATTGGGAGTGAGGATGTTGCCCAACTCGTCAACGACACCGAAGCGATCGCTGTCTCCATCTGTTGCCAAACCTAAATCTGCCCGCTCTCTCTTCACCGCTTCCACTAGCTCTACCAGCTGTTCTCCCTTAGGTTCTGGCATCCCGCCACCAAACAACACATCCCGGTATGTGTGAAAGGCTTCTGTTTCACAACCGCAGTGCTGTAATACTGTATCCAGGTACCCGCGAGATGTGGAATAGAGGGCATCATACTTCACCTTTAATCCGGCGCTGCGAATTCGTGCCACATCTAGCAGAGTGTAGATAAATTTCAAGTACTCAGGCTTGGGATCGAAGGTGGAAATTCTACTGAGCTGGCTGCCACTCGCTGGCGCATCTGATGCCCCTTCAATGCTTGCTACAATAGTATCTGTAATTTCCGGTGTGGCAGGGCCAGCATAATCAGGGATATACTTAATACCGCAGTAAGGCGCTGGGTTGTGGCTGGCAGTAAACATCAGTGCACCCGCTGAGTTAAGGTGACGGGCATTATAGGCGATCACTGGTGTTGGGCAATCCCGCTCGGTAATTTTTACCATCCAACCGCTATCTGCTAGGACTTGGGCAGCAGTTTGGGCGAACTGGTCAGCTAGAAAGCGGGTATCGTAGGCAATCAAAACAGGACGGTCTTTAGAATAGGCGGTGTCGAGATAACTGGCGATCGCTCGTGTCACCTTGCTGACGTTGGCAAAGGTAAAATCATCGGCAATAATCCCCCGCCATCCATCGGTGCCAAACTTTATTTTTTTTGAATTGTTGCCTGCACTCATCTTGGCCACTTCCTCTCGATTTCACCTCAATCCTACAAGATGCAATATCACTTTGAGGCATGACTACTGAAGATGCACCTGGCAAGCTGACGCTTGATCGCTCTATCTATGAATTCAGTTGAAAACAAACTCCCTCGTCAGCTGTCAATTGCCTTTGTAGATGGTAAATTAGCTGAATTAGGCATGATAATAAGCCCTAGGCGTATGCGCCGCCTCCTGCTGTTGTGACACCATTTAAATTGGAGCCGTAAGCAATTGTGAACTCAACTGAAACCCCCCCCATCCAAAAGCTTCAAACCGAAGTCTCTCGTATGCGCGAAGAGTTACAGTTGCGAGACCAACTGGTGCAGCAGCTGTCTCAAGAACTGTTCCGACTTGTAAAGGGCAACGCCACCTTCATGCCTAAGCCGGAGGTTTCTGAGCGTCATATGGCAGAAATCCGCATTTTGCGAGAGCAACTGCAAGAGGTCGAGCAGCAAGTAACATTTTACCAAGAGCAAATTTCTGCCCGTGATAGCGAAATTTATCAGTTGCGGCAGTCCGTGCAAGAATTAACTGACCGCTCTCGGATGCTAGAGCAGGTGGTACAGGAGTTGCCGCAGCTTTATCGTCAAAAATTTGCTGAACGTATGGCTCCTGTGCGAGAGAAAGTGGCAATTCTACAGAGGGAAAACCGTCAACTGCATGCTGAGCTGCAAAGTGTTAGCTACCGTCTAGCGGTAAGGAGCCGTAACATCACCCGGATTGATCTGCCCACCTTTCCTCGTCCAGGTGTTGATGGCTCCATGCCAACGTTTGGGAATGCCTAGAGTTTTAGTTGTCGTTAACAATAATGATAATGTTGATGAGGCTGAGCAGATTGGGGCATCCACGACGGCTCGAATGGTGTCTGCCCTTAAGCAGGCGATCGCGCTACATTCTCCGGCACCAGTCGCGGTGCAAGTAGTGACATCAGCTCAATTGGAGGTAGCTTTATCGCAGCAAAGCCAAGACAGCTATTTGACAACTGAGGACAATATTTGGTGTCCTTTGACTGTAGATGTGCCAGACACCCTTCAGTTTCCTACTCAAGCTATTTATCAAGCTTGCAAACATGTCCTCGAAAGACGCCAATGGGTGCAGCAACACTTAGGCTATGAGATTGGTGCTGGTAATTTCTAGTTGCCGGTGGTGCTTACAACCAGAGGGCCACTCTACGGCGAAGTCATTGGTATGGCAAAAACAGTAGGGGCGAGTTTGAAACTTACGGCAACAATCTACCAGCAGCCAGTGCATCTCTCTGATATCCAACGTCAATCGCTATACCAAATGGGACATCGTTTGCTTTCATCTTTATCTGCACCTCCAAGCACTTACCTGTTACAGTTTGGCTTTCAAGAGCCAGCCCTGATCTTTGACAGACTGTGGCCGTTTCCTGCTACCCCGGCGATCGCTAGTTTAGGTGTTCAGGAACCAGATTTATTCACCTGCCACTGGCACTGCTTAACTGGCAAACCCATCCTCGACCTTACCATCATTCCAGCCAGCATGTAGGGTGAGAAATACAGGGAATTATCAAATAGGAAAACTTTGTACTAAAGTCGTCTGTAAGACACCATCAAAAGTTGTTTTAGTCATATCGATCAGCACAATCACAGCCTTTTTGTCAGGAGATAGACGCAATTCTCTGATTGAATATTTGAGAACGGTGTCGCGAAAGTTATCGAGAGAGCCAAGGCTCAGTTTGCGATAATTGGCAGTAATTTGAAGACTTAGTGACGCCCGATCTACATTATCACTACCACCACGCACAACCGACGGAATATACTTCTGCTGAAGACGAACTTGTAGAATCGAGCCCTGATTATTTAAAGGAGCGAAAACTGTCTCGGTGCCATCCTCTTCTTTAAAGCGAGCAATCATTGGCAACCTTATCCCTGTTTTCAAATAAGTGAGCTTTAACGTCTGTCGTAAATACAAAGTTCGCTTGAGTAAGTCATCCTCAGCAGCCTTGATCGGAAGTTGTGCCGATTCTTTACCGTATTCAGTTTTTATGCAGCCATTTTCAACACAGGAGTTTGACCGCACATTGGTAATTTGCATGAGTGCTAAAGGGATTTCTGGTCCTGTATCTCTATAACTTTCTAAATATATATAGTGACTGCCATCTGGTGAAAAACCAGATAGTCGCTTAGTCGTTCTGAAAACGTTTGCACCTACCTCTGAAGATATCAGGAACGCTGCACTAACGGCAAGACTAAAGGAAAGTAAGGATAAGTATTTCATACTAATTTTGGATTTTAGATTGGGGTACCCTGAGGAGCCAGAATCCTCTAAGACTACGAGCAACATAAATAATAGTCCAAAATTCCATCCTCTTACTAAGGAAAGGGAGCAAGAAATCTTGTTTCCTTGCTTAATCAGGGGAGACTAAGGGGGGTCAATTTGCTATAAATTTGCTGGCGCTAAAATACTTCCTGAGTAAGATAAATTTTGCTACGTAGTAGTATAGTTGTATAAATATCTATCGAAAGATAGATTCAAGTATTGATTTAATTTATAATCATAAATACAAACGTTAATTGAGCCTTGATATTATTTTTAAAACATATTACTTATAGATAATTAAGTTTACCCAAAATTAATCAACGAATGTGTCGGCTTCTTATAATTGATGACAACCCAGATGATCGTACTTTAATCATTCGTGAATTAAAACAGGAATTTTCTGACTTACAACTAGAGCAAGTTATAGATGCAG
>CAZZWA010000204.1:0-10302 GCA_964657555.1 uncultured Microcoleus sp.
ACTGGAAGGGAATAGGGGGCTATTAGAGCAGATTTGGTATGACAAGGGATTTGTCCTTTCTTCCCCTTCTCCTATTCTCGTTAGACAAGGAAGTCATTATCATAGTTTGGTAACTTTTGCTGTTCAATTCGCAACACTTAATTAAGCTTGATGTATAATAAGAATACATCGCTTCTAAGTAAGTCACCTGGATTATCTGTAGGATGGGCAACGCTTACGCTCTACCCATCAAACCTCTGCAAATGTTGGGTGTAGGGCCTCAAACGCATTTCGCTCAACAGGGGGAACCCCCGCACACGAGCGGCTCCCCAACCTAAGCTAGAGCTTCAATTTAATCATGTCCATTTACTTATGAAGAAACTCAAAATGGGGACTTAAATTTATCAAGAGTGAAAATGAAATGGAAACTGTATTGGGCTCGACGGATTTAGATTATGCCTTTATGTTTACCTTTAAAAAGGTAAACTCTATGAAGCTCAAAGGGATCGCGCATTTTTTTACCGAGCTTCCTGCCGACCCTTATGTCAATGGTAATTATCGCTTTAGAAGACTGTCTCGTTTTATAGTCTCAGACAATGAATTAATCAAGCTACCTCATGGCTATCTATTCCAAAGCAAACAATACAACCCATTAGTGGGTGACATAAAAAGAGAATTTGCAGAACTCAATGATGCGCTCATAGAGCTTGATGATTTTAGAAAGCTTATTTTGGCCTTTAGTGATTCCTGCAAACTTCACCCTGAAGCTGAAATAGGCGTTCATCAGATCAGGACGACATGTTCGCTAAATAATTATGGAAACCCAGCACCTGAGGGTATCCACAGAGATGGTACAGATTTTATAGGAATATTTTCCGTAGACAGAAAAGATATTCAAGGCGGGGAAACACATCTATATACGGGAAAAAAAGAAAAGCCTGTTTTTAGTAAAGTGCTTAATCCGGGCGAACTACTTTTGGTCAATGACCATGAATTCTTGCACTTTACTACTCCCATCAAGCCTACATCTGGTGAGCAAGGGATAAGGGATGTTTTTGTTTTGACTTCTCCGAGCCTACTGCTCAATTAAAAATTTACATAAAAATTTAAAATGGGAATTGAAGATTTCCATTCGCCAGAGTAAACAGGGGCTAGGAGTTAGTTCCTGATCCCTAACCCCTAGTTTGGTCAAATTGCCGAAACCTTTAAAGTGGCTGGTTGCGCCAGATTACCCTGTAAGGTAACGCTGCGATGGTTAGCTGCAAGATGGCGCAAAATTTTGTAGATTGACTCAATTTGGTCAGATGCCCCAGCTTTATCAGCTAGTTGGGTAATAGACAGGGGAGTGCCTTCATCATGAAGTACCTGCAAAACCCGTTTTTGTAAATCCAGAACGGCAGCAGCAGCCTTCTTACCAGCTTCCACCCCTGGTTGGTGGTAGGCGTTGATGTTGACGAGAAAACCATAAAGACCAACTGCTCGGTCGTAGAGGGCAATCAGAGCACCTACCGTGCGAGGATTTACCTGGGGAATCGTGACCGTGATCGAATCCCGGTGATTTTCATAAAGAGCTTGTCGGGTTCCCAGCAACAAACCAGACAGATAGTCACCCGAAGTCACTCCAGGTTCTACTTCTGAGGATGGCCCCTGCCTATCCTCTAAAACTTCAATAAAGGTCAAGAAGAAATTCGGGACACCTTCTCTCAGTTGCTGCACGTAGGCATGCTGATCTGTTGACCCTTTGTTACCATAGACAGCAATCCCCTGATAAACAGTTTTGCCCTCTAGGTCTTTCTCCTTACCCAAGGATTCCATAACCAGCTGCTGCAAATAACGGCTAAACAGCAGCAGACTGTCTTTGTAAGGCAACACTACCATATCCTTTTCGCCGCGCCCATTACCAGCAAAGTACCAGGATAGAGCCAGCAGAGCAGCTGGGTTATTTTTAAGCTGGGGTACGCGGGTGGCTTCATCCATCTCTTTGGCACCAGCAAGTATCTGGCGGATGTCTATTCCCTGCAAAGCAGCAGGAACCAACCCTACAGCTGACATTTCCGAAGTGCGTCCTCCCACCCAGTCATACATGGGAAAGGTGGCCAGCCAGCCTTCCGATTTTGCCAGCTTGTCTAATTTGCTGCCTTCGCCAGTGATGGCAACTGCATGAGGGGCAAAGTCCAGGTTCCGAGCAGCAAAAGCTTTTTGCACCTCAATCTGGCCGTTGCGCGTTTCTGGCGTTCCCCCAGATTTGGAGATCACCAATACTAGGGTAGTAGAAAGTCTGTCTTTGAGCTTGGTTAAGACACGGTCGATACCAGCAGGGTCGGTATTGTCAATGAAGTGAATTGTCAGAGGTGGGAAGTCTGGGGCGAGGGCTTCTGCAACAAACTCCGGACCTAGTGCTGAACCACCAATACCAATGGAAATAATATCGGTGAATTTCGAGCCTTGGGGAGGATGAATTTCTCCTGCGTGCACTTTTTGAGCAAAAGTTTCGATGTGCTCTAGCGTCTTGACAATTTCTTGCCTAAGTTCTGGGGTAGGGGCTAATTCAGGGTTGCGTAGCCAGTAGTGACCGACCATGCGGTTTTCGTCAGGGTTAGCAATACTTCCCCCCTCCAAAGCTGCCATATCTTTAAAAGCTTTTGCGAACTTAGTCTGCAAAGTTTCGACAAAGGCGTCGTCAAATCGCATCCGGCTGACATCCAGGTAAAAACCCAAACCCTCATGATAATAAAGCCAGTCTTGATAGCGTTGCCAGAGTGTATTAGTAGCCATAAACTGCGCTCAAACTCCTATTTTTACAACTCACAAGTTTAAGGTGGAAATTAGAGGTTAGATGTCCGGTTTGGGCAGAACGCGCAAGAACTTTACGATATTGCCCGTCACTTCAATCCCAATCAGATAATTATCTACAGTGAATCGGTAGAAGATGGCATCAGAGCTAATTCGCCGTATACCCGGCAGGTCTTGAACGGTATTGATCCTCATAAACTCCTCAAAGACGAAGTCATAGATCCGCTCTCTGGAAGCATACTCTAAGTTTCTGAGGTCTCGTAAGAATGATCTCGCATAGCGCACTTCTAGTTTCACTTGAAAAGCAAGCTGACTCCAAACAGTAGATATCGACCCGCCCTTGATGTTTGCGGAAACTCACGGAAGGTGTAATAATAACAAAGCCTCATCGCGGGTCAAGCTATCCCCTGGTTGCAGGTTTTGTTTTGACTCTTGAATGGCTTTGAGCATATAGAGGTCATAATAAAGCGCTTGTAGAACTTTCCAAGCATCTTCCAAGCTCTCATCGGAGAGTTGAGCGACTAAGTGAGGCATATTAATCATTAAGCGCTGTAATCGACCTCTAAGAAAATTCATGGCTAAAAAGCTCCTGAGTCAGGACTACACAATAGCGCATGGTAGCCTCTTAGCCGAACTTGCATATTGAAGATATGTAACGGCTGCTAAAACTCTGGCTACTGTGGGAAAAATGGCAGTTTATCTTAAGTCCGGTGAATTCCCCGTAAAAAAACCCCCTGTTTCACTTCTACGGTGTATACACAAGTCTTACCTCTGCGGTTTGACCTCTGGCAAAGGCCAGTAAACCCCATTTTCTCGCTGCATCAGCTGGTAGCCAATTAACTCTCGACGCAAGGTGGCACACTCAGGATGGTAGCGTTTGATGATTTCATTCACCAGAAGCTCTGAGTAGTTCACTCCCACCTCAGATTGGCTTGCCAACCACTTGAGAATAACTAGCCGCTTTTTACGGCTGGCGGGAATTTCTTTAAGGCGATCGCCTGCCATAGAATTTTTCCATCTTGCTCTCCCAAACTTTTCCTACGACATCATTGACCAAATTCTTCCACCCTGCACTCTCTACTAGCAAAAATACTTAGTATCTTCAGGCGGCTCTCATCGGGTAGAACCTTGAAAAAGCCCAGCAAGGCGTGAAAGTGGTCTTTTTGCATAGATTCACTTCTAATTAGAATTCTATCAAATTAGTCTTAGGGTGCAATTCATCAGGTAATTTTAGGGAAGCAGCCTTAAGGAATAACTTTTCATGCCAAAAAGGAAATGGCTATATATCATTCTATTTTCTGCCGTGCTAGCGATCGCTGTGCTGGTTGGCTCTGTGAGAACAGACAATGCTACAGGACAACAGGGAGGAAATGGGCAGCCAAAATTAGTGATGGTGACTTCTGCCGACTATCGACCTTTTGAGTTTCGGGACACGGCCACTGGTAAAGACGAAATTATCGGTTTTGACGTAGATATTGCCAGATATATTACCAGGCAATTGGGGTTGCAACTGGAAATTAGAGATACAGACTTCAATGGCATCATTCCGGCTTTACAGTCGCGGCGTGCTGACTTTGCGATGGCTGGCATGACTCCCACAGCAGAACGCAGAAAGAATGTAGATTTCTCTAATATTTACTATGAGTCAAAAAACACAATTGTTGCCAAAAAAGGCAGAAACCTGAAAAACCCTGAAGATTTAGCTGGTAAGAAAGTCGGTGTTCAATTAGGTTCTACTCAAGAAAAAGCAGCTCATAAGTTTAAGAATGTCAAACTTATATCTTTAAATAAAATAGGTGAAATTATTGAAGAGATTAAGGCAAATCGGCTTGATGCTGCTATCATAGAAGATACAATTGCTAAGGGTTTTATCAATAACAACCCAGATTTAGAGTTTAATATTATTCCCCAGACAGAAGAAGCTGGTTCTGCTATTGCTTTTGGCAAAGGATCGAAGCTGGTCGCCGCCTTCAATAGGATTCTCCAGCAAATGAAACAGAGTGGGGAAATAGAAAAACTGGTTAAAAAATGGTTTGACAACAATGCTAGTATTGAAAATACCAGCAATTCAGCATTTTCGTTAGCTAAGATAGCTCCCAATATTCCTTACATTATTGAAGGGATATTTGTTACGTTAAAATTTACCGCCATATCAGCGTTACTGGGATTTATCTGGGGTACAGTACTGTCTTTGTTCAAAATTTCCACGCTCAAGCCACTTGTTTGGTTTGGGACAGCCTACACTTCTATATTCCGAGGCACACCACTGCTGCTGCAAATAGCTTTAGTCTATTACGCAACACCCCAACTGACTGGCTACGATATTCCAGCATTGTTAGCAGGCGTAATTACATTTACTCTCAACTCAGGCGCATACATTTCTGAGACAATCCGTGCCGGGATTCTGGCTGTTGACAAGGGACAACGGGAAGCGGCTTTGTCTCTGGGGATTTCCTATAGGCCAATGATGTCAGACATTATCTTGCCACAGGCACTCAAAAATATTTTGCCTGCACTAGTAAATGAGAGTATTGCCTTGCTAAAAGACTCAGCTTTAGTTTCAACTATTGGGGTGTCTGACTTGTTACGCCGTGCCCAAATTGTCGGAGCAGAAAAATACATTTACTTTGAACCGTTGTTATTTGCTGGTGCTATTTACTATTTATTGGTTATGGGTCTAACCTGGGGTGGTTATGCAATTGAAAGAAAACTCCAACGTAGCAGTTAAAGTTGAAGAACTGCATAAATCCTTTGGTAAACTCAAAGTTCTCCAAGGGATTTCTACTGATATTCAAAAAGGAGAAGTTGTGGCTGTGATTGGCCCCTCTGGATCTGGTAAGTCCACTTTTCTGCGTTGCATCAATTTGCTGGAAGTTCCGACTGCCGGGAAGATTTATATTGATGGAGTGGACATCACTACCCGAAATACCGACATTATGAAGATTCGCCAGAATGTTGGCATGGTATTTCAACACTTCCATCTGTTTCCGCATATGACAGTGCTGAAGAATGTCATGTATGCACCAATGAAGGTAAAACACCTCTCTCAGGAGGAGGCGCAGCGAGAAGGGTTGGAACTGCTGTCAAAGGTGGGATTAGCAGAAAAGGCGGATGTTTATCCCTCGAAGTTATCAGGGGGACAGAAGCAGCGAGTCGCGATCGCCCGTTCTTTGGCAATGAAGCCAGAAATCATGTTGTTTGACGAACCCACCTCGGCACTCGATCCAGAAATGGTCAAAGAGGTGCTGGAGGTGATGAAAGACTTGACAAAAACAGGTATTACGATGGCAATTGTCACCCATGAAATGGGCTTTGCGCGAGAAGTTGCTGATCGCATTTTGTTTCTAGATCAGGGGCAACTGGCTGAAGATGCACCACCGCAGGAGTTTTTTACCAACCCGAAGAGCGATCGCGCTAAGCAGTTTCTGGAGAAAATGCTTTAGGGGGCTTCATTTCTAGACAATCTCTCTCATCAATCCAGCTTTGAATCTCCCTAACGGGACTTAGACAAAAACTGAAGCTATTTTGGCTTCAAACCCAGATTTAGAAAGGCTTTCAGTTCACATTGGCATAAATCTAGTAGAATTCATAAGGGTTTCAGGCGTTTTTAGCTCATCGACCTCTTTCCCTTGTCCAGAAAGCTTTTCAGCCCCTTTATGGGCTAGAAAATGTTTAAGTCATACTAATCAGCTTCTGCCAGCACGTAACTTAACTGATTAGATTGTGCTTTTCAAGTGAAGGCTGTTCTTTTGCCTGAATTTCAGGGAATCCTATAAGTAAGTCCCACTTGATGAGTCAGTCAGTAGCATAAGCATTAATGTAACCCGAAGGCTTAAGTACATCGTTAGCACATTACTCTTACCCACCTTAATGTCTCGCGGAGCAAGGCAACCATTGAGAACATCGATTACACTAGCTAAAGACACCTCTTAGCATACAGAGTAAAGCGTCAATGTCACACGTCGGTTCTTCCGAACCACCTAGGCAGTGACAAAGACGTGGAATTGGGTGGCACTCTACACAAGCTTAACCGCACAGAATTTCGTCATAATTAGCTTAACAATCGTGAAACTCCCCATTCAGAAAATCCTCTTCGGTAGCCCCGGAACCGGGAAAAGCTACAGAATCGAACACGTAATTATCCCGGAAGATTTGGGAATAACAAGTAGAGAGAATGTTATCAAAACGGTTTTCCATCCAGAATATACCTACGGAGACTTTATGGGTAAACTGGTGCCAATCACTAAATCTGGAGGAAAACCTGAATATAATTTTTATGAGGGACATTTTCTCAAAGCTTTAGGAAAAGCTTACAAAAATATTCAGATAACAAAGCCAAAAAGCTTCGATCAAGTTGACTGGAATGACGTTAATAATGTTGCTTTAGTTATTGATGAAATTAATCGAGGAAACTCTGCTTCAATCTTTGGAGTTTTTTTTCAATTACTTGATAGAGAAGAGACAGGATGGTCAAGTTATAGCGTAAATCTTACTGAAATTGAATTTTATAAATTTATCGAATTAATAGGAGTAAAAATATCTTTAGTCGATGGCAACCTCAAATTTCAGTTTCCTGGTGACAGTCATTTTGTTTTTTTCGATGCTTTAAAAGACAAGTTTACCCCATTGGGAGTAAACACAGAGACTAAGACAATAATGCTCCCGCCCAATCTGTCAATCCTTGCCACTATGAACACCTCTGATAACTCCATTTACTTTATGGACAGTGCCTTCAAGCGACGTTGGGATTGGGAATTTATAAACTGGGATGATAGTAAACCTCCTGCTGCAACATATGGAAGAGGAGGAACTTTGGATAAGGAAGACTGGAGAAAGCTAATCAAAAACCTTAACGGCTTCATAAAAAGTCATCACGCTTCCGTCCGTGGGATTGAGGACAAGCAGGTTGGTTATTATTTCATCAAACAGCCCGTAACTGCTGAACAGATACAAAATAAGTTAATGTTTTTTCTATGGGACAGCGTTTTCAATCGTGATAAGAAACCGCTTGTGGATCTTCTGAATGTCGAAAGAGATAATCTCGTCACATTTGGAGATTTTACTAAACTCCACAATACTTTCATTGAAAGTATAATGAATTGGATTGATTCTGCATCAAGAGCGTAAATCGGAAATACTAACCTATGTTCTTTTAAAATCTGTGTTTGACTTTTCAAGCCTTAAGCTGGTAAAAGGTTCCAACGACTTTTTTGTTGGCATCCGTAAATCTGTATCTGGAGATGGTTTCGAGTTTTGTCTGCCAAATGGCTTTGATAACTTTCCGGAGGGAGATTTTGACGGGGTGCGAGATTTCTTTTTCAAGATGTATCGCACCTTTCGCAAGTTTGAGCGCGACAATAAAGACACCAATCGCTTTAGGATAAATACATCTGAGTATCAGCGAGATCAAGATCAGACAACCCTTTCCTCGGGCGGAGTTAGTATACAGACTGAGGAAGGAGAAGTTTGTGTACTCTACAGCAAAATCAAAATGATCGAGCAGGTGCTGGAAGCCTACGATGACCTTGCTATCAACTCGATCCAAAAGAAAGTTAGACGCAGTGAGGACATTGACTATTCTCAGATTCATAAATACTTAGAGCGTGCTATCTACATAGATGAAGATGCAATTTACGTTGAGGCGATGGATTTGCCGCGCCCGACGTTACGCTATGAAAGTTCTGATATAGTAAAACTGTATTGTTACATTCTTGATGAGATTGTACAGCAGTTGCAGGCTGATGTACCGGAGAATATTAAAGCACACACTCAAGATATTCGCTTTCTTGCCCAGCGTTTCAAAGACAACTACCTGACCAGCAACCAGTCTATTTTTGATAAAGACACTTTCGTAGAGACCATCAACATCCTTAAAGAAACGTTCGATAATATAGACAAGAACACTTACTACAAGGACGCTGACTATTGGGGACTTTACGAAGCCATTGAGATATTCTTGTACGGCGAAATCAATCCCAACCAGAACGATGGTAACTATTGGGGAATGTGGGGATTTTCTCTGCTGTGGGAGGATATGTGTCACACTTACTTCTTTAAAAAGCACCATGACGACGGCGCAATCTGCTATGCGGATACAGATATACCTATGAATATGAAAAGATATAAAAAGTATCACAACGGACAAAGGCAAGGCGAAGATCAGAACCGGGTTGGTAACTGCCAACCCGCAGGCGGAACTCGCTACGGGAATCAATGGATTTACCGGACGATCTCTGATATCCCCAAAGACCCAAAACAACGTAAATCAGAAAAATTTTTTGGATGGGATGAATTGCTTTGTATTGGGTTTAATACAGAAATTGGGACTCTAGTTTTCTCAAATTCTAGTTATGATGATTTTAAGCGACGAGAGAGAAGTCAGACAACACCTCGTTTTCTGCGCCCCGACTTGATTTTAAAGAAGCAATCAAACACAGGTTTTTCATTAGAAATAATAGATTATAAAAATATACCAGTCGACTTTTATATTAATCCAAAATTATACCCTAAATATAAAAAAAAATATGAAGATGATATTATTAAGCAACTCACATATGAATCAGCCCTTCAGAAAGAGTATACTGTTTCAATAAGTCAGTTTTTCATTCCTTACTACTACGAAGCAGTCCCAAATCCCGATGCTTTAGGAGAAATTGAACCAGAATTAGATCTTAAAGGTATCAAAATATTCAAAGCCAACTTTTTGCTCATCCAAAAAACGTATCTGGAGGCGAATCTGTGAGTTCCGAACTAGACATCATTCAACTGCACTCCAAAAATTCTGAATTTTACAGTGATTACATTCCTGTAATATCCTTTAAACACAAAGACCAAAAAGACAATGTAGAAAACTATATATTTAATCAGGTAAAAGATTTTTTAAAAAAATTAAAAATAGATTTAGATATTAATAAAGCTCAACTTCCTTATCAAAAAATAATTACAGAAAAAGATGTTAAAGATCTTAAAAAATTTAATATTAGCTATTTTTATGAAAACCTTTTCTATGACTTAGGTGAGCGGGAACCTAATGGTAGATTAAAAGCCAAAATAAAATGGGGCATCACTTTCGACGAGAAATGCGTTCCTAGTCAGCTAGCTAATGTTAAGCCAAGCTTTCGTGGTCATAAAGATCCGAATAGAGAGTATAAGGATTCCCAAGGTCGTCCCTATCGACGTTACGGCACTATAGACATCAACGGAAGTCCGGTTTTTTACTACATTTATTTCACACTTCAGGAAATATTGGATGTTATTAAAAGGTAACTTTTCTATCGAGTACCAATTTATTTTTTCCCTTTGGCACTCGACACTACCAAAGAAATCAAAATAATTGGCTTGCAACCTATTGTTAGTTGGGACTCTCCCCGAAGTGCTTAACCCTTCCGAACACCAACACGATCGCACTCGTTATGCTAGAGTACGGAATGTGGGAGGCTCTCTTTCTGCTATGACTTAGCGGGTTTCACCACCGAACGAATAATCGGGGGAGTCGCAGATTTTTCCGGTTGGAAAATAGCCTTGAGTGCC
>CAZZWA010000205.1:0-1611 GCA_964657555.1 uncultured Microcoleus sp.
AAATCCCCGACCATAGCATCCGAATGTTTACTGACTTACACTCCCAAGAAGCTACGTCTCAGGCCGAATTACAGGCAGCAGTTGAAAAGCGGCGCAACTTTGCAATTATTTCTCACCCTGACGCTGGTAAAACAACGCTGACAGAAAAGCTGTTGCTGTATGGAGGCGCAATCCATGAGGCGGGGGCGGTAAAGGCGCGGCGGGCACAGCGCAAGGCCACTTCCGACTGGATGGAAATGGAGCAACAGCGGGGAATTTCCATTACTTCAACTGTGTTGCAGTTTACCTACCGGAACTGTCAAATTAACTTATTGGACACTCCCGGACACCAAGACTTCAGTGAAGACACGTATCGCACCCTGGCAGCTGCTGACAATGCTGTGATGCTGATTGATGCAGCTAAAGGTTTGGAACCACAAACGCGAAAGCTGTTTGAAGTCTGCCAGATGCGGCGTCTCCCCATCTTTACTTTTGTAAATAAATTGGATCGTCCGGGACGCGAACCGTTAGAACTGCTGGATGAAATTGAGCAGGAACTGGGGTTGCAGACTTATGCAGTCAACTGGCCTATTGGTATGGGCGATCGCTTCAAAGGAGTTTATGACCGACTTTGTGCTCAAATTCACCTATTCGAGCGCAGTGCTCATGGCAAGCGCGAAGCTATTGATACTGTAGTGAAAATGGGCGATTCTCAGCTGGAAGAACTTCTAGAGCAAGACTTGCACTACCAACTCGAAGAAGATTTAGAAGTCTTAGAAGGTCTCGGGCCAGAACTCGATCTGGATTTGGTTCATCAAGGTAAAATGACGCCTGTGTTTTTTGGCAGTGCCATGACCAACTTTGGGGTGGAGTTATTCCTCAACGCTTTCCTGAACTATGCCCTCAAGCCTGGTAGCCACAATTCATCAATTGGAGAAGTTGCACCCACCTACCCAGATTTTACTGGTTTTGTGTTCAAGCTCCAAGCGAACATGGACCCGAAGCACCGCGATCGCGTGGCTTTCGTGCGCGTCTGTACTGGCAAGTTTGAAAAAGACATGATTGTAAGTCATGCCCGCACTGGTAAAACAGTACGTTTGTCAAGACCCCAAAAACTATTCGCTCAAGACCGGGAATCGATTGAGGAAGCCTATCCCGGCGATGTGATCGGTCTGAACAATCCAGGAGTCTTTGCGATCGGCGACACAATATACATTGGCCAAAAAATACAGTACGAAGGCATTCCCTGCTTCTCACCGGAAATTTTTTCTTACTTGAAAAATCCCGAACCCTCTAAGTTCAAGCAATTCCACAAGGGAGTTTCTGAGTTGCGGGAAGAGGGCGCGGTGCAAATTATGTACTCAGTTGATGAGTCTAAGCGCGACCCGATCTTAGCCGCAGTTGGTCAGTTGCAATTTGAGGTGGTGCAATTCCGTTTAAAGAATGAGTATGGAGTTGAGACTCTGCTGGAATTATTGCCCTATACTGTCGCTCGCTGGGTGGCTGGTGGCTGGGAGGCTCTACAAAAAGTTGGGCGTCTGTTCAACACGGTGACAGTGAAGGACAACTGGGGACGACCTGTGCTGCTGTTTCGCAATGAATGGAATTGCCAGCAAGTGGAAGCTGACCACC
>CAZZWA010000205.1:1711-6053 GCA_964657555.1 uncultured Microcoleus sp.
CCAAAATAATAGCCGAGACACTTCAACACTAGAGAAAGCTTTAATAGGACGTTGGGTTAGCGAACCATTAGTAGCTGGAAAGAATTCGAGACTAACTTACTACTTTAGCCCACCTAATATATGGCTAACCGGACAAGAAGTTGATGGAAAACAAGTATCTGGAGAACAACTAAGATATAAAATCATTAAAGTTAATGAAAAAGAAAACTCGCTCCGAATCCGATATGGACTGCTTGGCTCGCCAGAATCATTGGATGCCGAGGCTACTGTATTGTTTACCCAAGACCGTCAAAGTCTAGTGGCGATATTTCATGCAAATGGATTGGATGTACCGAGTTTGAAACCGTTTAAATATGCTGGCAGTCAGCTACAACCTTAGAGCAGCAGTATAGCAAAATTTGGAATCGGCTATTCTAGGATTTTCAAATGGTAAAGTAGAATGTCGCACCTTGCTCCACTGCCGCTGCCACCCAAATCCGACCACTGTGGCGGTGAATGATGCGTTGCACAGTTGCTAGACCAATACCAGTACCTTCAAACTCGGTACTGCCGTGCAGGCGCTGGAAAGCTGTAAACAGCTTATCGGCATAAGCCATGTCGAAGCCAGCACCGTCATCGCGCACAAAATACGCCACCGTCCCATCGTGCTGGGTAACACCAAATTCGATGCAGGCACTCTGATGCTTTCCCGTATACTTCCAGGCATTACTCAGCAGGTTTTCTAATACGATTTGGATCAAATTGGGGTCGGCATTAGCAACGAGATTGGGAGCGATCACAAATTCCACTTGGCGTTCCGGCTGTGCTTGCTGCAAATCTTGGGCGATCGCGCTTGCCAAAACACTGAGATCGACACTCTGACGCCGCATCTCACTCTTGCTCACTCGTGCCAACTGTAGGGTATCGTCGATCAATTGCCCCATCTTTTTAGTGGCAACACGAATTCTTTGAAAGTAGTTCTTACCCTGCGCATCTAGCTCGCTAATATAGTCTCTCAGTAGGATCTCGCTAAAGCCATCAATGCGGCGCAGGGGAGCCCGCAAGTCGTGGGAAACTGAGTAAGAAAAGGCTTCTAACTCTTTGTTAATGACTTCTAGTTGGGCAGTGCGCTCTTTAAGAGCCTGTTGTGTGAAATACTTCTCAGTAATGTCATTTAGTAGCCAGAGACGACCAGGCACGTCTCGCAAGCGGGTAGAGGTGCTGGAGATACTCAGTACTTTTGGCTGATCACTATTGAAAACCCAGCACCAGTCACGAATCTCCGCTTGGGGCTGAGCAAAAAACTGTGCCGCTTGGGCTACGATTGCCTCCTGATTACTAGCACTCATGCGTAACTTCGCCATTGCCTGGGAAATTAAGTGCGGCTCCACAGCCCCCTGCCTTAGACCAAGTTGCTCAGCAGCAGACTGATTAATCCAGCCTTGGTCGCCACTTTCATCTACAAATATGACCCCTTGAGGAATTGTCTGTAGAATAGCGCGGTAACGAACCCGCAGCTCGTCAAGGCTGAAGGTAGCTTGCTGAAAGCGCAATAGGGTACGCAACTCGCCCAGCAGTGATTCAATAAAGCGTCGCAGGTATAAGGGGATGTCAGTCTTGTGATACCAGATGAGCAGAATGGCACCCCCATAAGATTTGACAACCTCTGATGGTGCTTTCTCGCTAGAATTCTCCAACCCTACATAAGTAGAAGTTCCTGAGAGTGGTAACACAGCCAATGATTGAGTTTTGGCTACCAGCACGGGAGCAGCGTTGGGTAAAGAGGCATAATCAGGATAGTAGAGACAGCAGTTTTTTGTAAGTGCCAACTCAAAGAGTTTAGGAGTCGTCAGTTTATCTGGGAGAGCATCGGCAGGGAGAAGTACCAGTGCCTCGGCAGTCACAGCATCAACTTGGCGTAAGGCTACAGCAGCGTCGGCACGAGTAAAGTCTCGCAGCAAGGTAACAGCTTGCTCGATTAACTTTTCAGGGGTAGCAGAGGAATCAGCTTCAGTAAGGGTAGCAAGTACAGAGCCTGACGCCAACTCCCATTCAATACGTAGTAGAAATTTTCTGACCAGAATGCCAAATATGGTTGCACCAACAATCGCTATTGCTAGTCGAGCTAGTGAAACATCATGACCATAAAGCCCTAATCCTACCAGCACCTCTAACCCTGTCAAGAGGAAAATTTGCCAGGTTGCTAATTGCAGCATGACATGAACCGCAAATATGGCAGGCGTCACTAACAAAATTGGCCCTGCTGTCGCCAGCACTCCAAGCCCTGCGATCGCTAAGACTATTCCTAGTATGGCCCATCGAAATGTTGGAAGCCTGTCTGGATGGTTGCCCAAAAGTGGTAGCATGAGAGTCTTTTATCGATGCTTGCTAAGCTTGGCGAGGCAAAACTCCTCATAGGTTCTAAGTCAGTGGGCATTAAGAGCTGATTTATTTATAAAGTAAATCTTAAAATCGTAAGGTGCGTTAACGCAGTGTAACGCACCCGTGTAAGGTGGTGCCCTGCGGCGCTTCAGAGTCACTTATACGCTAACGCATCCTACTTAATGTTTACTTTATAAATGACCTCTAAGGCAGAAGGGAAGAGAATTTTAGCCTCTTAAAATTTATTGACATACCTTTGTCTATTAGTTACCAAATTGTTGTAGAAAAACACAAGGCGCAAATCCGCTGTAACTCTACCCTAGGAAAAGGAACAGAGTTTACTGTAGAGATTCCCACCAACTAAGTAGCAAGATAAGCCGAGATCGCATCAGTGACAGCATCAGGTGCACTTAGGTGAGGTAAGTGACCAAGAGCAGCTATGGGTATAAGCTGACTATGCGGAATCTTGTCTGCCATATACTTGCCTACCTCAGGAGGAACAGCAATGTCATTGCTTGATTGTAAGATTGCTGTCGGTACTGTCAATCGCGGTAACTCGGCTCGGTGGTCGGACTGAAAAATCACCCTGGCGATCGCTTGGGCGATGTCGGGGCGGATAGCTGAGAGGGTATTGGCAAACTCCGTTGCTAGTTCTGGGCGTTCAGGGTTGCCCATGGCGATGGGTGCAAAGCCACTTGCCCATGCATAGTAGTTGGTGGACATGGCAGCATAGAGAGCATCTAGGTCAGACTGCTCAAACCCGCCGATGTATCCAGTATCGTTGAGGTAGCGGGGTGATGCGCTAACAAAGATCAGTTTACTAAATAAATTTGGTTCTACGAGTGCTGCCAGTAGGCTGACCATCCCACTAACCGAATGACCAACCAAAATGCACTCACTTAGGTTTAATTCGTGGCACAGTTCCAGCAAATCTTCTGCATAACTGTAAAGGCTGCTATAACGGCGCGGACTATAGGCAGAGAAATCAGATTTACCTGCTCCCACATGGTCGAAGAGTATGATGCGAAAGTTTGGCAAGAAGGCTGCGACTTGATGTCGCCAAGCAGTTTGGTCAGAGCCGAAGCCATGAGCAAAGATGATTGTCTGGGAGCCTGTGCCAAGCAGTTGTACATTATTTCGCTTGATAATGCTCGTTGTCATGGATAGGCACTTACCGTAATCCAGAATCACAATTTTGAGTTAGAGCTGATTTATAAAGTAAATCTTAAAATCGTAGGGTGCGAGAAAAATGCGCTTTGAGAAGCTATCGGCCTCTTCAAATCACAGCATAGAGAGTGAAAGGAGGAGTTGTGACTAAAGACTTGCAAGACTAACAAACCGAGAAATTGAAAAAAGACATACTTAGAAGATGACTGGGAATCCGTAAAATGTAACAGTCTTAACTTAAAAAGACAACTTATCCCTAAAGCAGACCAGATAGGAGTTTGAGCAGTTTAGTCATTAAATCGGATGGTAGGCTATGGTGGGAAAATAGGTAAAGCCGGGAGGAAATATGAGCTTAATTCCCGATTCACCTCAATATAGTGAGGAAGGTGCTTCTGTGACAAATCCATCTCTGGAAACTGGTTTAGACGCACTGAAGCAGGGTGATTACAAACAGGCGATCGCTCATTTAGAAGGTGTTTTGGGGTTGGATCAGAGCCAAAATACAGTCTTGCGGGCTCAGATGGGGCTGGTGGTAGCTTATGAACGAGCTGGCGAGCCCGAAAAAGCGATCGCCCTTTGTCAAACTCTTACACAAAGTGGGCAAACCAAAGTCGAGGCATGGGCGTCTAATACTCTTGCTAATTTTGCCAAACGTTACCCTCACCTTCTGACAACGCCCTACTCTTCACCGCAGACTCCCGACTTCTCTTTAAGCACATCAGATGCCACGGGCTTTGTTCCTTTAGAGGAAATACCTTCCAGCCCGGCGGATATCACTGGGTTTGTCTCATTTGACCAGACGCCTCCACAGCAG
>CAZZWA010000205.1:6153-7910 GCA_964657555.1 uncultured Microcoleus sp.
GCTCAAGAATGGCGTCCTCTGAAACCGATAAAATTAGGACGCTTGTTGTTTGTGCAAGTCGTGACAGCGATCGCCCTATTTTGGGTGATTCACCTAGTCGTCCAGTTTGCCATGGCAACAACAAATAATATTCTGCTCAAGTTGCCTTTTGGTCAACCAATTCCAGCTTTTTACAGCGATCCAACTCCAGCCCTTGGGATTTTGCTGGCAATACTGCTGTGTGCGTCTCCCTGGTTATTAGATGGGCTATTGAAGCTATTTTATGGCCTCCAACCCCTACCTCTAACTCAACTGGCGTCTCAAAGTCCAGAATCGGCGAGAGTTGTGCAACGTTATTGCCGCCAGCGACGCCTACCCTTGCCAACCTTAGGGATTTTGCCCACATCGGCACCCGTGGCACTCACTTACGGAAATCTGCCTCGAACTGCCCGCATTGTGGTGAGTCAGGGATTGTTAGAACAGTTGACAGATGACGAGATTGCCACCATCTAT
The DNA here is from genome assembly GCA_964657555.1 of uncultured Microcoleus sp. GTDB lineage: Bacteria > Cyanobacteriota > Cyanobacteriia > Cyanobacteriales > FACHB-T130 > CAZZWA01. Next base: position 6,646 of record CAZZWA010000205.1, read on the forward strand.
GCCTCTGAGTTGGGGCATATTGTTAACTGGGATTTTGTCTTCATGTCTTTGATTGTCTTGGTTGTCCAGCTACCCTACACAGTTTACTGGCTCGTGGCACAGTGGGGCGATCGCCTGAAGTCTGAGAGTGAAGAGGCCAAAGTCCAAAGTAAGAAATTTTACTTTTTCCTGTTTAGTTTTACCTTTTTCCTGGCAGGAGTGGTTGCTGCCATAAGTTACGGCGTATATTTGCTATTCCGTTGGCCAGCCTTATGGTTTTCCAGAGCTAGGATATTTTACAGTGATCGTCTGGCCGCAGAAATCACTGGCAATCCCAACGGTTTCACGCGGGCTTTGCTCAAAATAGCCATTGGCATTGCTAAAGACACCCAGAACTACCGGGCAACTAGCTGGCTGCTAGAAGGCTTTGACCTGCTGATGCCTTTAGGACACCAGCAGGCCATCAATTTGGGTAGCTACAGACATTTTACTTCCTCTGAATCTCTATTAAGGTGGGACTGCACCAATTCCTATCGCCACTGGTTAGTCATCACCTATGCCCATCCTCTCACGGGCGAGCGTCTGCGAATCCTCGGTCGCTTTGCCCAATTTTGGCACTTGGAGACGGAACTGAATTTAGAGGCTTTCACCCAACCATCTAGTAAGGCAGCATCTGGTGTTGCTAATCTCATCCGACTGTTGTTGCATAACCACAAAGGATTGCCCCTGCTGCAAAGTGCTATTCTCTCTGGCCTTGTGCTGGGGCTGGTGCTGAAAAGTTTCCTCTGGCTGATTGGGTGGATTGGCAATCAGATCAACTTCTGGCCGCTCATCTGGTTGTATCAAGATAGAAATGGTGCTCTTTTGATGGGTTCTCTGCTGATTGGTTTTAGCATCAGCATTTTCATCCATATCAATGCCTATTTCCCAGATATCACATCTGCTAGCGTGCAGACTGAACCCAGTTTACCTGACCTATACACTCTACCCACTGCCCAGCCTTCAGATATTCAGCCTGTCAGATTGACTGGCAAACTTATAGGACGTCGTGGCATCAGCAACTGGCTGGCACAGGATTTAATTCTTCATTCACCCACTGGTCTAGTCAAACTAAATTTTTTGTCCCAACTGGGGCCAATTGGCAACTTCTGGCCCTTGCCTACCCATCCTAGCGACTTGTTAGATCGGCAAGTTACTGCTACTGGCTGGTTTCGCCGGGGAGCAAGTCCCTGGATTGACATCGAAACTTTAAGCATCCAAAGTGGCAAAACCTGTCGCGCTGGTTA
>CAZZWA010000205.1:8010-10271 GCA_964657555.1 uncultured Microcoleus sp.
GGATTGACATCGAAACTTTAAGCATCCAAAGTGGCAAAACCTGTCGCGCTGGTTATCCAGTCTGGCTGACGATTTTAGCCTGTGTTTCTGCTGTGTGGGGTGCCTATATAATTTGGCAGAGTGCTTAATTAGCTTGGGATTGGGCTGAAAAGCTATTTATCAGATGTATTGTTGAAATAAACGTAAAGAAATGTTGCAATAACGAAAATTTATTGTTACATTTCTTTACAGAGAGACAGCTAAATGCAGCTAAGCTTTGCAACACAGGAGTTAGATGTATCTAGACCGTCTCGGTATACAGGTTTTTTCCTCCCAACACAGCAAACTAAACCAGCTACCACTAGGGGCTGGTTTTTTCTTTGCTTCCCAAAAGCCGCACAGCTCGTTTTCAAATTTGTAACCAATTAGCTTTAGGGATACTGATAAAATAAATTAATATTAATACTTGAAAAAACCATGAGAAATATCGTAACTAGACTCATAGTCTCAATTCTATTATTTATCCTTGCTCTGACAATCTCAATTTTTGCACCAGCACTGATACAGCAAAAAGGAGTTGCCCAGCAAATATCTGACTCACCCCCACTTTTTACAGAAATTAAAAACAGTACGTCGCGGGGTATTGTCAGTGGTATAAAAGATCCAGCAATTGTTCGCCAGCGATTTGCCAAAGTTAACTCCGATTTACTTGTTAATACTAGGAGCGGAACTGTCAAAATAAACTTATTTGATGATGTTTCCTATAACGTAACATTTGAGCGGGTAAACAGCGCTGGTCAAACAAGAGGTGCTGAAGAAAGCGTGACGAGGTTCGGCAGAATTGAGGGAATTCCTGATAGCGAAGTTTTCCTAGTTAATCGGGGTGATGCAGTATCAGGTAACCTAAGGCTGCCTGATGGTAAATTATACGAGATTCGCTTTCTCAGTTCAGGCGTCCATGCAATTCGTGAGATGAATCAACGAGCTTTTCCACAGGAAGCGCATCCCCTGAAAATTAAACTCAAAGGTTCAAGTCCTAGAGGTATTACCCAAGTCACCAGTAAAGGAGTGCCTGCCACCGTTGATGTCATGGTTGTTTATACTCCAGATGCTGTCAAAGCAGCTGGTAGCCTGACTGCTATAAATAACTTAATTGATTTGGCGGAGTTAGAAACAAACCAAGGTTATGCAAATAGCGGTGTCTCCGGGCAAATTCACATTGTTTATCGGCAACAGGCAGAGTACTCAGAGTCTGGTGATGCTGAGATAGATTTAGAACGACTCAGTAACCCTTCAGATGGTTATTTAGACAATATTCAGACACTCCGCAAACAGTATTCAGCTGATGCGGTTAGCTTATGGGTAAGTGCCTTCGAGCCTTGTGGCATTGGTTATATTATGGAATCGCCTGCTCATGAATTTCGGGAGCGGGCTTTTGGTGTCATCAAACTCGAATGTGCGACGGGCTATTACTCTTTTGCCCATGAACTAGGGCATAACTTCGGCTGCACTCACGATAAAAATCATGCTACTGGCTCTGGTATTTATCCTTATTCCTACGGCTACCAGAACCCCAGTTACCTGTTTCGCACCATTATGGCGTACAACTGCGATCGCAGTTGTACGCGCATTAACTATTGGTCTAACCCACAAAAAAAATATCAGAATCAACCACTAGGAATAACAGGTGAGACAGACAATCATCAATCGCTTAATAACACCATGAGCGTAGCTGCTGGCTGGTTTTAGCCTGTTGCTTAATCATTAGTTATTAAACCTCTTGCAACAATAGACCTCTTGCATAAATCTGAAAAGGGTGCAGCATTTGCGGATAAAAACCCTGATTTCACTGATAAGTTCGGGCGCAAATGCTTCGCCCCTATAGCTAAAAATCGACTTTTGCAAGCGGTCTAATGTTGAAATCCCACCCCTCCCCGTGTCTTGGGTAGGGGTGGAATTTTTCGGGAGCATCCCACTTTTGAACCGAAGCCTCTACTCCCTTACAAGAACAGCCTCTCTTAAGTGAAGAGAGGGGAGTAATAGGTTCCTATTCCGCATACTTCGACAAGCTTGTCGTAGCGTTAGCGTGCCAAGGCCACTGAGCTTTGTCGAAGTGCAGGCTTAGGGCTTAGTAGCCACCCTCAACTGGCACAATCGGTTTTTGGTCATTGAGTACAGGTAATATAGAATACATGGGACTACTCAAAATAGTTTGACCAGTCCCCAATCCCTAATCCACAAAATACGTAATTTCGCACTCCGAAAGCTTCAAGAGCGATCTG
>CAZZWA010000206.1:0-10265 GCA_964657555.1 uncultured Microcoleus sp.
GTGGGGGAGCGCTAAACGATGAAGAGAAAGTTGCCCCCAGAATGTCCGTGTTGCGGTTTCGTGGGTGTGTTTGTTGCCAAAGTCGGGGATTACGCAATCATCTACTGTGCAACTTGCGATCATCCACGGCTGTTTGCAAAAAAGCCCAGGAGGACGGCGGAATGAAAAGCCAGTCTACCTCTTCCCGTAACCCTTGTCCAGTATGCGAGGGCGTCAGTGGTGCATGTCGCATCCTTCAGGATAACACCGTATTTTGTCATGGTCTGGTAGATGCTAAAAAGGGTGAGAAAGCCAACGGGTACGTTTGCGTCAAGGTTGCCACTGGACACACGGCGACCTTTAAACCAAACAATTCTGAGGAGTGGTCAGCCGAGCTTAAACGGCAATGGGACGAGCGTAAGGCATCGCGGCAACAGAGAGCCAAGGATGAGGAGCAAAAGCGGCAGGAAAGAGCGCTACCATCTGAGAAACGGCATGAGCTTTACTCGGACATTCTCGATCAATTAAACCTTGACCCGGCGACCATTGCCGACTTAGAGCGTCGCAAGTTTACCGAGGATGAAATTGAGAGGAGCGGGTTTAAGTCTGTCAAAAAATGGCAGAGCTTAAACAGGCAGTATGAAGTGGATTTACCGGGAATAGGTAGGGATGGTAATTTTTTGGCAGTTGGCGACGACGGCTACCTTTGCCCAGTGCGTGACTTTGAAGGTCAAATTGTCGGGATGCAATTGCGGTTGCATAATCCCGTTGACGGCAATAGGTATCGCTGGCTGTCCACCCCCGGCGAGGCAACGTTGAAATTGCAACCAGAGGATGAAAATCCCATAGCAGTGTTCCACCCGCCCGGAGGCAAGCCAGAAGGCATTGCAATTGTAGAAGGTACTGGCACGAAACCGTTTTTTGTTAGTCAGAGGATGAATCTGCTTGTGATCGGCGCGGCTGGTGCGCAATGGCTGTCGTCTCAAAAGCTTCTAGAGAAGTACATTTTGGCAGCAATTGACAAATATGGGGAATTACCCATCAAGATGATTCCCGATGCTGGTTGGGCTTTGAACTGGCAAATTAAACAGAATTTAGCTAACACTATTGACTGGCTTAAAAGCAAGTTTGGTCAATCGATTGTTTCTGTTCTTGACTGGAATCAAATACATAAAAGCCAAGGTGATATCGATGAACTGGAAGACTTATCAATAGTCAGGTCGCTGAAGGCTGAATCTTTTCTTAAGAAGTATAAAGAGGTTTTTGGCGACAAAGGATTTGCGCCAAAGCGATATCAGCAATGGGCCTCGGACAGGGTTAAATTAACGGCTGACATCATCCAACATGAAAAGTGGCTGAGTATCCCAGACGGCATACAGAATGAGTGCGATATTCTGTTAGTCAGGAAACAGCTAGGTGGTGGTAAAACTCAAGCTTTAATTGAGTTTCTCAAGCCATTAAACATGATTTCCTTGCTGGTTGGGTATCGAAATAGTCTGCTCAACAATACGATAGCTAGGGCAATTCAAATGGGGCTAAGTGCCTTACATATCAAAGATGTCTTAGAGAAAGTCGAGGGCGATTATGTCAATTTCGCAGCTGATGATAGTGTCAAACTTTGGGGTGGCTGCGCTGATAGCTTCTTTAAGTTTAATGCGATTATCAGTCGCCACCCCGACTATTATTTAATTCATGATGAAATCTGTTCCGTGTTGGGACATTTAAAAGGTGGTGGCACCCTAAAAGGTAGGCAGCAGCAAGCTATAGAATGGGATGTAAATACTATCAGGAATTCCCAATTCTCTATCATGATGGACGCTAACCTAAGCGATAGAGAAGTAGATTTCATCCGTTCATTGTTCCCGGACAAGCGTATTAAAGTTCTAGATAGTGTCTATGACGCAACTCCAAGAACGTTTTATTTTGTGGAGACAGAAACATCTCTAAAAGACTACACCACACTACCAAAGTTCTTGCCGTCTCAGTTAATGGAAATTGCCAAGGCAGCGAATAAGGTGCTTTGGATTTCCGACAGTCAAAGAAGTTGTGAAGTTGCCGACGAGATATTAACCAAGCACGGGCATAAGCATTTTAGGCTGGACGGAAAAACTAGCCATGACGAGTTAGCCAAGCATCTGCAAAGTAATCCTTCTCAGTTTATTTTAACCGAGAAACTTGACTCTTTAAGCCTTAGTCCCAGTGGAGAGAGCGGGTTATCAATTGACCTTTACGGCTATTTCGATGCCGTTTGTTTCGATATTCGGGGAACAGTTGGTGTGAACACACTGACTCAGCTATCGGCACGACTCAGGGATACTAATGTACCGATTTACGTTGCATGTCCAGAATTTGTAAATATGACGGTAGACCCTTGCCCTTACGCTATGAAGAACGTTGGTGAGGTGCTTAACCAGCGAATTGAACACCTATTAATTCAAGCCATGTCCGTTGATGGGGAGCTAGTAAATAGCCAGTTCGTAATGGATATGTTTACTGAGATGGGGCAGAAGTTCGCTAGCGATCCTTGGTTTATTGAATCACTCAAGGATAGCAAGGAGTTAAAGTACGAACACCAAAACCTCAAGCTTACGCTAAAAACAGCGCTCGCCCAAGCTGGAAATAGAGTAATTGACCTTGTGGACACTCCTGATGAGGAACAGTATAACGAGGTACAAGATGTTAAGGAGCTAGTTAAAAGGAGGGAGGCTGAAAAAATCTTCAGCGCTCCTGACATCACTTACGAAAAAGCTCAAGAGTTAGCCAAGCAGGATGTAAACTATGAGGTTAAGTGTCAGATACGCAAGGCACGGCTAAAGCATCAGTTGCCCGGTATTGAAGAAACACCGTCATGGAATGCTGATTTTGTCTACACAGTACTGCTCGACCAAACACATTTCCTGGATCAACGGTGGAGACTTAAACAATTTCAAGATGAGGAGCTATTCAATGCTACTTTCAAGTTTGAGAAAAAGTACAACTTTGAATTTGGGTTTGCCCCTCAAGACGTATGGAAGTCTACCAGCACCAAGATAGAAGCACTTAAGCTATTGGGGGTAGGGAGGATTATCGAAGCTGGCATCTTCTCATCTCAGGATGATTGGGTGCAGGCGATAGTAAATGAGTACTATAAAATTCCCGAATGGTTCAACCTGATTGGGATGCCAAAAGCAAAACAGACACTCAACAGTGATGGCAGTTTCAAGAATCTACAGTACGTCAAAAGCATGGTCGATAGATTCGCGGATTTCTTTGGGCTTGAGTGCAGGCAAAGTGAGAGAACTCGCAGTAGCGGCAGATCTTACACCATAACAACACCGGAAACACTTGAAAACTATCTTCCAGATATTGACGAATGCCTCAGCTACAGAGCTAAAGCAATTATAGAAGAGATGCGGGAGGTGTCACTAAAAGAAATAGCGGACAAAGCCGAAGAGGTGCGGCGGCAACAGCAGCAATCAGAGGAGCAGCAATCCGAACTCAATAAAAGAATGCTAGAGAGTCAGCTAACTCATACTCACTCCGCCGTGACACCTTTCCCATCTATATATATAAACCAAACAGAAAAGGTGTCACGCACCGAAGTATACAATATACCCAGTACTGAGAGCAAATCATGGGACTCGCCAGAAACCATTGCCGATGTTGCCAAAATGCTAGAAGCTTGCGAGGATGCTGAGATGCTTGCCCTGTTGAGACAGTGCGAGGTTCCTGCCGACATCTTTAGGCTAGCGGCGCGGCAATTACCCCATGAGTTGCGCGAACAAATCCGACAGTGGGTTGTAAGCCAGAATTGTGACTCTGCCTAGATTTTAAATCAAGTGTAGACTGGGTAACACGTGAGTCCGCATTTGTTTATCATTGACGACTCCCCGCCTAAAATACGAAGCTAGGGGCAGTTATGATTTTGGCTTGATTGATTTTGATTTCGTATGATTGGGAATGATTGATAGCTGATTATTTTCGTGTCAAAATCGCTGAATTCATTACAATTACAAGCTGCTGAACTGGTCGCTCGTGGGGCAACTGAGAGCGAAATTGCCTCGATTTGCGGTAAATCACGCTCTTGGGTGCAGGCACTCAAGCGTCGGGCTGACTTTCTTGCAGCTGTAGACGATGCCTTGCATAAAGCTAAAGAAATTATCACCGAGCAAACTGAACGAGTGATAATTAGTGACTTGGAACAATTTAGAATTCAGTTTCGCCATGCTGCCAACTTACTGTATGCTTCATCTACCGCATATTTGGAAAAACTTAAACAGCGGATAGACACGCTAAATATTGAAGAAATCAGCACTCTAAGGTTGGCGCAGTCATTGAAAGGTGGTGCTGATTCAATGCTTATAGCTTTGCAGGTGGGGCAAGCTGCATTAGGAATTGAAGATTTAGCGAGAAGTGTCGATGAGCTTGAAAAAATTGGCGAAAAGAGGGTCAATGGCACTAATGGGCATAGACCCATTAGTGCAGAAATTGAAGTCAATTAAAGACAGTTTTGAGGTGGAATTAGAGAACAATTTGAAGCCGGTTCCCGAATGTTGGGAAGATTTTGTAAGTCTATGTACCATCCGCAGCGGCGGTAAAATGGTGAAATTTCAGCCATATCCTTATCAATCATTGCTTAGCCGATTGATGGATGAGTACAACAACATTATCGTAGTTAAAAGCAGACAGTTAGGCATTACTCAGGCTATATCATCAAAATTTCTTCACCGGGCTTGCTTATCACCTGCCTATAGCTCAATGGCATTCTTACGCAGCCAAGAGGATGCGTCGGCTTTGGCACGAAGGACTCGTCAAATGTTGGGTGGATTGAAAGAGTATGTAACAGCAGATAACGATAACGTAGGGTTTTTAAAACTTAAAGAGCGTGGGGAAATTTATTTTAAGAACAGTTCAAAAGAAGGATCTAGAAGTTATGATAGCGTTCTAGATTTTTTGTTTGATGAGGCAGCTTTTAGTGAAAATATAGAGCAGATTTATGCAGCGTCAAGCCCTAGTGGGGCATTAGCGGGGGATTTAACCACAAAGTTAATAATTAGCACTCCGAGCGCTAAATCGGGGTGGTACTGGCAAAAATTGAGCGAGGATAATGACCGAGATGTAGAAGATTTGTGCAAATTGGTAGCATCAGGTCAGCTTTATAGAGAAATTCCCGGCGTCTTTTGGTGGATAGATGATGCTGGTGTGGTTAAGTTGATTTTACACTGGTCATGTCACCCAGTTTACTCTCAAAATACAGACTATCTAAAATACCGTCAGCAGCAAGATGGAACAGATTTTGAAACAGTTTTGCGAGAATATGATTTGAGGTTTGTTGATTCATCTGTGAGTGTCTTCAGTTCTGATTTAGTTCGGGACGCAGCTCTTGGCGAGTTTGAAGATTTTAGGGACGATAGTGCTAATTACTTTATAGGAATTGACACCTCAACTGTAGGCAGTGACTATTTTGTGGCTATTGTCCTTAAGGAAAGCGGCGGTAAGTATTCTGTGGTTGCTATCTACCGAAAACGGCAACAAACGAGCGAATACAATCTTTATCAAATTGGTAGTTTAATCAATTTGTATCATCCCAGAGGAATTGCAATTGAAACTACTGGTGGGACAGGACAAGTATACCTTGAGAGGCTATCCAAAGATTTTGAAGGGTATGATTTTCACGCTATCCGCACAACTGGAGACTCAAAGCCTGTCTTGATAGCGACACTTCAATTAGTACTAGAAAAGCGGATTTTAGAGTTCCCTGAAGGATGCGCTCTTGCTGACGAACTGCTGAGTTTTCGTAGGCAAGGAAAGAAGTTGCAGGCTACAGTTGGGAAGCATGATGATGCGGTTATGGCATTGAGTTTTGCTCTGGCTGTAGCCGAAAAAGCCGTAAAAGGTTGGGATTTATCCGATATTCCAAGGTTTTAGAATGGACAGAGAGTACATCAGTGAGGCGATCGCTTGTTTTTATAGCTTCAAAAGCACCCACATTTTAATAGGTGGCACAGATGATGAAAATCGACTTCAAATACATACTGAGATAGTTAAAAGTAACTGCCCAATTCAGGAAATAGCCGAATTCGTAAAGACTTATTCGCTAGATATCTGGATTAACACTCATCAGCCTTTACGCACTGCAATTGGTGGTTGGTGCAAAGGAGAATTGGGTTTTCAAGAAGACAATCAAAGTGAAAATGAGGCTTTAGAGGATTTGTTTTTGTCCCTCAAGCAGTCGGGTAGATTGTCACTGGCAACGGATGTAAAAATCCAAGGCAGCAATGCTCATAAATGCCTAAAGATTTTGCTCAAGGCACTTACCCAGCAATTATGCCAGGAGCCGCCAGAAGAATTTTCCATCATCATGTCCGGGCAGCGCGAGATTTATGAAAAATTGGATTACTACTAGCGACAGCTTGTCTACCAATAAATATGATCAGAGCTATAGAGACACTTGGTAAAACCTACGAACTGCATCTTCTTGAAGATAGAGTGGTAGTAGAAATTTTTGGGACTTGCTACGAGATATCTGAGCGGGAACACATCTTCAGTGTCTACAGAGTCGAGTCTGATGGCTTAGCTTGTGGTATTGGTGATGCGTTCTTCAGAGGTAGCAGCAATTGAATTAGCTGAAATCTTTGAGCGCTTAGCTATCTATGTTTTAAATACCGGATTGTGTAGCGAACTTCAGATCATCAGGGCAATTTTGAATGAATGGGAATCACATCCTCCGCGAAAAATCAACAACTCATAATTTGGTAATATTACGCTCTTCGTGAGTCTGGCTCCATATTTGTGGGTAAAGACGGTGGTGTAGAACCTTGCTCAAGGGTGATTTCCGCGATGAACTTGTCTAAAACTTTAACGGCTGTTTTGTACTGGGGGGAGGTGCTGGCAACGCTCCCTTTGCCCGTGGTGAGGGATTTGAGAATGCTTGAGCGTAGCTGCTGGTAGTCAGGATGTATCGTTTTTAGCCCGAGAGATTGATCCAGATCTCTCAGGCGCTCAATTCCCCCAGTCTTTGATCCATTGCCTCTAATTTGGCTTGTATCTGAACCATCACCTCATCTAGCCCAGTACCAAGCCCAGATGTATGCTCGAACAGCATCTCTTTAAGTTTTTCTGAATTTAGCGCTGCCGCTAAGCGCTCCTCAATCAACGCTTCCACGCTGTTTACTCTTGTAGACAACGTAGACAGGTTTGTAGACGTGCCAAGAATCTCCCTTAACAGTCTTGCAGCAGTTTTGTTAAGCGAACTATCATCCGATTCAGTTTGAAGCGCTTCTAGAGCTTGAATTTCGGCATCGTTAAGACGAAATGAAATTACTTTACTGTTAGCCATTTTGTAGACCTCTGTATACGTTGCTGTCTACATAGTAGGGTATTGTTCAAAATTTTGTCTACAAATCTGTTGACAGTCTGTTTTTACTTGTATACAATAGTGTCTACAGGCGGTAAACAAACCCTACAAACTACCGCCACAGCCGCTTCAGACCAAATATAAGGATAAAACTCATGTTACTTAACCAAATCATTTCCAACCAACACGCCCTTTACGCTGAAATCCAGGCTCAAATCGAATCCCTTCAGGAACAGCAGCGCCAAATTCAAGCACACCTGCAACGCTTGGGTAGTGTTGAGTCGAAAATGGAATCGGCGGCGCAGTTGGTAGCCGAGGCGATCGCGGAAATCAATGCCGTTTGCCCGGATGAACTTGCGAATTACGAACAGACAATCACCAGCCTATTCGGTTCCGAACCCATCGCCCAGTTAAGTGCAGGCAACGACGAACCACCTACACCCCCTACAACCCCTGCACCCCAAACTACACTCCTGCCAATCCCCAACAACGACGATGCCATAGAAACCACAGCCGTGGTGGTACCTGATGAAATAATCGTTGTCACGGCAACAGATTTCACCCCAACTGAATCAAAGGAGGTGGTGAGCGAAAGCTCAAAAGAACCGGACTACACTCGCCTCAGTTGGCAGCAGCTACAGAAGCTGGCAGCCGCAAACAACATCAGCCCACGCGGTAAGAAGCGTCCAGAAATCGAATCTCTGCTTACCCAACACGGTGTAACTCAACTCGACATCGATTCATCTGCTGCTTAACCGCCACAACATCCATCTAATACGATCGCGCTCATCCCACGGCAGACACGCCGTGGGAAACTTCTGCGCTCTCATAGAGTCTCCCCGCTCTCTGGTAGCGCAAGTGAATCCAAGGAGTGCTTGAGCCAGTCAGGAAAAAGGATTTAGCTGACGTAAAGTCTATACCTGATAGAGAAACGGTGAGGAGCGATTAGCCTAAAAATAACCGTACTTTTACGAGTGTTATTACATGTTTGCCCGATTATAGTAATTGGTTAGCTGTCGGTTCCACCTTATTAAGTGCATAAATTGATTTCACTTACACCTATTTAAGAATGCTGCTATGGAAGGTAAATCAATGGAACAACCTAATCAAGGCGATCTAGACAAGTTTTTGTTGCCTCGTGCTGGCTACCGTGGTCAAGTTAAACCTGAAAATCTAGTTTTTAATGCTAACCTTCAGGAATTTAATCACAAAGTTGGCTATATTACTGCTTTGGAAACATCTGGGAAACTTTCGCCAGAAGAAGCATATAGAAAGATTAAGGCGCTTTGGAAACAGTTAAAACGTAGCAAAAAAGAACTAGGCATTAGTAACTCGCCACCTGGAACCACCTAAAGTTACTCTATATTCTAATTGAGCGCTTGAAACTCTTTTTCGCTCAGCGATACGACAATATTTTCATCACCGTCTACTTTAATAATCCATCGAATAGGTTGTCCAATTTCTATACCACAAATCATGCCAACCTTTCCGGTTATATAAAAAGGACGCAAAATTAAAACCCTGTCTCCTAGTTGAAAATTCCTTGAAATATGTAGTTACGCTCACAAATCTAATGTGCTTTATAACCTTACCTTAATCTAATACCAAAATTTCTAGTAACCTACTAACGTACAAATGTCAAATGCCGGAATACCGCTGAGGGTCATCCAGGAGCTTAGCGGTCACAGGAACTTAGAGCAGTTGCAAAAATATCTTGAGGTAACGGATGAACAGGTGTTGGGGGCAGCGCCGCCAAAGGTTATGCGCTTATGAAACAGATTAAGGCATAACCCCCGCTAGTCGCCATGAACCAGCCAGAAGTAGACCTGGAAAAAATCTTAGACGGCATCCAGCGTTTAATGTCAGAGCGATCGCAACTCCACTCATAGCGACCTATCACCACCAGGGGCATGGATTCATGAGTACACAGTTCGCCGTCGCTACCCAAAAGGATTCGTAGGTGAGTACGTGTATGCTAAGTGGCAAGCCCATGAGCCGATTTTCAAGCGCAACCCTAAACGCCGTGCCAGACCACCCCGTAGTGGCTTAGACCCAGAATTTACCCATCACCAGCACATCGGGCGCGTGTCAAGCAACACGGGGTTAGGAATTGAGCCACAGGTCGAGGAAGCGTACCAACAGTGGGCTAACCGTAAACGCCTAGAAGCTGTAGAGCAAGCTTTGCAAGACATTCAGGCGATACTGTTAAGGTTTGAAAAGCAGAGCCTAGAGGTTATGCCAAATGAACCAGAATAGGGCATAGCTTGAAAGAACATTCACCCCTTTCCCTGGTAGCGCAAGTGAAGTTAGCAGGCGATCGCTCCGGACTGCGGATGCCAGTAATTTCCGGGTGGATTGCTGTAATATAGTGGTAAGCCTCAAGAAAGAGCGATGCTCTTAGCTACCTTGGTAGTGATGCGTGGTGTAGTGAGTAGCTTGGCACTCACCAGAGTGAGCCAAGTAAAGCCCTGAGAAACTAGGCGAGGGATTAACACGATGGTGGTCTTACGTGGCTGCTGAACTCGCTGGAAGCGGTAAGGAGTATTGGGCAATAAAAGTAATGAATACTTATTTTGCAGTGCCTAGAGCGCTGTTTTGGTGTAGGTGCCAAAATAGTGTGAAACTAGCTGTATTTTGGTGTACCTGCCAAAATGGAAGTGAGAGAGGCGCTAATTTGTTGTGTCTATGGTTTCCCAGAGGAAAGTTTTCTGGTCAGTTGTGGTGTTTGGATAGTCAGGGTGTCGGGGTCAGGGCGGCCAGCTTGCAGGCCCTTGCCCAGCTCAGGACGTCACTATGGGCGACGACGACCGCAGGCACGCCAAGGTTTGCCGCTCCAAAGCACATCTGATTTGAAATCAGCAGATCGGGTTGAAACTGCACCGCCTGCTTCAGCAGTCCGGCACCGCCTTCGGCGAGGTTAAACCGTCGCTACGCTCGGTACTTGCAGGGA
>CAZZWA010000207.1:0-3756 GCA_964657555.1 uncultured Microcoleus sp.
CGCCTCCAACTTCTGGCGGCTACTATCGAGGCCATCCTGGATCGGCTGCAACGTTTCTTGGTAAAAGTTCACCTTGCTCCAGAGTTCCGCTGTCGCTACTCTTGAGCTCTGCAAACTCTGCTCCCTGCTTTGTAACTCTTTGTGCTTGACCTCTGACTTCCCTGTTAGATGATTAATCATCTCTTGGGCTTGTTCAATGCTGGAGCGCATCTGCTCAATCTCATTTTCCAGCTTTTGTAAATACTCGGCTTGTTCTTGTCTTTGCGTCTCTAGTTGGGTGAGAACTGGCCCCAAGTTAATCTTCTGGTGATCTCTTGCCTCATTTTCGACAATTCCTTGCCTTCGTCGCAGGATGCGGGCATGTTGATGGAGAATTTCTTCTCGCTCCCTCAGAATTCGGCGTTGATCTACAAGGGATTGGTCGAGCATCTGGTAACGGTCTTGCTCTTCTGCTAGCTGGTTTTCTAGATCCATACGGTCATATTCACTAGCTTGGTCGATCTTCTGTTGCAACTGATCAATGTCTTGGTGCTGCAAAGTCAGCTCTTCTTCTTGGTCATTGACAAACCGCACCACTTTTTCCAATTCATGCTGTAGATCTTGCACTTTGGCCTGTAATTCTCCTAAGGGCATCTGCTCTAGCGCTTGGATATCGAGCTGCTGGCTAATTGTGACACCTTCTGCGGTGGTGGCTAGACGAGCAACTTGCTCATACAGCTCATCTTGGTTCTGCAGCCTGATACTCAGCAAACTTGCTGAATCCTGCTTGAGATCCAAGCCATGCTGCTGCACCTTTAACTCAACTTTTGCTTGCTCTAGGGCAGATTGCACTTGCTGCCACTCTTGCTTGAGATTTTGCAGTTCTGAATCCTGCCGCTCAACTTCTGTTTGCAACTCCCCAGCAGCTTGTCGTTGCTGCTCCAGATTCTGCCAGTGGTAATTTAGTACCTCTTGCTGTCCGTTTACCACTTCAAAAGCCGAATTGAGCTGCTCCCGCACTGCTTCTGTAGGAGCGATCGCTTCGGATAGGCGATTGAGTTGATCCTTAATTCTACTGGCTTGAGCCTCATCTAATCCTGGCGATTGCTTAAACTCAGCCAGTCGTTCCTCCCAGCGTCGCTGCTCACCCCGCAGGTGTTCCCAAGCTCCCTCCATCTCTTGGCGGTTACGTTCGCACTCTTCCCTTAGTCTTTCTGTTTCCTCTTGCGCACTCTCTATCTCCTGCCGTCGCTGCTCTAGGCGTTCAAAGTCCTCTTCTAGTTGTTGCAGTTGATCTAAGCGCGCTTCCATTTCCATTTCGCGCTTGTTCAGCTCCTGACTTTGAAAGGTCAAGGACTGCTTCCACTGTTCAATTTCCTCTTCCTGTTTTTTAGCCTTATCCAGCTGACGGGAGAAATTTTCTAACCGGCTGACCAATGAACGTCCGGCTGGCTCAGTCCTTTGTATTTGCCGGTTAGACCCCATTTCGATTAGCACCAGCGCCCCATTTTCATATTTATTGGCTTCTTCCGATGGCGCAGGAATCACTTCTTCTACGGCATTCCAACTCTGGTCAGTCCGCTGACAAGCCAGCAGCTTGAGCTCAATTTTAAAGCCCATTATCCCAGTTTTCTGCTTTTGTACTTCTGCTAGATACAGCACACTGATGTCCTCTTGACGTGTCTTGTGCCCATTTACTTACGCGCCAGCGTTAGTGCTCGCGCACTCTGCTCTACTATATTCTTGCCTAGCTGTGTAGATGCCCTTAGTGTTGCTTGCCGTAGGGTAGAAACATGTCTCGGTTAGCCGTTACATTTTGTACCTTCGGACGTTGCCTCTCCTGATAATTTAGTATTTTGGATTAACTCTGTTTAGGAATACAACCTTAGCAAAACAACAAAGCCTCTTCATTTTGGACTCAGTAACATTCTCCTGAGTGCCTAGTCATAATTACATTTCATGTCCATCTGTTACATAATGTTACGAGTTTTAAATCCATAGTGGCACCCTTAGCGGGAGTTTTCAACCAAAATGCTTGGTAACGATGATGATCGCTCAGGAGCGACAACCAAGACTCTGGTTACACCAACTCCCAGACGCTATTGAGCAAGGCTACATGCCTGTAATCCTAACCTGTTAGAACCCAGTTGTGAAAGTGCTCCGCTCAAGTCAATTAGGCTGAAGTCTCTCTCCAGCAAAATGCTCGGTCTAGACAAAAAGCAAAATTTCATCATCCTACCCCGATCTAGTGGGTATTCTGCCGCAATGTCAAGTCTTAAATTAAACTGAATATGTCTGAATATCAGTGCTTAATGTCTTGTGTTGAAAGGCGATCGCAATTTTTACTGGCTTTTGAGAGAGTCAACTGTCAGAGAAAGGGCAGGAGCTCTTTAGCAAGCCAAGAGAGAGAATTTGTTCTGCACTGTACTACTCTAGGTCTGTTGTAGAAATTTTTATAGCAGGTATGCGGTGCTTCAAATCCTTAAAAAACGATGGTCAGAATTAACTTAGATTCTTCAAACGGTTTTTAGGAGCGCGTTTTCGTTACATGCAGGGAACGTTAAGTGAAATTGATATTCGCAGCATCCTGCAACTGATCGAATTGGGTCAGCGAACGGGTGAACTGTTCGTAGAGGCATACGGCTCCCCTGCTAGCAGCGTTAGTGGCGATGTGTCTAGAGTAAGAACACGGCATGCTGGCTCTTCCCACGAAGGTAGAGCGCGCCAATCAAGGCCTTTTTGGTTTGTCTTCTTCCTCAATGGACAAATTGTCTATGCAGCCGATAGCGATAGTAGTTTGTTGCGTTTGGGTGACTACCTCCGCCGCTACAAAGCCAAGGCTGCTCTAGACAGCCTAAAAGTCCCATCGATCGCTGCTACAAATGCGCTTGAATATGGCTACCTATGGGCACTGCTGGAAAATCATGTCCTGACACCAGCACAAGGACGCAGCATCATCCAAAGTATGGTGCATGAAACTCTGTTTGACCTTCTTAGCCTTCACCAAGGGTCTTTTATCTTCGATATGGGGCCAGCGCTGGAACCCCAACTGACGACGTTGGAAATTGCTCCTTTGGTTACGAAAATTATGAAACAGGTACAGGAATGGAAGCAGTTTCATCCTCACATTCAGTCTCCCAATCAGTGTCCAGTGATTGCTGATAATGATCAGGTTAGGGCGACCCTGCCCAAAAACACTTTTAATACTCTCGACGCTTTTGCTGACGGCAAAACGTCTTTACGCCAGTTAGCTCGCTATCTAAATCGGGACATCTTAACAGTGGCCAGAGCAATATATCCTTACATACAACAGGGCTGGGTGCAACTTCAAAGTCCACCAAGCGAAGTAGGTATCGGGTTGACACCTGCTCCTCTTGAGACAGCTATTGTTCCTCATGTTGTCTGTATTGATGACGATTTGGCAATCGGTAAGACTGTAGAGTATATCCTGCAAGCTAAGGGCTACCAAGTCACGGCAATTAGCAATCCTCTCAACGCTCTAAGTCTTGTCTTCCAGCTCAAGCCGGATTTAATTCTCTGTGATATAGCCATGCCTAAGCTGGATGGAAACGAGATTTGTGCCATGCTTCGCAAGTCCACAGCCTTTCGGCAGACACCCATCATTATGCTGACTGGCAAAGATAGCTTTATTGACCGTGTCAGAGCTCGGATGGTAGGGTCAACTGACTACCTGACAAAGCCGTTTGGAGAAAGTGAGTTATTAATGCTACTAGAGAAATATATAGGACTGAGCGACAAAGCTGTGGCTAAACCTGC